>JAPLMX010000047.1 GCA_026386805.1 Phycisphaerae bacterium | reverse complement strand
GGGCACGAGCAAATGGAACAAGATCGAACACCGCTTGTTCTCGTTCCTCTCCTCGAATTGGCGCGGCGAACCGTTGCGCGACTACGAGACGATCGTGCAACTCATTGCGCGAACGACCACGGCGAAGGGGTTGAAAGTGACCTGCCGCCTGGACCGGCGAAAGTATCCGACGGGCCGCAAGGTGACAGACGAAGAAATGAAGCGTGTGAATCTGGAGCGTAGCACGTTTCATGGGGACTGGAACTATACGATCCGGCCTCAAGCAACATAGCCTACTTGATACCTTCATTCATTAACGGCGACTTACCACCATTCTCATACGGCCCTTTGGTCAGAAACTCCTGAAAGAGCTGTCCGCGCCGGTCCGACTCGATATCGCGAATTGAGGCTGAAAGCGTCTCGCGAAAGATGACCAGCGGCGTAGAGGCACCAAGAAAAACTGCCCCGCCCGCCAAGGCAGCCTGGATCGCAGACTCGAGATCGCTTCCCAATTCCTCGCCAAGCAGGTCAAACCCGACCGTATGGGCGAGTGATTGGTCAGAGGGATTCATCACGCGTGACCTGCCTCTCATGATGGTGTCGGCGGCGGGTCGAGGAGCTTCTCTCGGAGCTTCAGGAGGTTCCACGCCGTCAGCAGCTCGCCCTCGAAAACGATCTGCTTCACGGCCTTCTTGCCTCCCTGGCTCTCGCGTCTGAGATACTCACTCACGTCCATCCAGCGAATGGCTCCATCCGACGTGCGAATCACGAGCATTACAGGATACGCCTGCTGTTGCCAGTACTCAGCCCAACGTTGCTCCTTGATCCTGAAGACCTCCGCCGCGTCCTGCTTGCGCACGCGCAGATAGGAGTCGCCGGACTTGAGTTGAACATAGAGTCGTCTGCCGCTGGCGTTGCCCTGATAATCCCTGAACTCGATCTCGCCATCGATGCCCCAGTCCGGCTCGGCCGTACGGCGCCAGATCTGGCCCGCCTCTGCAACAATGAACATCGTATGGGCCTCGGCCGCCAATTCACGGCTCTCGTTGTCAATACTGGTGTGAGCTTGTTGGTCGAGTTCACGCACCTGTTGCTGCAGTTTCTCCGAAGCAAACTTCTCCTCGATCAGGTCCCTCAGCACGATCTTCCCGCCGCAGAACTGACAAGGGATGCTCTTGGCTCGGCGTTCCATTGCCTTCTGGATCGCGCGTGCGCTTTCAACCGGCTCCCCACATCGCGGGTTGGAGCAAACGTAGTGGCGAACGCGCGTCATTTCGACCGCCTTGGCCTTCAAGTGGTCGTGAATGTAGCGAATGAACGTGACCTGCGTGTCTTCGGGCACGCCTTTGTCGAAGTACGCTTCTATCTCAGCGGCACCCTCCGCCTTCTTGGTCATTCTCAGCCCGAGACGTTTGCCGCCTTGCGTCTTGAAATCGGCGGCGAATCGCCAGAGCTGGTCTTTGTCGAAGGCCGCCGTGTGGTGAAGCCGCACGACGAGCGTCGCGTAGATCTCGTCCAGCGCTCCGCTGAATTGGTACGTCACGAGGATGGCTGGGTGGCCTGTCTGCTCTGGGCGCTCGCGCTTGAAGTAGCTGGGGAAGACGAGCAGCGTACCTTTCTCCGTGTGCTCCCGAAGGCATAGGCCGTGATCGACGAAGATCTGGTGCATCGCGCGGAGTACGATCTGCTCTTCGTCGTGCGGCAGGCGTTTCATGTCCTGATAATCAAGCTTGCCGGCCAGTACGTCCTCTTCCGCAATGCAGCCGATCTCTTCCATGTGCGCGCGGACCGAGCGGACGACGGCGGCGGCGTACGAATTGATGCGCTCGGGCTGGAGCAGGACGAAGTCGCCGAACTCCAGTTGCCAAACGACTCCCGGGCCGGCGAGCAACCCCACGACAGCCTGCAACTGCTCCACCGTGAAGTTCTCTGCCGGCAGTCGCATCTCAAGTCTCTGCTTGATCTCGCCCATGCGGAGGAGGACGATGCCTTCCTCCTTGAGCTTCACGATCTCGTTCTTGAGCAACCTGAAAATGCGAGGCGAGGCTGTGTAGGGGATCTCATCCCACGGGATATGGCGCCGGATGGCATCGCACAACTCGTCGCAGCCGGTGCCTTGCAGGGCACTGGTCTCGATGTATTCGGCGAATCCACGCTCCCGGCGGAATCGCTCGATGCTGTCACGGCTGACCATCAAACCGCCACAGTCAATGCGTCCGGCCACCAGCAACTTGTTGAATCTGCGGCGGGCCGCTCGTTGCAGGTCACGATCCCACGACCCCAATCCTTCAAACGGATTCTCGCTCTGGGGGTTGAAGACAAACACGGCCAAGGCGGTTTCGTCCATGAAAAGCTGGTGGATGAGCCGGTAGTCCGCCTGGCCGGCAAAATCCCACAGCCACATTTCCCGCTTGACACCTGCTGGGCCGCCCGCATCGGGCAGGGCCAGTCGCGTCGCCCAGATGGCATCGGTCGAGATGCTGCCCTTGAAGCAGTTCTGAGTTAGGCGGTGCATCAGTCCTGTCTTGCCCACACCACTCTCCCCAACAAGAAGCACTTTCGCGTTTGTGTACCTCACGCTCACCGGCGGTACAGCAGAATCCTTCTTCTCGGCTTGGCCAAGCGTCCACAGGCGAACCGTGTTGTCAGCAGCACCCGAGAGCGCATACCGACCGTCGGTGCTAAGCGCCACGCTGTTGACATAAGCTGTATGACCTTGAAGGGTGACGAGGCAACCTCCTTTTTCAAGGTCCCACAGGCGAACCGTGTTGTCGGCTGCGCCCGAGAGTGCACGCTGGCCATCGGCACTGAACGCCACGCTATTGACAGCGGCCGTGTGACCCTCAAGAGTCGCGATGGAGCATCCCCTCTCAAGATCCCATAGGCGAACCGTACTATCGGCGGCACCTGAGAGGGCTCGCTGGCCGTCGGCACTGAGCGCCACGCTATTGACGGCCGCTGTGTGTCCCGTGAAAGTAATGGCATACGCCCTTTCGAGGTCCCAGAACTGGACGGTGTTGTCGGCAGCACCCGACAGAGCGCGCCGGCCATCGGCACTGAGCGCCACGCTATTGACGTAGGCACCGTGGCCCTCGAGGCAGACGATACACCGTCCCCTTTCAAGGTCCCACAAACGGAGCGTTTTGTCAGCGGCTCCCGACAGAGCACGCCGGCCATCAGCGCTGAGCGCCACGCTATTGACAGCGGCCGTGTGACCCTGGAGAACAGCGATGCATTGTCGCTTTTCGATGTCCCACAAGCAAACCGTGCTGTCTGCCGCGCCCGAGAGGACGCGGTGACCATCCGCACTTGGTGCCACGCTTCGAACGTAGGCAGTGTGGCCTTCGAGTGCAGCAATGCAACACCCTTCTTCAAGGCTCCAAACACGGACTATCCTGTCCAAAGAACCCGAGAAGATGCGGCATCCATCGGCGCTGAGCGCCACACTGGTAACGGCGTCCGGGTGGCATAAAGAGACCGGTCTGTGCAGCGGCTGTTCCTGCGACGCGAACACCACTGGTGCATCGCCTGGGCTGCAAGGCGGTTGGCATTGAGCCAATAGTCGGCCATATTCCTCACTTGCCCTATTCCGCCAATCCACAAAGGCGAATTGCCTCAGCGCGTCCTTGGTCTCCGCATCGTCCAGCCGCAACGGGATGAAGCGACGCCCTCTGTTGGCTGGATCGCGAAACTGAAAGGTCTGTCTCTCTAACGTCCCCCATTCCGACTCGAATGTGTGCCTGGACAACGCGAACACCAGGACCCGCGAAGCCTCTAATCCTTCTTCAATTCTCTCGCCGATCATGTCCCCGGGCTGGATTTCCCATTCATTGAACCAGATGTGGAGGCCATCGGCCTTCAGCCGCTGGGCCAATTCGCTCATAATGGGTTTGTCTTTCGCGCTATAGCTCAAGAAAACGTCATATCTGAACTTCTCGCTCATCTTCTTCTCGACCTCCAACATGGGCGGCCTGCCACCACCGCGCGGCGGCACCCGGTCCCGCCCCTGACTGTTCTATTTTCACGGGAGTCATTCGGGAAAGCAAGGGAAAATCCGCGTGAATGAAAGCCCTCCGCGAGCCGGGCGGGACTCTTGTTCCTTCTTGCGTTCCTGGGTTACTGCCCGGTTGTGTTTGACACGCAGGGCCGTTTGCGACTATCGTATACGGTTGATGCGGCCGAGGGCCGGCAGGTCAACGTGAAACAACTTCGGTACGTCCGTTATGAGAACTGTTCTGATCGTTGAAGATGATCCCGCGATGCTGCGGGGTCTGGAAGACAACTTCAAGATGAAGGGCTACTATGTCCTGACCGCCGTAGACGGCGAGACGGCGCAGGTGACGGCATTGAAGGAAAAGCCCGACCTCGTTCTCCTGGATATCATGCTGCCCGAGATGAACGGCTACGAGGTCTGCTCCCACGTCCGCGAGAAGGGCCTCGACATGCCGATCATTATGCTGACCGCCAAGGACCAGGAGTCGGACATCGTCCTGGGCCTGAACCTTGGGGCCGACGACTACGTGACCAAGCCGTTCAGCATCAAGGAGCTCATGGCCCGGGCCGAGGCATTCCTGCGGCGGCGGAAGGAATCCGAGCCGATGGTCTACGAGTTCGGCGACTGCCAACTGGACCTCGCGGCTCACACGCTCCAACGCGGCGGCAAGGACGTCACGCTGACGCCCGGCGAGTTCAAGATGCTGCACCTGTTCCTGCGGAAGTCCGGCTGCCCCCTGACCCAGGACGAGATTCGCACCACCGTCTGGGGCTACTCGCACTTCATCTCCGTGCGAGACATCGACAAGGCCGTCGCCAGCCTGCGAAGCAAGGTGGAGCCGGACCCCGCCCATCCGCAGTTTATCCACGCGCTCCCGAACATCGGATACAAATTCGAGGGCCCCCCCAACGCGAAAGATGGCGTGGGGGACCCCGCACCATCCGCCAACCATGGAAACAGTGCTCATAGTTGAAGACGACCCGACGATGCTTCGGGCGTTGAAGGACAACTTCGATTTCCACGGCTACAAGACACTGACCGCCGAGGACGGCGAAGAGGGTCTGAACACGGCCCTCAATGCCAAGCCGGACCTCATCGTTCTGGATATCATGCTCCCGAAGATCAACGGCTACGAGGTCTGCCGGCTGATCCGGCGGGAGAAGCTCGCCATGCCGATCATCATGCTCACGGCCAAGGGCGAGGAGTCGGACATCATCCTCGGCCTGAACCTCGGGGCCGATGACTACGTGACCAAGCCGTTCAGTATCAAGGAATTGCTGGCCCGGGTCGAGGCCCTGCTGCGCCGGACGCGAAAGACTGAGCCGGAGACTTACGAGTTCGGCGACTACCGGCTGGACATCCCCGCCCGCAAGTTCACCCGCCGGGGCGAGGAGATCACGCTATCGCCAAAGGAGTTCCGGCTGCTCGAATTGTTCGTGAAAAGGCCGGGCCGGGCGTTGACCCGCGATGAGATCTTGAACGTCGTCTGGGGTTACGACTCGTTCGTCGGCGAGCGCAGCATCGACCGCTTCGTCACGACCCTACGGAACAAGATCGAGCCGGACCCGCACAACCCCATCTACATCCACACCGTCCGCGAGATCGGCTACAAATTCGAGTCGCCGCGATAAGGGAAGAGAAATTTGAAGCAAATCCCAATGACCAAAACGCTGGCGCCCTGCGGGAGGTTCGTTTCGAGTCTTCTTCCGTTTGGGTCATTGGAATTTGTTTCGAATTTCGTGCTTCGAATTCCCGCCGTCGCGGCAGTGTTTTGGCCATTTGGACTTGTTACCGCTGGAAGACGAGTTTGCCGTCCATGTAGGTGCGCAGGACTTTGGCGTCCCGGATGGCATCGGCCGGACACGTCAGCAGGTCCGTATCGAGGACGATGAAATCGGCGAGCTTGCCCTTCTCCAGCGAGCCGACGTACTTGTCCTGGAACAAAGCCCGGGCGCAGTTGATCGTATAGAATTGGATCATCTGCTCGCGGCTGAGGGCCTCTTCGGGGTGCAGTTGTCCCTCGTACCATCTGGCCCGGCGGGTGACAGTCGTCCCCATGGCCAGGAAGGGATCGTAAAAGTTGTTCGAGCGGAGTGACCCGAGCTTCTGCATGTGGTCGGAGCCGCCGGCCGGGAGCGCACCGGCCTCGAAGAGACTTTTGAGCGGCTGAAACCAGCGCAGACGGTCATAGCCGAAATGGCCGACGAGCGTCCTGGTGTCCAGGTAGAGCCACGCGGGCTGAATCAATGGGAACACATGGAGCCGGGCCGCCTTCTCCACGCTCTCACGGCTCATGAAGTTGGAATGCGTGATGCAGTGGCGCACGTCGCGAATGGGGATCGTCTTGTTGACCTCGTCGTAAGCGTCGAGCAACGTCTCGACCGCTCCGTCACCGACCGTATGGGCGGTGAATTGCAGGCCGCACTCGGTGGCGGTCCGCACCATCGGCACCAGCCGCTCCTTGGGGATAAACAAGACACCCCGGTAATTGGGATCGTCAATCGCGTAAGTCTTGCTGACGCCCCACGGCCGGCTCATGTAGGCGCTGCCCGTCAACATACCGCCATCTAAGTAGACCTTGACACCGATGACGCGCAGCATCGGTCCCCCCTGCCGCAGCGGATTCTGCGCCACTTTGCGGATGTTGTCCTCAATCTGCTCGATGGGACCGATCGTTTCGACGTGATACTGTGAGCAGATACGGAGAGGCAGCTCGCCCTTCGCCAGCATCTGCTGATAGAGATCGAGATCTCCCTGGCTCGTGTCGCCGTCACAGATGCCCGTAATGCCCACGGAACTATAATCCTTGAACAGTGCCAACACGCGCTCGTAGCGGTCGCGGTCCGTCGCTTTGCGGCCGGGCTCGCGAATCTTGAGGTAGCGGGTGCAGCTTCGCAGAATCCCGGTCGGCTCACCCGTCCTTGGGTCTTTCTCGATGTATCCCGGGCCGCCGTCGGTGACGCGGAAGTCCTTGTCGATACCGCTGAGCTTCAGGGCCAGCGTGTTGACCGAGGCATCAGGACCCGTGCGAAAGACGACCGGGTTCTTCGGGGCCGCCTGGTCGAGTTCGGCCCTCGTCGGGTACCTCTGCTCGCGGAGTCTCGTGATGAACACCTGTTGGAGGACAATCCACTGGCCGTCCTCCCGCACCTCGGCCCGGCCCTTGAAGTAGTTGAGCACGTCCTGGATGATCTCCAGGTCGGGGATCGGGTGGTCGAATTCGGTCATCGCCGCATCCACCGGGTGCGTGTGGGAGTCGAACAGGCCCGGCAGGACCGTCTTACCGCCGAGAGCCAGCATCTCGGTCTGATCGGTCTTAAGCTTCAAGATGTCCGCATTGCTGCCGATTGCGACGATCCGGTTGGACTCGACCGCCATCGCCTGGTGCACCGAGAAGCCGGAATCGACCGTGACGATCTTCCCATCAAAGACAATAAGGTCCGGCCCGGCCGCACGCGCTACCCCGGACAGAAGTCCCGTCGCCAGGCATAACAGAATGACATTCACGGGTCTCAATGTCGTTCCCCACAGATCCAAGAAAGAACAGCGTCTCATGTGCAGGTCTCCAGTATCAGCATATACTCGAACGTGCCGTTCCATAATCCGACACGATACTGGCGTTTTGCCGCAATTTCAAGGATTTCGGGGACGTCTGACTCTCCAAAGTGTGACTTGTATTGGCAGGGTATTCCCGGTACTATGGCGAAACCCATGGTAGATTGTTGGTTTTTGACTGTTGATCGGTGAATCGGAAATCGCAAATCACAAATCAAGAATCCTCAACAGGAGGCAGTATGGCACAGTCGAACACATTGGTCACAGACGCAGGGACGACGCGACGTGATTTTCTGAAGGCGTCCACCGGAGTGGCTTCAGCCGCTGCATTGGGGGCGTTGAATATCGGGGCGTATGCCGGTGGCAGCGACATCATCCGCGTCGGGATGATCGGTTGCGGCGGCCGCAACAGCGGTGCCGCCAGTCAGGCCCTGACCGCGGACAAAGGCGCCCGTCTCGTCGCGATGTGCGATATCTTCATGGACCGCGTCAAAGCGGTCCGCGAGCTCCTCAAACAAGGAAGAGGCGACCAGGTCGTGGCGGATGACGACCACTGCTTCGCCGGTTTCGATAGCTATAAGCACGTTATCGAGGCCTCGGACGTCGTGGTGATCGCCAACGCGGCCAAGTTCCACCCGTTCCATGCCCTCTCGGCGATCCAAGCGGGCAAGCACGTGTTCGTCGAGAAGCCGCACGGCATCGACCCGGCCGGGATGAAAACGATGCAGAAGGCTGCCGACTTGGCCAAGACCAAGGGCCTGTGCCTTGTCTCCGGCCTGCACAGCCGCTATCACACGGGCTACGCCGAGACCGTGCGGCGAATTCACGACGGCGCCATCGGCGACGTGATCTCGATCGAAGAGAACTTCCTCCGGGCCCCGTACGTCATCATCGACCGCAAGCCCGGCTTGTCCGAGGTCCAGTGGCAGTGCAGCACGCAGTACCATTTCCGCTGGCTCTCGGGCGACGACGTGGTGCAGTCGCTGGTGCACAACCTGGACCGCGCCAGTTGGGTGATGCACAATCAGGTCCCGGTGAAGTGTCACGGCTTGGGCGGGCGGTCCTCGATGATCGAGCCCAAGTACGGCGACGTGTTCGACCATCATTCCGTCATCTACGAGTTCGCCAACGGCGTGCGGATCTACGCCTTCTGCCGGACCACGACCGGATGCTACGACGAGTACTCCAGCGCGATCTTCGGCAGCAAGGGCAAAGCGGACATTATGGGCTGCCGCATCACGGGCGAGAAGCCCTGGCGCTGGACCGGCAAGTGCGACCCGTACCAGAGAGAGCACGACGTCCTCTTCGCGGCCATCCGCGGCGGCAAACCGGTCAATAACGGCGAGTACATGATCCCCAGCACCATGACCGGCATCATGGGCCAGATTTCCTGCTACACGGGCAAGGAAGTCACGATGGAGCAGATCAAACAGTCGGACTTCTCTTACGACCCCAAGCCCGAGGATTGTCACGATGGCATGGAGCCACCCGTGAAACTGGATGCCGGCGGCAGTTACCCAACGCTCGTCCCCGGACAAACGAAGTTGATCTAAAGCAAACGGTAGGGTGGGTTCTTAACCCACGCGGTTCCCCGCGCGATGCGCACCTTACGCGTGGGGTAAGACCCCACCCTACATTCCTTCAAACTTCAGACTCTTCTATAGGAGACCGCAAGTGAATCGAAGCAGCGTACTGACGTGTACCGTTCTGCGGGCCTTCTGTGCCGGCATGCTGATGGTCGCCACCACCCCGGCCGCCGAGAGCAAGCTCCCGAAGAAGTATACCGAGACCGTCACGACGAAAGACGGCTCGAAGCTGACGTTCGACATGGCCCTGATCCCCGGCGGCACGTTCATGATGGGCAGCCCCGCCGGCGAGGCCGACCGTGTGGCACATGAGGGTCCTCAGCACCAGGTGCAACTGAGTCCCTTCTACCTGTGCACAACCGAGATCACGCTCGAGATGTTCTTGGCTTACTACCAGGAGACGGGCACCGCGAAGAAGGAATTCGCTGAAGAGCAGGCGGCCCAGAAGGCCGAGGCCGAGAACGCCGCAGGCGTCAACGCGATCACCGGTCCGACGCCCGTCTACGGCGATATGACGATGGGCTACAGCAAGAAGCACCCGGCCATCGGCATGACCTGGCACAACGCCACGACCTTCTGCAAATGGCTCTCCCAGAAGACCGGCAAGAGGTACCGCTTGCCGACGGAAGCGGAATGGGAGTACGCCGCCCGGGCCGGCACGACCAGCGTCTTCGGCGTCTGCGATAACGCGGACGGGTTGAAGGACTATGCGTGGTACAACGGGAACGCCAACGTCGAGCCGCACGCGGTAGGGACGAAAAAGCCGAACGCCTGGGGTCTCTATGACGTACAGGGCAACGTCCGCGAGTGGGTCCAGGACTTCTACAGTCCGACCGCCTACGAAGAGGCGGCCAAGGAAAAGCAGACGGTCAACCCGACGGGCCCGAAGGACGGCAAAGTGCACGTCGCCCGCGGTGGCTTCCACGACAGTCCGGCCGGCGAGCTACGCTGTGCGGCCCGCGGCTTCGAAGAAGATTGGTGGCGTATGAACGACCCCCAGATCCCCAAGAGCCGATGGTGGCTGCCGCAGATCGACTCCGTCGGCTTCCGAGTCGCCTGCGAGCTGCCGAAAGACGACAAAAAGTAATCATTGGAAAGCGGCAATATGGCTGCTAATCCCGCGTCACGCCATAGGTTCATTGGGGCTTTGGTTGCCGCTGCGATGGCATTCTTCGCCGGCATAGGCGTCGGTGGAGAGACCTCACGCAAGCTCACATTCGTCCCGAACGACAAAGGCGAATACACGTTCGACACGGGCGTGCTTCGCGGGACTCTGCGACAAGGCGGCAAGTCGCAGGGCTTGTCGTCCGTCACCTATGTTCCCACCGGGGCAAGGCTGGATCGGAGCATGGGCATCCTGAGCTACTACCGGGTCTTCACGACGAACAAGCGCTACGGCGTGGGGGCCTGGGACTGGCCCAGCACGGCGAAGCTGTTGCCGGATGGAGCTGCCCAAGTCACGTGGCCCGAAGCGGCGGATCGACCCTTCGAAATGACCGCCCTCTATCGCTGGAAAGACCCACAGACCATTGACGTCGAAACCACCGTCACGGCCCATCAGGACGTGAGCAAGTTCGAATCGTTCCTGGCATCGTATTTCGAAGCAGCCTTTCCCACGCCCTGCGTCTACGTCCAAGAGAGCCCGGAGGCACAAGGCAAGCCCAGCCTCCTGCCGGCCAAGAAGACCTACGGCGACTGGCAGATGTTCCCCCGAGATAAGCAGGTCGTGCCGATCATCCGGGACGGCCGGTGGGGACTTGAACCTAACCCGGTGAGCTGGACGATCATGCCGCATCTCGCGGCCCCTATCGGCCTGCGACGCGGCACCCCGGGCGGTCTCGCCGCCGTCCTGATGGCCCCGCCCGAGGACTGCTTCGCGGTGGCGACGCCCTACGAAGGTGAAAGCCATTACTCGCTTTATATAGCTCTCTTCGGCCGCGACTTGAAAGCCGGCGAAACCGCGAAAGCCCGCACACGGCTCGTCATCGCAACGGGTATTTCCGACGAGCAGGCCATCACGCTGTACCAGCAGTACCTGAAGGAACTGTCCACCAAAGCCCCCTCCGACAACACAACCTCCGCCCGTTAATCGGAGAAGGCGCCACATCGTGTTTCTTTTGGCAAGCATTTTGCCGTCGAAACCACGAAGGACACGAAAAGCGCAGCGCGGCCCCGCGGCGCTCGGCCGCAACTAAAACTGATCCTCTCGCCAAGCCGCCCAGAACGCCAAGAAGATACCCCCCGCCATGCTCTTTTCCTTGGCGATCTTGGTGTCTTGGCGCGAGATATAATTCTTTGATTTTCAACGACTGGCGTGGTGTACCTCCGGAAATCTTCGCGGGAAGACAAGATTTGAACAAGTCGTGGTCCAGAGGGCCACAGAGGTAAGAACGAGATCCGAGATACGGCCTGTGAAACCACCCAAGGCGCCGATGGGCCCGGATTCCCGTATGTCATTGCGAGCGCAGCGCGGCAATCTGCGGATCGATAAAGCCTTACTGGACAGGGATTTGTGGCCGACTACCGACTGCCGGCTACCGATTACCTTCCCCGGCGTCCCGCCGCTCTCTGTTCTTGGTGCCTCCGTTGTGAACCCGAATGAATCTTACCACAGAGACACCGAGGGGCACCGAGACGTAAATCCTTGAAATCACGCCAGTTAACTTCTTGCTCTGCGTGCTCGGTGTCCCCGTGATGAATCCGAAAAAAAATCCTCACGAAGGCGCCTTTTTCTCTTGCCTTTGCCGTCAACTGCCGTCATAGTGAATATTGAAGATTGCGACTCGGAGGTAGGAGGATGAGCAGGAGAAATGAGCAGGAGAAAAAATGTACCTGACACCTTTAATTCTCTGCCCCGAAGCTGGGCAGGTTTGGCACCATTTCACGGAAGACGGGAGCATTACGACGAAACCAACAATACAGGGAATAGGAGCGATTCGATATGAAGAGCATTGGACACCGGCGGCTGTACTTAAGAATATGCATTGGGACTCTGTTATTGGTTCGGCTCGGGATGGATGGCATTGTTTACTCCCAACTCATAGACAATGGGGATGGTACAATCACCGATCCCAAAAAGGGTCTCATGTGGCTCAAAGAGCCAGAGCCTACAGAGATTATGGACTGGGAGGCGGCAAAAAATTGGGCGGACAATCTCTCCTTCCTGAGATATGCGGGATATCAGGATTGGCGATTACCTTCGGGCGCGAGTCCGGACGGCAGTGTGTGCAATAGCGGATACGACTGCACCGATACTGAGTTCTGGAGCCTCTACGGTGGCTATAGGATCATCTGCCGGGATCCAGCACCTTTCGCGGGGATGGTCCGAGAGTATTGGACAGGAACGGAATGGCCCGCCAATCAAAGTAATGCTATGGCCCAAGATATGGAGGATGGTGGCCAGAACGACGAGCCCAAGACCGAGCGTTTTGGCGCATGGGCCGTCCGTACGATTCCCGGCGGCGCTGCTCCTGTGCCAATGGACGTTTGGATCAAAGACTGCGATGCCGATGACGGAAGCATTCCCTCTCCCTGTACGGAGTGGTGGACAAGCCCTGACATTTATATCGACAATGATGAGGATTCCGTCATTGATGCCCCCGTTTATGGCGAAGATAACACTCTGAAAGCCATCGTCCACAATAAGAGTGCGGCTTGGGCTATGAATGTCGGAGTCAATTTCTATTACAGAAACTCCAGCACGGGCTTGGTGTTCCCTGATGGTGCGAATTTCATAGGCAGGGACTTCGTGAAAATCCCTCCCAACGGTTCGGCAATCGCATCCACGCTCTGGCGTCGACTGCCGCCCAATCCCTCGGACGGACATTGGTGCATCGGTGTGGTGTTGTACCACGAAGACGATTCCCCGCGCAGCCCCACCGTGGCGCCGCCCGAAGACAATAACATCGCCGTCGCTAACATTTGGGTGATTGCTCAACGTCAAGGACAGCGGGCGACGCTTGCGTTCACTGCGGGCACGGGTGGGACAACGGGCTTTGGATTGCAGCCCTGGCCACGGCAGTTCGTACTCAAAGTCAAAGACCGTCTCCCGACGGGATGGACATGGTCTCTGGAGGGCATGCCAGCCGACCAACCCTTTGTGCTGAAATTGGGTGACGAACGGAAGGTGCAACTGAGAGTGAACGTGCCGGACGGGGCGCCTCCACATTCGGGAGGATCAATAGAGGTGAGTCAAGTGGACGTCTCTACAGGTAGAACCGTTGGCGGGGTCTACTACAACATGTATGAGGATCACTGTCCGCCAGAATCTGTCCAAAGACTCACGGTTGAACTCCGCCGGGATCGGCCGCTATTGAGTTGGGGTCGTGTTTTGCGTGAGGCCAAGACGGGCCTCAAAGAGAAGGTGGCATACTATCAAGTCCTCAGGAATGGCAAGGCGGTTGCAAAGGTGATGAAGGATGAAGATCGTCGCCGACCTGGGGTGCAATGGGCGGATCCGGATCCGGTTAGAGGTAAGCTCACTTACGTTGTGGTTGCTGTGGATGAGGCTGGAAACAAGTCAGCGCCCAGCGCTAAGGCTCAGATCAAGGTGCCACGTAGGACTTCGCCTTGGGCGCTGTGGTAGGTGTGCTGAGGCAATGATTGCCGGATTACCCCGGATTATTGGGGGGACAGCCTCTGATTATTGAGACTCCCCGCATGGGCCAAGGCCCATCCTCCCTGCCACCGCTTTCCCACTTCAAGGGGATGGCCGGGAGTCGGCGGAGGGTTTTGCGGGCCGGATCGACCATGATGCCCACCGATTCGAGTGCGGTGACGTCGAGGAGAGAATTCGGGAGAGGCCTTGCTCAATACGGCATCCGCCCGTCAGTCTCCCGGTCCACGCAAACAATCATATCGAACCACTCGCCGTAGCGTTTGCCATCGAGCGTCACGTCAAAGGCAACCAGGTACACGCCCGGCTTCGAATCGGGCGTCGTGCTCACCTTCAGCCGGAACTCCTCGGCGGACTGCGGCCCGACTGAGTTCTCAAGCAAAGCCGGCTCGACACTGACGCCGCGGACAGCCTGCACCTCGATGCGGTGCTTCTGCGGCCGTGACAGGAAATTGCGGACGTGCAGGGTCACTTCGGCCGTCTGGCCGGTCGTGACAGGAACCCGGTACGGCTCGGCCCGGACCCAGTACGGGTCGAACATGTACCGATAGTCCTCTTCGGCACTGAGGCTCTTGTACACGTCGCGAATCTCGCGGGCCCATGCGGCGAAGCGTTCGATCATCTGCTGGGGCCGGTCGATGACCCAGGAGTGTCCCGCCACGATCAGGTCCGGCCGGAGCTTCTGGAGATGCTCGGCGCCGTAGAGGTAGCCTTCTTCGAAAATGGCGCTATTGCGCGCGACGACGGCCTCGTGGCCAGTCTGCTGCGGGTCAGAGGAGTCGCCGAACAGGTTGTCGCCCGTGAACGCGATGTGCCGGCCGTCGATTTGCCCGTGGATGCAGCAGCCGAATTCCGTCTGGCCCGGCATCCAGTCCACGGTGAACGTGTAACCTTCCCACTCGAACCGCTCCCCGCGTTCGAACGCATGATCGACGTGCAGCGAGTCGAATCCCGCCTGATACGCGGGGATCATCGCCGCGTAATCATACCGCTCGGGGTGTTCGCACACGTCTGCGACATCCTTGAGCGTCCAGACCTGGGACCCCCACTTGTCCCGCAGGTATGGCACGTCGAGGAAATGGTCGCCGTGCATGTGCGTAATCAGGACCGCATCGATCTTCTTGAGGCCAAGCTGCTCCTGCAGCGCGGCCAGCGACCGCGCGAGCAAGTCCCGGCCGATCAACCCACAATCAAAGACCAGGGCGTGGCCACTGTCGGAGATCAGAATCCCGAAGTTGGGCCAGAAGTCCTTCTTCTTGAATTTGTAGAGGTGCTTTGTCACCTGCCAGATGTCCGGAATTGGCGTCGGTTTCGACACCGTGTCCTGGTCTGCGGCACCGAACGTGTCAATCGCGTAGCCCCGCACGTACAACTTGGCCAACCGGCGGAGTTTGTTCTGATACTCCTGCAACTGCCCCACCGCCCGGTCCACAATCTCGCCATGCGAGGGTAGCAGATACGCCGGGTCGTAGCTCTGGAGCAGGCTGACCGAGCTAATCAACTCATAGAGTCCCTTAGCGAAGCCGTAATCCCATTCGGTGTCAAACCAGGTGTGCATCTTGGCGCCGTCGAGCATTACGTCCCCGCTGAATGCAACCCAATGACCGCCGAGCTTCAGCAGGTAGGACATGGCGCCGGGACTGTTGCCTTTCGTGTCGAGGCAACGAAACTCCCGGCCGTGCCAGGTGAAAACGTCCAGATCCTTGAAGGTGCGATCCAGGCGGACCGGCTCAAGGGGCGGCCGGACGTAGCTGGCCCCGTGCACCGTGTACGCGTCGCCCAGCGTAGGCTTAGCCTTGCGAAATCGGGCCGGCTCTTCGAACAAGGCCCGCTCGATCTCGGGAGCCGCGACCTGCGGTTTCCATCCCGCCAGCTTGGCGATACCCTGGCACTGCTCGCGATGATGATGTGTGAACAGCACCCACTCGACGCGTCGCACGCCGATTTCGCCCAAGTGGTCGAGCACGCTACCGTCGCCGAGGTCGATGAGCAAAGCGGCGTCGCCGTCCCGCAGCACGTAGACGTTGCAGGTGTCGCTCCAGACGAACAGATTCGACTCAGAGCCTATCGGGACCCGCCCCATCTGCCCGCCGACAGTGACAACCGAACAAACACACAGGAGACAGGCTACCATCAGCAGCTTGAGACGATCGGTCATATCATTCTCCATCCTGCCCTTGGGATTATAGGGCCGCTCCCGCGCCGTCACAACAGGATCGGTGAAATAGGCGCTCCCCTTCCAGCGTCTTACCTGAAGAAAGTGCTTGTATCGCGCCGCGTCAGGGCGATAATGAGGCTATGGGGCTCGGGCAAGCCGCCGGGCCAGGAGTAGATGGTGACTTGGAGATCCAGGACAGCATCCGTAACAACCATCGAAGTAGGAGAAGACCCGCTATGAGTGAACCCACGCAAAGAAGCACGTCCCGCCGCGACTTTCTGAAGAACACCGGCCGACTCGCCGCCACCTCGGTCCTGGCAGCCGGGATCACGTCGCGCATGTACGCGGCGGAGAACAACACGATCAAGGTCGTCCTGATCGGTTGCGGCGGCCGCGGGACCGGGGCCGCTGACAATGCCCTGTCCGTCAAGAACGGCCCCATTAAGCTCGTGGCCCTGGCCGATGTTTTCGAGGACCGGCTCAAGAGCAGCTACAAGGAGTTGCAGAAAGGGCACGCCGATAAGATGGACGTGCCGGAGGATCGCCGATTCATCGGCTTCGACGGCTACCAGAAGGCGATGGACTGCCTGGGCAAGGGCGACGTAGCGATCTTCGCCACTCCGCCGGCCTTCCGCTGGGTCCATTTTAAGTACGCCATCGACAAGGGCCTCAACGTGTTCATGGAGAAGCCCGTGACGGTGGACGGCCCCACGACGAAACGCATGTTCCAGCTTTCCGAAGAGGCGGACAAGAAGAACCTCAAGGTCGGCGTCGGCCTGATGGTCCGTCACTGCCACGGCCGGCAGGAACTGCTCAAACGCATCCAGGACGGCGAGATCGGCGAGATCATCCTGCTGCGCGGCTATCGCATGAGCGGTCGGTCCGCCACCGCCAGCCGCAAGCCCGCCAGCCTCAGCGACTTGCTCTGGCAGATTCGCACCTTCCATAGCTGGATCTGGGCCAGCGGCGGCTGCTACAGCGACTACTATATCCATCAGATCGACGAGTGCTCCTGGATGAAGGGCGCCTGGCCCATCCAGGCTCACGCCCTCGGCGGCCGGCACTACCGCGGCGACTCGCTCGACCAGAACTTTGACACCTACGACGTCGAATACACGTATCCGGACGGCACGAAGCTCTTCTACCAAGGCCGCAATATGGACGGCTGCACAGCCGCCTTCTCGAGCTTCGCTCACGGCACCAAGGGCTCGGCCATCATCACCACGAACAGTCACACTCCCGGCAAGGTCCGCACGTTCAAGACCCAACTCATGGAAGGCGCCGAGCCGATCTGGCGGTATCCGCAGCCGGAGAAGAGCCCATACCAACTCGAATGGGATGACCTGATCGACGCCATCCGCAACAACAAGCCCTACAACGAGGCCAAGCGCGGCGCTGAGGCCAGCCTGGTCACGTCGATGGGCCGCATGGCCGCCCATACCGGCAATACCGTGACCTACGAGCAGATGCTCAACTGCCCGCACGAAATGGCGCCGGACGTGGACAAATTCACGATGGACTCGCCCGCCCCGCTGCGGCCCAACGCCGACGGCAAGTACCCCGTCCCGCAGCCCGGCATCCTCAAGGACCGCGAATACAAAGAATTCACATAGAACAACGTCTTCGACAACGATGCGCCGCTGGCCCCGATCCCCTCGGGGCCAGCGGCGTTCTTCTTTTCAGACTGCCCGTCTCTGGCACCGCATTTGGCGAATTCCCCGACCTTGCGGTGGTAGATTGCTTTGTCGCTGCGCTCCTCCTCCTCGCAATGACATTACGGGCATTGTATGTCATTGCGAGCGAAGCGCGGCAATCTCTACCGCCTCGTCGTGGGACTTGCGAAATGTGCTAATAGTTGCAGGAGTTGCCCCCATCTGGTACAATTGTGGCCATGTCGAGAGTCGTGTCCATTTGGGTCGTCGCGGCATCGATCCTGTTGGCCCTTGAGACGGAGAGGGCAACCGGCCAGTCACTGCCAGCCCATGCGGGGACGCGCCTCCTGCAAAGCGGTGGTCTTGTCGTCGAGGTAGGCGATCCCGAATCCAGCGAGTGTCTTTGGAACAAGGGCCTGCGGTTCTCCCTGGTGGCGAATGTCCTGCGGGCCCAGTTGCACGGCCAGGACTTCCTGTACTCGCCGGTCGGCGGCGGCGCCTTGACGTATCTCGGCGGTCTGCCGATGGAATTTGACATCGGCCAGGAAGCCTTCCAGCCGGACCCGCCCGGCTACAACGAAGGCAAGAGCGGTGACCCCTTTCTCAAGATCGGCGTCGGCATCCTGCGCCGCGACGGCAGCGCGTACAACTTCAGCACGAGCTACCCTGTCGTCGAGCAGGCTCACACGACCGTGACCTGGCAACAGGACCGGGCGCATTTCGCCCAGACCCTCGCAGGCAGCGCCAACGGCTACTCGTGCTCTCTGGAAGAGGATGTCATCGTCAAGAACGATCGCCTCATCCTGAACTACCTACTGCGCAACACCGGCAGCAAGGCGTTCACCACGGAGCAGTACCTGCACGACTTTCTCTGTTTCAGTGGTAGGTCGGTCGGACCCAACGTGAGGTTGTCCTTTCCCTACGATTTCACGACGAGCCCCGCCGTCAGTCCCTGGCAGGCGCCCGCAGCGATTAGAAGCATAGTGGCTGCCGCGAACCCGGTGGTGGTCCGGGTCGCAAATATGATCGAATTCATGGACAAGGCAACCAGCGTTCCCAAAATCTGGGTCTACAAGCCCCAAGACTACGCGGGACCCGAGCTCTGCGCCATCGAGCACGCCGAGACGCTGCAGCGGGTGTGCATCGAAACGTCAATCCCAGCGGCTTATGTCGGGATCTGGACGACGGACTACCAGGTCTCGCCGGAGCAGTTCCTCCAGGTCACGCTGGCGCCCGGCGCGGAAACCCGGTTCACCCGCACGTACACCTTCCGCATCGACGGCTTCGTCCCGCAGGATGGCACCGGCGACAACGCCGTGGATATGAACGACCTGTCACTCCTGTCTTCGGCCTGGCTCGATCGGCCGGGCGACGCGGGTTGGGAGCCGGCTTGTGACCTCTCATCCCCAAAAGACGACAAGGTCGATCTCCGGGACTTCGCCGCGCTGGCGCGTCAGTGGCGGCAAAAGGCCGGACTTGCCGCACCCACAGCGCACTGGAAGCTTGACGAGACAGCGGGCACCACGGCGTTCGATGAACGCGGGCAACATCCCGGCATCCTTTACGGCGTCCCCGGCGACCATTCTCAATGGGTGACCGGCACGAGCGGCGGCGCCTTGCGCTGCGACGGAATCGATGATTCCGTCGAGATCACCGGCCTTCCGTCCATCCCGGCCGGCAATCCGCGTACCATCACCGCCTGGATCAAGGTCAGCAAGAAGCCTCCGGCCAGTCAAGCCATCCTGGCCTGGGGCGACCCAACACCCGGCAAGCATTGGCTGCTTGAAGTCGATGGAAATCGACGACTGCGATTCTCCTGCGGCACAGGCTACGCCCTGGCGACGAGAATCGTCGGCGACCTGCAGTGGCACCACATCGCCGTCGCTCTCGATCCCCTCGTGCCCAGCCAACCCCACGTCAGCGATATCCGGCTCTACGTCGATACACGGCCGCAGAGCGTTTATGAGATGAAGGAACAGGAGATCCCTGCGGGTGTTGTGGAATGCCTGCGAATCGGCGCCCCTTGCGATTTTGCCACGAGCCAACCCTTCGACGGCATGGTCGACGACATCCAAATCTTCGATACCGCCCTGAGTCAGGCCAACGTCGGGCACGTGTACAACGCGGCACTTTCCCGGTAGTCGCGCGCCACGTGATGCGGATTGGGGAGAACCCGCGCGAGGTATTGATCTTGTCATCCTGAGGCGAAGCCGAAGGATCTGGGCCGAACACGATGACAGGCGTGGGTTTCATTCGTCGGCCAGATGCTTCGCTTCGCTCAGCATGACAAACGGGGGGGCTATAGATTGTACTCCCGGATCTTGCGGTAGAGGGTCCGCTCGCCGATTCCGAGGATTTTGGCGGCCTTCTCGCGGTTGCCCTGCGTTCGGGCCAGCGTGTCGGCAATTGCCTTCTTCTCCAGGTCGTTCAACGAGACGCCCGCCAGGCTCGCCGGCGACGGGGTAGCCCCCGGCAGTTGCCGGCGCGGCGAGATCTCGGGCGGGAGGTCCGGGATGTCGATTTTGGGCCGGTCGCACATCACGATCATCGTTCGGATCGCGTTCTTGAGCTGGCGGATGTTGCCCGGCCACTCGTAGCCGATGAGAACGCTCAGGGCCGCATCGGTAATACCCGTGACCTTCGACCCGGTCTCCGCGACCGCCTCCTGCAAGAAGTGCTCCGCCAGGATCGGAATGTCGTCGGGCCTTTCCCGCAACGGAGGCAACACAACACTCACACCCCGAATCCGGAAGTAGAGGTCCTGCCGGAACGTGTTTCGCTCGATGAGCTTCGTCAGGTTGTGATTGGTGGCGCTGATGACCCGAACGTCCACCACGGTCGTCTTATTGGAGCCGACGGGCGTGACGATGCCGTCTTCGAGCACGCGGAGCAGTTTCGCCTGCATCGTCAGCGGCATGTCTCCGATCTCGTCGAGAAACAGCGTCCCTTTGTCGGCGATCTCGAACAGGCCCTTGCGGTCCGTGTTGGCGCCGGTGAACGCCCCTTTGACGTGCCCGAACAACTCGCTCTCCAGCAGCGTCTCGGTCAGCCCGGCGCAGTTGACCGGTTTGAAAGGCTTATCCCGGCGCAGCGAATTCATGTGGATCGCCCGCGCCAGGAGCTCTTTGCCCGTGCCGGAAGGGCCTTCGATCAGGACGGAAATGTTGGTCGGGGCCACGCGGCGAACCACCTCGAAGATGCCCCGTATGGCGGGGCTGACGCCCTTGATACCGTCGAACAGAAAGGATTCTTGCTCCAACCCAGCCTCGGCCCGCCCGGAGTGAGCGGCCGTCGCCTTTCGCGCCGCCTGCTCCACCAGGGTCCGCAGTTGATCGACATCGAGCGGCTTGACCAGGTAATCGAACGCCCCCTGCCGGATCGCCTCTTTGCAGTTCTCGATGGTGCCGTAGGCCGTGATCAGGATGACCTCCGGCGGGTCGCCGTGCTGCTTCGCCTCTCGCAGTACGTCCAGCCCGTCGACTTGTCCTTCCAGTTTCAGGTCCGTTACAACCACATCGACCCGCTGATGGCGCAGCACCTCGACCGCGTGCTCACCCGTATAGACCGCCAGGGCTTCGACGGGCAGCTTGCCAAGGGCTTCCACCATGCCGTCGGCATGGTCCCGCTCGTCGTCCACGACGAGAACAACCGGTTTCTGTTGTGTCCAATGACTACTCAAAATCATACCCGCGTACTGTTCAAGATGGACTTTGGCAAAATGGACATGGGGCCTATATTCTTCAAGGAAATCTGTTTCTCGATTTCCTTGAAGAATTCACCCAACATACGCTCTGTCAATTGCTTAGCGTTTGGGAAGGAAAAGCCGCGAAGCAGGTTCTTCCTTCCCCAAATAGGCCCAATGTCCATTTTGCAGAAGTCCACTTCAAGATCACGCTTCCCAGCCGAGCCGCAGCACCCGCCGCGCGTCCGCGCAGGCGCTAACACCCATCCACCCATCCCAGATGGAATCGCATTCTACGCGAGTAAACCGTGCGTATCAAGAGGCTGTGCCCGGCTCCAGGACAGACTGGCGGATGTCGGAGATGGCCTGGACGTATCGCCTTGCGGTGGGCTCGTCCTTGGCCTCTACGATGACCCTCATCACTGGCTCGGTGTTGCTCGTGCGCAGGTGAATCCAGCCGTCGGGGAAATCGAGCCGCAGGCCGTCCGAGACGTTCGTCACAGCCTCATCGAACTGGGCGATTGCCAGTTCCTGGATTCGCCTGGCCTGCTGCGCATCGGCCGTGAACTTGTCCTTATGCATGCAGTAACCGCCGACCTGGCGCACCAATTGGCTGACGGTCTGGCCCGTCTCGGCCATCAGTTGCAGGATCAGGGCGATCCCGACCAGGCTGTCGCGAATCGGCCCGACCCGCAGGTCGATCACGCCTCCATTGCCCTCGCCGCCGATGATGCAGTTGTGCTCGATCATGGCATTGGCGACGTTGGCCTCCCCCACCGGCGTGCGGATGACGCTGCCCCCGGATCGCTGGGCCACGTCGTCGATCATGCGCGAGGTAGACAGGTTGGCGGCGGCCGCGCCGGTCCGCTTCGAGAAGACCTGCAGGGCCGCCAGGGCCAGGGTGTACTCCTCGCCGATGTAGACGCCCTTCTCGTCGGCAATGGCCAGCCGGTCGGCGTCCGGGTCTTGGGCAAATCCCAGATCCGCGCGCTCCTTTTTGACCCGCCAGCACAGCCCGGTCAAGTTCGCCGCGGTCGGCTCCGGCTCGTGGGCAAACAGCCCCGTCGGCTCCTCATTCATCGCCACCACGTCGCAGCCAAGCGCGGCCAGCAGGATCTTCGTAATGGGCGCCCCGGCCCCGTTGACGCTGTCGAGAACGACCTTGTACCTCTTGCCGGCGATCTGCTGGGCGTCCACGATGGCAAGGACTTTCTCGACGTGGACCCGCTCCGTCTCCACGTTCAAGGATACTCTGCCGCAACGGTCGGAACTGGCGAAGTGAAAATGCCGATCCCAGAAGGTCCGGCGGATCTCGTTGGCCGTCGCCGACGGCGGCGCCATGCCGTTGCTCAGCAGCAGCTTGATGCCGTTGTAGGGGATTGGGTTGTGCGAGGCCGTGATGATGACTCCGCCCTGGCAGCCGAGATGGCGCACCATGATCCCGACGCTGGGCGTGGGGACAAGCCCCACGTCGATCACATCGACGCCGGCCGCGCACAGACCCGCCGTTACCGCCGACATCAGCATCTGGCCGCTGGCACGCGAATCCCGGCCTATGCACACGGTGAACGGCCGGCCCCCGGCATCGAGGTTGCTTCTCAGAAAGCTCCCAAAGGCGCAGCCGTACTCCGCCGCGACGATCGGGGTGAGGTCTTCGCCCACCACGCCCCGCATTCCGCTGACGCTGATGATCAGGTTCTCTGCCATTTCACTCTCTCCTCTGGATATGAGGTGGGTAGCATCGTCAAGCCCAGCTTGGCGATGCCACCGCCTAATTGGCAGACGATAGCCTGCGAAGCTGAGAGCCAATGAGCCTATCGGGGCAGATCCGACGGAAGATCAGTCCAGCCCACCGACGTAGAGTTCGTTGACGAAGTCGAGCTTGCGAAGATCCTCGATGGTGGCCGCATCGGGCTCCTTGTCGAGACTGACCGCCAAGACCGCCTTGCGCTGTTCCAGCTTTTGGCCGACGCCCATCGTGCCGATGTTGATGCCGTGATTGCCCAAGATCGTGCCGACAGCGCCGATGACGCCCGGCTTGTCATCATTGAAGATCACCAGCACCGTACCTCGCGGCGTCATCTCGACGCGGAACCCGTCGATCTCGATGATCCGCAGCAGGGTCTCGCCAAAAACGGAGCCGGTCACCGTTCGCTTGCCCTGGCTCGTGACGACCGTGGCGCTGAAGCTCGACGCCACGTCTCGGGCCTCGGGGTTCTTCGTCTCATCGAAGCCGATGCCCCGTTCCTTGGCCAGGACCGGCAGGTTGACCATGTTCAGCGGCATATCGAAATGCCTTTGCAGCAGGCCGATGCCGAAGTTCAATGTGGCCGGCTGGACGCTCATCTCGGCGATGGACCCGCGATACTGGACCTGGACCTCCTTGATGTTGCCGGGCACGATTATGCTGAGCAGTCTCCCAACGCGCCGCGCCAGATCCGCATACCGGCTTACCGCCGGTGGCATCGCGCCGCCCGTCGAGGGCGCATTGACCGCATTTCGAATAGGACCGCCCTTGATCGCGTCCAACAGAATCTCGGCCGCTTCGACTGCCACCTCGACCTGGGCCTCCACGGTGCTGGCACCCAGGTGCGGGGTCACGATGCAGTTGTCGAGCTTCTGAAATCCCGGGTTCTTCGGCGGCTCTTCCGGGAACACGTCGAGCGCCGCGCCGGCGATCTTCTTCTTGCCCAGGGCCTCGTAGAGGGCGTCCTCATTGATGATGCCGCCCCGGGCGCAATTGACCAGCCGGACCGTCGGCTTCATCATGGCGATCTGGTCCGCACCGATCATGTTGATGGTTGCCGCGCTGCGGGGCACGTGAACCGTAATAAAATCGGACTCCCGGAAGATCCGCTCCAGGCTGTCCGTCACCTCGATCCCCAACTGCTCGGCGTTCTTCGGCGCCGCCAGCGGGTCATACCCCACCACCGTCATGTTGAAGCCGCGGGCCATGTGGGCCACCGCCATGCCGATTCGGCCCAAACCGATCACGCCCAGGACCTTGTTATTGAGCTGATTGCCCATGTACTTCTTGCGGTCCCAGGCGCCCGATTTGAGGCTGTTGCACGCCTGCACGACGTTGCGGCTCATGGCAAGCATCAAGGCCATCGTGTGCTCGGCCGCACTGAGGGTATTGCCGCCCGGCGTGTTCATCACGAGAATGCCTTTGCGGGTGGCCGCCGGCACGTCGATGTTATCGACGCCGACGCCCGCGCGCGCCACGCCCTTGAGCCGGCCGGGATTGGACAGGACCTTGGCCGTTACCTTCGTTTCACTGCGAACGATCAGACCATCGTAATCGCGGATGATATTCGCCAGCTCATCTTCACTGATCCCGATCTTGATGACCGCTTCCGCGCCCTGTGTAGCGTTGATCAGATCGATTCCTTCCTTTGCGAGCTTGTCGGTGATGAGCACTTTGATCATACCAATCTCCAGAAGTCCGAAGTCTACTACTGCCTATCTGGGTCCCCCAAACGCGACCGATCGCGTTTGGGAAGCCACTCAGGTCTGTGTCGCCACGGCTCGGGCCACCGTTACGGCCCATCCGACGGCAAGAATCACAAGCAGACCGACGACCACGTATTTGACCGTCAGTTCCGTCCGCAGCCGGTCAAAGAAGCCGAAATATACGCCCAAAACACCCGTGAGGAAAGCGAAAAATGCCCCGACCACCAGCAGGGCGCACAAAAAAGCCCCTGCCGGTTGGACGTAGAAGGCCGTAAGCACCTCGCCCCGGGCGAACGCCAGCACGCACGTGGTCATTCCACAGGTCGGGCACGGCAGACCCGTCCGCTGCTTCATGCCGCAGGGGCCGAAGAGCACACCGAAATCGAAGCCCACGCGCTGCGCCAGCCACAGTCCGCCGAAGCCTGCACCCACGACGCAAACGACCAGGGCCGCGATCGTTCGCTCCCGGACGGATGCTCGTCGGAGGAGTTTGTTGCCTCGAACTTGTTGGCGTCCCTGCATATACGAGGTAGAATATCCCGTGCCTGCGAACATGTCAATGAAAGCGATAGGAACGCTATGTCCTTAGAACAAAAAGACTTAAGTGAGATTCTGGAGACGGCGGTGGTCGCCGCGAGGCTCGCCGGCCAACATGCGATGGAGCAGATGAGCTACGTCAAGGCCATGAAGAAGAACGAAACCGAACTGGTCACCCAGGCCGACACCCAATGCCAGAGGATCATCATCCAGCGAATCCGGGAGACCTACCCGGATCACGGGTTCATCGCCGAAGAAGGCGAGAAGGGCAGGATGTTCAAACGCGCCCCGATGGGAGAGCCGCCCATCTGGTGGGTGATCGATCCGATCGACGGGACGAACAACTTCGCCCACGGGATCCCGGTCTTCACCGTCAGCATCGCCGCGTTGTCGGAGGGCGAGCCGGTGGTCGGTGTGGTTTTTCAGCCGGCGACCGAGTCCATGTTCACGGCGGTCAAGGGTGAAGAGGCCCAGTTGAACGGCCGGCGCATTTCGGCCGGCGAGGAGGAGATCAGCCCTTTGACGAGCGTCGCCTTGGACAGTCACTTCGAGGGCAACCTGCCGGCCTGGGCGAGCGATCTGATTCGCCAGTCCCGGTTCCGCAATTTCGGCACGACCGCCCTGCATTTGGTCTACGTCGCCAGGGGAGGGTTGGTGGCCGCCCTCATGTGCACGCCGAAGCTGTGGGATATCGCCGCCGGCACCGTGATCGCGCAGACCGCCGGGGCGGTCGTGACCGACTGGAACGGAAGAGAGATCTTCCCCATCGATCTCGACAACTATGACGGGCAGGCCTTTCGCGTCCTGGCAGCAAACAGGAAAACACACCCGGGTCTGGTCGAGATCATCACTCGCTGATCCGACAATCCTCCCCGAAACCACTGACTGGGCACGGTTATCGCGAAGTGACGGTGCTCTCCTGGCCGGGGGTCTGGTGCATTATGAAGCAAGAGAACGAGCGCTGGAAAATAGACTTGGCCGGCCTTCTCCTTGTGACCTTGGCAGCAGCCGGATGCCGAGTGCTGCCTGACAAAGGATTGTCGCGCCCAGCAGATCAGGCCATCCGCGCAGGGTTCAACCGGCCGCCGAGAATGCGGAGCGGGGCCTATCCCGCCGCCATCATCGGCACGCCGTTCCTCGGCCCAAACCTCGGCACACATGGCTACTACTATACCCCGTGGGAGAAGGACGGCATCGTGTACACGTGCCGCGGCGGCGAGGTCGATATCGCTCACCTGCGCATCGGCGTGGATTGGACCGCCTACCTGGCGGCGCAGACCTACAAGCACCTCATGAAACACGACCTCGGCTTCTCCTACAAGCTGGCGGTGGATCGGTCGAGGGAGTACGTTCAGTTCTCCTATCCGGCCGACTGGGACGATCTCCCCGAGGCGCGGCGGAGCGCGATCGCCCTGGAGATCGCCCTGGCCGCTGCGCCGTACCTGACCTACACGATGACGAGCTGGCACGAGATCCTCACGTGGTATGGCTTCAAGGTCATGGTGATCCCGACGGAATTCCCCTCCGCGTTCTCGTGGGAAGACTCGTTCTCGAACCTGCTGGGCACGGTCGTCGCGGTGCACGCCCTGCAGGACTCGGAGCATCCTTATGAGGAGGCCGTCAAGATCGCCCTGGACCAGGAGCTGGCGAAGCTGGGCGTCCAGCCGGCGGCCGTGTGCAAGCGGGCCAGCGAGTCCATGAAAGGTGTGTGGTATACCGGGAACATCACGGCGTTCGTGGCCATGAGGAAGAGGAATTTCGATATCGGGCTGGACGACGGCCTGGTCCACCCGGTCCTGATCCCCAACGTGCCCGAGTGCCCCGGCGCCGAGCCCCTGCCCTATCCCGCGCCGACACTCGACGTTCCGGCCCAGTACGGCTTCTCCCTGAAGCTCGAGATTCAGCCGCGCGAGTGGGAGAGCGGCAAGATCCTTCGCATCGCCTATGCCGGAGAAAAGCCGAAGAAACGAATCAGCCCCGAGCAGCACTTCCCGATCCTGATGAAAGACATGCGCCGGGCCGCGACGGCCCTGTACCCTGAGTTTGACTACACGACCCATGAGGACGGAGGCCCGCCGCACGCGGATCGCGCCAATCAATGGCCGGATCCGCTTTTGAAAGGCCCCCAACAAGGGACTTGCCCACCTGGCGCTGTTCGCGCAGTTTTTTTCCGCCGGCCCGCCCCAATTTGGTGGAACCTCCGCCCCCACGCGTTACAATGACACCCCATTGTAACGTCCGTGCACCTGGGCGTCTCGCCACGGATGACCCAGGTGACGTGCAAAACGGACTGTGCACGGACTTCGCGGCGTGACCGTGCTATCGTGGCTGTGGGTTTGGGTTCGCCATGAAGCAAGGGAACAAGCGTTGGACCCTGTACTGGGTCGGTCTTCTACTTCCGATCTGGGCGGCGACCGGATGCCGGCTGTTGCCCGACAAAGGGTTGTCGAGCCCCGCGAACCAGACGATCCGTGAAGGATTCAACCGGCCACCGAGAATGCGGGCTGGGTCGTATCCCGCCGCCATTGTGGGCACACCGTGGCTTGGCCAGGACCTGGGCGTGCACGGCTACTACTACCGCCCTATGGAGAGAGACGGCATCGCGTACGCGTGCCGGGGCGGTCACGTCGATATCGCGCATCTGCGGATCGCCACCGACTGGACCGCGTACCTGGCCACGCAGACCTATCGGCACCTGATGAAACATGACTCCGGCTTCTCTTATAAGCTGGCCGTTGACCGGTCGAGAGACTACATTCAATTCTCCTATCCGCCCGACTGGGACAGCCTCCCCGAGACGCAGCGAAGCCGGACCGCCCAGGAGATGGCGTTAGCCGTCGGGCCGTACCTGACCTACAAGATGACGACTTGGCATGAGATCCTCACCTGGTTCGGCTTCAAGTGCGTCGGCCTGCCGACGGAGTTCCCCTCCGCCTTCTCCTGGGAAGACTCCTTCTCGAATCTGCTGGGCACGGTGGTTGCCGTGCGCGCCCTGCAGGACCCGGAGCACCCCTACGAGGAGGCCGTGAAGATCGCCCTGGACGAGGAGATGGCGAAGCTGGGCCTCCAGCCGGCCTCCGTGTCCAATCGGGCCAGCGAGTCCGTCAAGGGCACTTGGTCCACCGGCGATTTCACGATGCTCCTGACGATCATGAAACGGAACTTCGATATCGGGCTGGGCGACGGCATGGTCACGCCGAGCCTGGTGCCGAACGTCCCGGAGTGTCCCAGCGCCGAGCCGCTCTCGTACCCCGCTCCCAACCTCGACGTCCTGGCCAAGCACGGGTTCTCCATGATCCTGGAAATCGAGCCGCGCGAGTGGGAGAGCGGCAAGATTCTCGCCGTCGCCTATGGGAGCGATAAACCGGGCAAACGAATCGATCCGGAGCGGCACTTCCCGATCATCATGGACTATATTCGCAAAGCCACGACGGCACTGTACCCCGAATTCGACTATACGGCCTACGAGGACGGCAGCCCGCCGAACACAAGTCTCGCCAAATGACGACGATAGCACCTCCGGGAATTGATGGTCCACCCGTTGCTCCTATTTATTTTATAGCCGCGAGGAGGTTCTCCCTTTCATGTTCGCTGACCCTGCGAAGCCCCCCTCCCCAAAATAGGGAAAGGTGTAGATCTGACCTCAGCCGCCGTGGTGTCTGGTAGTCGCAAAACAGACAGTTAACATTTAAGACTTGACCCCGTTCTTCCCCCCATCAGAGACTGTAGCACGGTTGCAGGGAACAATGAGCGCGGGCGATTCGCCGATGGCCAGAAAAGGGCCGTCTGGCAGGTTTCGTACCAGCAAAGCATGGCAGAACTTGCCAAGCTGTCATTCTCGGCGACGCGAAGTTAATGTAACCCCTTATGCAATCGGTTGTTACCACAATTTATCCCTGTGAGCTTGCTACAGTCTCCAAATTTTTAATGGTAGGGGGCCGTCAAAGTTGGAAGTTATGTTTGAGAAGCTATGGGGCGACCCAAAAGATTTAGCCCTGAATTATATCTTCTCAACAGTGATTTTTACTTTGTTGCCTTTTTTCAGGTCTTCAAAAGGCTTGAAGGTGACTTCCTTACTCTTGTCTGAATAACCGACTTTTAGTGAAACCTTCATGCTCTCTGTCTTCATGACATCATTAGTCATTTCAGATGTAACTTCACCAATTTTTACTGCCATACTTAGATACCTCTTTCTTGTTAGTCAGTCAATAAAGAACGGTCCCCACCTAATTTAAGGGTTCTCTTGACTGATTAGTGGGGGGGTTTGAGGGGATAGGGACCTCGGCCTAACTCTGAAGGTCCAGGGTAGTCCCTTCCACTTCGCCGCTTCGTCGCCGTCCCGTTTTGGGTGAGGGCCGACGCCGAAACGACGAAGTTCCAGGGACAAGACCGTCGGACGGTTTGGATTTTAGGAATGCATCCTGACGGCGCCTCTGGTTAAACGATTGTTTTTTCCGAAC
>JAPLMX010000056.1 GCA_026386805.1 Phycisphaerae bacterium | reverse complement strand
CGGCCAGGGAAGCATCAGGCACAAGAACAGCAGAACCGTGGCAAGCTTCGCCAGGTATCTCCAGCCCAATATCAGCAGCACGAGGGCCGCCAGGGACAGAACGATCGAGAATCTCTCCGCAAACGAATAGAAGTCGAGTCCCAGGGCCCTGACGGCCTGGGCGAGAAGAAAACCGCCCATGCCCAGGAGCAGGGCCGGTCGAACCGGTAGAGACCATAGATCCCGGCGACGCAGCCAGAGGATGTAGGCCGTCAGGAAGGGAACGAGCTTGCCGCATGAGTACTCGTCGCTTATTTTCCATTCCTTGAGGAGATCGGTGATCGTGGGCCCATAGGACCAGAGCAGCGCCGCCAGGACGATCAGGCCCCCGATCGCGTAGGCAAGATAGCTCCCGGAGCGAGGGGCCCATGCGGGCAGCCTCGCCGCCAGACGGTCAAAATAGGATCTCATGCACTCCCTCACTTGCTCCAGGCCCCGCGGCTGGGACCCGAGCACACGACTGCCGCAAGCTCGGCCCAACCGGCTCGGAGAGACTGTCCTCTCGACAATCTTCGCTCCCGCGGGCAGGATCGTACGGCAGTCCACAATCGATTCGCAAATCTCACACCGGCCCCCTGCTTGCGCGTCGGTCCACAAGGCGCTTCGAACGACCACACTGTCGGCGCCCACAACCACGTTCTCTCCGAGGACGGCAGGACCGATAACCACAACGCCCTCCCCCACGCGGACGTGATCGCCCAGCAGCACGGGGCCGCAAATTCGAGCCGTGGGATGTACGAAAACGTTGCACCCCTCCCGCACGAGGACCTTTCCGGACGGCTCATGCGGCAGGACACACAGACCGCACCCGCCACTATAAAGGAGGACCTCCAGCGCACGGAGATACCCCGTTCGATTGTGGAAGTTTCCGACCTCTCGGTCGAGCACCGCCGGTCGGACCGTGCCGCCGGCACGTAGGATGGAGGGGATCAAGCCCTCTTTGATATCGGAATACCCGCCGTGAGGAATATGACGCAGAACCTCCGGCCGGCACAGGTAGATCTCCGCCGGCCGGCCAGCCGCCACCTGGCGGCACCCGCCCGGATTGAGCACCAGGGTCATTTCCGCCGTGGCGGCCTGATGAACCTCTACCAGTTTCGCAATCGCAGGCGGGGCCAACATACTGCCCGACAGAACGAGAATAAGATCCCCGGGATCGGAGGTCACGGCATCGCGGAGGCAACCTGCCGTTCCAGCGGTCAGCTCCTCGACGACCGGCACAGCCTCCAGCCGCGTGCCCCGGCAAACAGCCCCGACGGCCTCAGAATCATCTTTCGCACAGCAAACCGCCACACGGCCGAACCCCGCCTCCGCCAAGTGATCCAACACGTGCGCCAGGACCGGCTTGTCCGCGATGGGCCACAGCGCCGTGGGCAGACGCGCCGCCAGCGGGCAGCGTCCGAAGTCACGCCCTCCGACGAGCACAACCACTCGAACGTCAAGTCCGTGCAGCAGGTTCCTGGATGTCATCTCCTCTGCGGATTCCAATGGGATTCCTCTCCGGTCCGGCAAAGGCCGTCCCTGGCATCTCTCGATTCTCTCACGTGACCGGCCATGACCCAGCGGACGGCAACGCCTTTGGGGGCATTTTCGATCCATCGAGCCGGCCTTCGCACTGGTCGTGTGCGGGCGTGGCGGCGTTTGAAGCCGTTATTTGACCCCATCACCGGCATTCGGTCAATTCCAAGGCTCCACCTGGCTTTCCTTTCTGATCGCACGACGGACATACAGGCCCACGCGTGGCGGCGCGGCCGCTCGGCATCCTCGGCCCGGACGGCGACACCGCCGGGTCCGATAACCGCAGGCACACCCGCCCGCATGGCCGCCTTGCCATTCCGTCGGCAGGAGTCACGATCCGCTTTGGAGGATTCTGAAAAAGATGAGGACGTTGGCGGACACGCGCGGTATCGAAGGCACGTGTTCTCACGCGTCAGATGGCCCCACCAACGGCAATCAGCGTCTCGGCCATGAACGTGATACGCTGCTTCACAATTCGACTTCCAGGAAAACAGCGACTCAGGCCGGAAACGCTCAGGAGCAGCGCATCGTCATTGGCGACGCCGACGACATACCTTCGCTCAATATGGTTGTACCGCACCAGGCGACCGACCCACCGGTAGCCGTGCCACGGCAGCCAGGTCACGAATGGCAGACGCAGGTGAAACTCGAAGGGATACCAGCGATTCGGCGTTGTCACGAACCACCGTTTGCTCACCCGCATGATCTCGGCCGCCATCTTCGCCTGTTGGCCGAAATCGCCAACGTGCTCAATGACGGCGTTGGAGTAGGCAATATCGAAATGCTTGTCCGGCCATGGCAACGCCAGCGCATCCGCGACAAAAGCCTGGACCCCGGGATAGTACTTCCGAATGGTCTGGACATGCTCGGGAGATAGGTTGACGGCGGTGATCCGATCCTTCCACGGATACGAATCGATGAACTGACGCGTCCCGAGACCCTCTGGATCCACTTCCGCCCCAACGTCCAGGATGCTCATCTCCGGCGACGGATTCATGATCTCCGTGAAGAGCTGTAGCTTCTTTTTGCGGCTTGCGTCCGATAGTATGGCAAACAGACTCACGGTATCCCTGCATGAATCACTTCATGACCGATCGACAGCACTCTCACGATCGCGTCGGATGTGTCGTCGGAACATCCGAAATCTCGCCCGCGTTGTTTCTTTCATCGCCAATCCGAGGAAGGCAATATTCGTGACAAGATAGCGTTTCCACATGCGCCGGGGTTCTTGCAGCACCCGGTAGAACCATTCCATACCGGTTTTCTGCATCCATAAAGGCGCTCGCTTGGTTACACCCACGACGACGTCGAAGCTGCCCCCAACGCCGTGGCAGACGGGCACGCCCATTTCCCCTCTCCATTTGTGCAGGAAGTTCTCCTTCTTGGGGGTCGGCACCGCGACCAACAAGATGTCCGCCCGGCTCGCGCGGATCGCCTCGGCGACGGTTCGCTCCTCCTCACCGGAGAAATAGCCGTTCCGATAGCCGGCAATCCGAACGCCGGGGTAGGTGTGGCGCACGTGCTCCGCCACCTGCTCGACCACCTCCTGCTGTGCCCCCAGGAAATAGACGCCGTACGTTTGGCGATCCGCGAGAGCAAGCAGAGCGGTCATGATATCGATCCCCGCCACACGCTCGGGCAGAGGACTTCCACACAGGTGCGAAAGCCACACGATGGGCGCCCCATCGGCGACCGTGAAGGTCGCTTCATCAAGACTCTGCCGCAGTTGCGGGTCGTGACGAGCCTTCACGAGTTTCGCCACATTCACCACGCCAATCAGAAGGGGAGACCTCGTGCGGATCGACTCGTCACAGGCCGTCAGCACGTCGGTCATGCGCATCTTGTGCAGAGTCGTTCCCGCCAATGTAGTCTGTTCGCAGTGTATCATAGCACCCCCGATCCGTTCCGCTGAGGATAGTCGGCCCAGGCGTAGAGAATCCAACCGAGCTCATAAGGACGACATTCCCGATTGACACGCAATCCGGTACAGAATTTGTCTGCCATACGGTACAACGACTTCAGGCCGGCCGTACAGAACGCCGCTCGAACGATCCGCAACATCTTCAGGAAGGGCTCACGCTTTTCGATATCCCGCCAGATGACTCCGGTGCGCCGGTCAATCAGGTCCTCTTCGAGCTCATTGTTCCCGGTGATCCAGCGAAGCCCTATGTCAACGGCTTTGCCATGGTCCCGGCCCGCGATCCGGTCATAGGCCAGAATCGCCATGGGCGCCATGGCATGCTGATGCACGGAGAACACCGGATATCCTTCGCAGACCCGGCCCGTGGCGGTGTCGTAGTGCCACCACCATTGTCCCAACGGTCCCTGCAAGCGACAGATCGTCTCGACCGTATCGCCCGCCATCTGGAGGGCCCGCGTGTCGTCAAAAAGAGCCCCATAGTGCGAGTAGGCAAGGATAGGATAAACCTGATCGGCAAAGCAGGCGATGCGCCTGCCGATTCTTTCGACGCACCCCTCGCGTGCATGTTTCCGGAACAAGTTTGACTCAGAGGAGAAAAGCTGGCGCAGCCGCGTCTCGGCCTCTCTCATCATGGCCTCGATCTGGCCCCTGTGATCCGGACAGCACTCATGGACCATGGTGCAGGCCTTCAACACCCAGGCGAATTCCACCGCATTACAGCTTGCGGACCGGCGTTTCCACAGGTGGACGAGGCGGCGGATGAGAGAACCGATGTCATCACATCCGCCCTCGCAGGAGGCCCAGACCCACAGTGCGGTATCCCCGACACCATGGATCGTATCGATCCGGCCAGAGACCTTCTGCTGGAGATTCGGGAGACGCCCCCCATCGTCCGGATGATGCTTGAGCCACCGGCTGATCCCAATCTGGCTGATAGCCGCGTACCGCACGCTAAATCCTTGCGGCCTCGGATTGCCCTGCCGGTCCGTTCGAACCGTGTAGTGAAACTCCCGAGGGTAGTGCCGATAGTGGCGATCCAGTCCCTCCACGGCCATCCGTGTCGCGAGTTCGATCAATTCGGGTGTTGAAATCATAGTCCGCTTATCCTGTTCTCACCTGGAAGTCCGAAGGCACACGGTTGAGATGAAAGACGCGACCCAGTTGTTCCCTGCGGACGAATCGCACGGTATCCTTCGATATTTGCCTCTCCTCCCTTTTCACCGATCCATACAAGAACCCCAGAAGACGGGCCATCCCCCCCACCACGTAGGGCCGCTCCATCACGGAGCGTTTCAGGCACTTCCCGAGAACGAACAGGGGGTGGCTGCCGAGGCCATATTCATGGAGTCCCAGCGTGAAGCGCGCCCGCAGGATGGACCGCGCATTGCCCAGACCCGTGGGACGGCAATGGATGACCTTCAGGTCGGGAAAAGACCAGCTCTTCCACCCATGCATCCGGGCCATGATGCACGCGCAGGTGTCTTCGCCGCCGTGTTTCATCGGGACATATCCGCCAATCTGCTCGAAGCACGCCCGCCGGAAGACCTGAATCGCCTTGGGCGTGGAACGGCGGTCGTTCATCACCTTGCGCAGCCGGCCATTCACGAGGTTCTCGTAAACACCCGAGGCGACCCCCAGCATGGGGTCGGCGTCAAATCGCGCAAAGACCTGCTCGTAGTAATCCTCGGGCAACGTGATATCCGCATCGAGCACGGCCAGAAAGTCGTAATCCATCGCTTCGATCTGCCGGACCCCTTCCATGATCGCATAGACGTTGCTGGCAAAGTAGGACTGGCTTGCATCTCGCTGACGCCGACAATATCGAAGGAACTTATGCTCGCAGGCGTAGGATTGGAGGATGGCGCCGGTATCGTCCGTGGAGCCGTCATCGACCACCACCCACCGGGATGGAAGTATGGTCTGCCGAATCACTGTCTCAATTGCGCAGGCAATGTGCTGCGCTTCGTTGTAAGCCGGCGTGATCATGACATAGCGTCGTTTCATTGCAGAATCGAATCGACATTGAGCAATGCCAGGTCGTAGCCGTTCACGAATTTCAGTCAACGCAACAGTGAGGGAGCGGCTTCTTGTCGAAAATGGGCGTTGAGGGTGTGGCAGAAGAATTCGAAGACGCGGCGACTCTGTTGGCGGCAGGTGGCGATCACCGTCCAGACGCGTTCACACCAACGCTGCCCGCGTTTGCCACGGGTTCCTTGCGTGATGTGACGGTCGATCACGATGTGCCGAATCG
>JAPLMX010000144.1 GCA_026386805.1 Phycisphaerae bacterium | reverse complement strand
GATCGTTCTGCAAGATCAACTGGGGTATCGTGACATCCTGGTCTACCATAGACGAGGATATACCGTCTTCCCCAGCTTCGCGCTACTCCAAAATCACCGCCTCAAAAATATTTTTTTGCCGCACCTCGTGAATGGCTACGTTCCACCTAACCGCAGAGAACACCGAGGACATTGAGGACAGAGGACGGATGACAGAGGGCAGCATGTAGGGTGGATTCTCAATCCACCCGTTCAATCCGCTTGAAGATGCCGCGAAAAATACGTATCTGTACGGATAGACAACCCGCGCGGATTCACCTATTCTCTGGCGGTTGTGCTCGCGGCTCTCGCATTTCAGTGCTTGACTTTATGATGTGCGTCGCCTATCATGCCACCAACAACAGTGAAATGCGACAGCTTTGAGAAGTCCAAGAGAACTGCTGACTCATTTGGGAGGCTGAAATAGTCGAATAATTGACTCCAATAATATGATTGTTGCGTAGCTTCGGCTGCTGTCCAAACGAAACTGGCAATTTCACACGGAAAGCGGCGCTAGGGTACGCCCCACATTGGGGCGTGCCGAAAGCGTCTTTCCGGGGCATGCCAGTGCCTGTCGTGGGACGTGAGTAAGCACGTCCCAGTTCATTTCCAGGCACGGCATCTCTCGAAGACAACTCTCACTCCTTTCTCAGCTATGCCAGTGACTGGCGCGAAGTTGTCCCCTCGGCAGTTGAAGGTTGGAAAAAAAGCGATGGCTACTCCGGCCTGATGGCAAGTACCATCAGGCCAACGAACGATCAACGGTTTTCAAAAGGAGTAGCCATGGACAAGACAACGTACCAGATCGCAGACAGAACCGATAGCCGCAAGCTGACCGAATTCCTGTGCCAGGACGGGCAATTCCTGCTGCCGATGGTCGAGTTGATCACCGGGGCCGAGATGGCCGTCGATGAACTGATCGAGGTGACCGGCCGGGCCGCCATCGAGGCGGTGCTGACGCTCTCGGCCCAGGAGCTGGCCGGGCCCAAGCATCCGGGCAAAGCCGCCGGCGCGATCACCTGGTATGGCCGCCAGCAAACGACGATCCCTCTGTCCGAACGTAAGCTTCGCGTCGAGAAACCCCGGCTGCGACGCAAGGGCTCGGGAGCGGGCAAGGAGGTGGCGATCCCGGCCTACGAGGCGATGCTGGCCAACTCGCATCTGGGCCAGCGAATCCTGGAGATTCTGATGCACGGCATCTCCACCCGGAACTATCGCAAGGTCCTGCCCGAGATGGCTGAGACGGTCGCCGTCAGCAAGTCCAACCTCAGCCGGGAATTCATCGAAGCCAGCGAGCAAACCCTCAAGGATCTCTGTGAGCGGCGGTTCGAAGGTAAGGACATCCTGATCGTGTACCTCGACGGCATCCAGTTCGGCCAGACCCATGTGATCGTGGCGTTGGGAGTGGATACCGCTGGGTACAAGCAGGTGCTGGGCCTTCGGGAAGGCTCCAGCGAGAATGCCACGGTGGTCAAGGACCTGCTGACGGACATGGTGTCTCGGGGCCTGGATGCCGGGCGGCGTCGGCTGTTTGTGATCGACGGCAGTAAGGCGTTGCGCAAAGCCATCGATGAGGTCTTCGGCGACAAGAACCCGATTCAGCGGTGTCGCAATCACAAGATTCGCAATGTGCTGGACTATCTGCCGCAGGATCGCCAGGAGACGGTCCGCTGTGCGATGAAAGCGGCGTTTCAACTGCCCGCCGAGCAAGGGATCGCCAAATTGAAGAAGCTGTCCGAGTGGCTGGCGCAGGAATATCCCTCGGCGGCCGAGAGCCTGCGAGAGGGTCTGGAGGAGATGTTCACGATCAACCGTCTGGACCTGCCCAGCCAACTGCGACGCTGCCTGGCGAGTACGAACATCATCGAGTCTCCCAACGCTGGGATTCGCCAAAAGACCGGGCGGGTGACCCGCTGGCGGGATGGGCAGATGGTGCTGCGTTGGACCGCCTCCGCGTTGGTGACGTTGGAAAAGCGGATGCGGCGGATCATGGGCCATCAGCAATTGTGGATGCTGGAGGCCAAATTACAGGATGAAACTCAGGAACAAGGTGTTGCCAGGAAGGTCAAGAGCGCGTAGGATTCAGCTTGGAGTGGCCATCGCACCTCCAACTGAGATCGGGGCAACTTCTCCGTTTACGACCAAGATGGATGCAGGATCGATCACCCAAAGCTCGTAGCTTGATCCATCAGCGTAGTCCATGAGAGATGCGTGAAAATATGGGTTCGGATGGTATATAGATAGAGAGGAATCCGTGAGACGCCTCAACGTATTCAGCAATCTATGATTCTGCCTCTTGTCTGCGAATACGTCTTCACTGTAGGTGATTTTGACCGGACGGGAGAAACCACCCGGACTCGAAGTCCTATCTCGTCGGTCGAAAAACTGCCTGCTTTCAGCAACGCCGGCTGCAATTGCAGCGACGACACTATTGAAAAAAAGGGTGAACCCTGACTCGCATGAAAAGGTGGCATCTCGCCACACTCGTCCCACAGCGGTGCCTTGGCCTTGGACTTCAAGGCGTAAGCCAGCAAGCCATTGCCTCTCGTCAGATAGCTTCTGAAATATCGTTTCGTGCTGTTCATCTGTCCACTCGCGGTTGGTTCGGACACGTTTCTGCGAGTTAGGGTCATCGATCAGACTCCGAGCAGTGTATTCCTTAACGCGGAGTCGCAGCTGCGACTGTACCTCCGCTAGTCTGTTCAGGGCTCTTTGTACCTCTCCTGTTCTCAGGAATACCTTGCACAGTTCCGGCTGTAAGTAACGATACATCGTCAGTCTAATCTGCTCGAACAACTCGCGATTTTGGCACGAAAGCATGTAGACCAAATGACGCTTAGGTTCCATCCAAACAAGCACGCTCGGATTTGTCTCGCCAGCCCCCAGAGCACGGGACTGCTGATACGTGATGCACGAAAACTCACCGCCCTTCACCAAGAACCGCTTGTGTGGCCCGTCCTTTCTCTTCTTTAGCCATGCGAAAATGGCTGACGCGGATTCTGTTGCCGAATAGAGAGCTCCTGTAACATGCACCCCTTGACGTGACACTCGCTCGGCAGCTTCTCTCAGGGAGTCCCACGTATCATACGCTTTGTAGAACTGACTCTCGATTTTTGACTGACTGTCCATACCACTCAGCGCCAAAACCTAAGTCGATCACGGTCGAACCACAGAATCCGGAGTGTCCTGTCCTTCTCCGCACACATCCAAGGGTATCACGCTCAGCGCCACAGTACCCATTATAGTCGAGATCCGCTGGGCGAGCAATTACAAAGTAGTCAAAGGGAGGGTCAAAGATGTCCAGAAAAGGATGGGATCAGAATTCATGTAAGTGCCCTTATGGCAAAGACTTACCTGTGCTCCTGGAACGCTGCCGCTTGTCCACGGTATCTCGTAAGAGATCTCAGGACTCGCGTAGACTCATATCTGATGAACTGTTCCGCCTCGGTCCGTGTCAGGCGTGTTCCCGACGAGAAGTCGGTCCGTTCTCTGTCGTCTCACATGGTTCGCGTATCCTGCGGCTGAATGGCCCCTGGCGGTCTTCGTTTCAGGGGGCGGCAAGGTCCTATAATGGCAAGTCGGGGATGTGGTTCCAGTGGTTGGTGGTGCTGGGTGTTGCGAGCGGTTACGATGAGGTCGTGTGGCTGTCCGGCAGGGGGTGGATTGGGGTGGTCCCTGGCTGTGTCCGGGGTCTTTCGTGCCCCGATAAGAGGGGGTGTTTCTGTGCTTTTTTGCTCTTTTTATTGGGCCGTCCCATAAAGGGGTAAAGTTTTTGGGACGCGCGTGCCGAAAAATATTTTACAGGTTATTATGCGGACTGTCAGTGCTGGTATGCAGGTTTTTCGGTTCCGTCGCGACGGGCGTAGCAACCCGTGCGGCACCGGGCTACCCGCTTCACAGGGATGTGGATTGAGAGGTAATCGGAGACCAAGATGAGAACAGTCGCGATCGTCAACCAAAAGGGGGGTTGTGGCAAGACCACGGTATCTATCAACTTGGCCAGCGCCCTGGCGGAGCTGGGCAAGAAGGTGCTGCTCGTGGATATGGACCCGCAGTCGCACTGCGCGGTCGGGCTGGCCGTGCCGGAAGAGCAGATCGAGCAGAGCATTTACGACGTGCTGATCAGCAGGAGCCGTAACGAGCCCCTCCGGCTGACCGAAATCCTCTGGCAGATCGGCGAAAACCTGGAGCTGGCGCCGGCGAGCATCGACTTGTCCGCCTACGAGCAGCAGATGGCCGGCATCCCGGATCGCGAGTGCTGTCTGAAGGACGTTCTGGAGGACGTGAAGGACGAGTACGATTTCGCCGTGATCGATTGCCCGCCGGCGGTGAGCTTGCTGACGTTCAACGCCCTGCGGGCGGCCACCGATGTCTTAGTGCCCGTCGAGACCGGCTATTTCGCCCTCCACGGCCTGAGCAAGCAATTAGAGACGCTGAGCATCCTGTGCAAGCGGTGCCAGCAGCACGTGAGCGTCCGGGTCCTGGCGAGCATGTACGACATCCGCACGAAGATGGCCCGCGAGATTCTGGCCGAGCTGCGGTCGCACTTCTCCGACCAGATGTTCAAAACCGTGGTGAATTTCAACACCCGGATCAAAGAGGCATCCAGCTTCGGACAGCCCATCAATGAATACGACCCGGCCAGCAAGGGCCAGCAGGATTTCCGGATGCTGGCGCAGGAGGTCATCGGCAGCGAGGAACGACCGCAGGTCAAGAGCAAGCGGCTCGTCGATTCGCTGGCGGATCAGCTTGAGGCGATCGGGGCCAGCGCCAACGAGCTTCTGAAGGTGACGAAGACCACGCCGACAGGGGAGCACAAGCCCCTGATCGAGCCCAAGCCGGTCGTGGTGCAAAAGCCGGCTGCGGAACCGATGCCGATGCCGGTGATGGAGATCAAGCCCGTGACGCCTGCTGGTAGTGTGCACGTAAGTGCATCTAAAGAAACGCCTTACGGCGTCACTACAAACGAGCCCAAGCCCGTGATGGCGGAGCCGAAGCCGGTCTTGACACAGCGGCCGGTAGCGGAGTCCAAGCCTGCCATCGTCGAGATCAAGCCGCCAGTCAAGGCGGTGGAGCAGACCCCGGTGGCCGGGTCGAAGCCTCTGGCGGAACCCAAGCCCGTCGTGGCTGTGACGACACCACAGAAGGAGCCGGCCCCCGTCGCCGTTGCAGCGGTCTGTGCCAGCAAAGAGCAGGTCTCGGCGCCTGCCTCGGCCGGGACCACTCTCCAGACGCTGGCCGAGTCCGTCGCCCAGAGCGCCGAGCATATCGACGCCAAGCTTTCCGAATACTACGGCGTCAGCCAAATGCAGGACGCGGTGGTCTTCGTGACCCTGTATCCGCGGGCCGAGACCGTCGCGATTGCCGGCGATTTCAACAATTGGCAGCCGGCGACGACCCCGATGCAGCGGGTCGGCGAAACCGGCGTCTGGCAGGCGAAAATGAAGCTGCCCCACGGCACCTACCGGTATCGCTTGGTCGTGGACGGCCAGTGGCAGCAGGACCCCTACAACGAGCGGTCCGAGTTGAATCCTTACGGGGAATACAATTCCATCCTTGAAGTGAAGTAGACGCACGAGGACGCCGCAAGTCGGCACGAGTACCAAGGCAAGAGCAAAAAGGGCAAGAGGCAAGGGGATGCAGCGGGTTGGAGGCCCATCTTTCTCCTTTCGCCCTCTTTCTCGTGCCTTTCTATTTGCGTCCGTAAGAGCCTCTAAATAGAGTGGCCGGCGTGCGGGATCCCTCTTGTCACCCTTGCAAAAGCAGGAATCCAGGAAAGCCACGGCGCAGGCGGGTTCCCGTTTCTCGCGGGAATGACATCGGGGGGGGCAGCTCTCCCTAGACTGCCATTATTTTAGGGACCTTAGGGGAATTAGTGAACAATCGGCGAAAAATAGAAATAATTTATCTTGACAAGATAGTCCTATAACCGCATAGTGGCAATTAAGTTTGCCATTGTTGCATATATGCGATACGGGGCAAACAAGGAAATCGAGCATGGATGCTACGCGAGGAGGATCGACACGGACTGTTGCCTCCGCCTTGCTCAACAAGGTGGAGTCGCCGGTGAACACCACGGTCGGCCGGGTTTTCACCATTTGGGGCCGGCGCTACACCCGCGCAGATCGGCACCAACCGCCTGAATCGGCCCATTCATCACGGCACACCCTGCCGATATCATCAGCATTATGGGCCCGGATCGGGGTCCGGAATGACAACGTCGCGGATCGTGGGTTGACGGTTCGAGCCGCGCGCGTGAAGGGCAATCGATTCCCGACAGCGATATCCCATTTTGATCCTCGTTCGAGCCGCGCGCGTGAAGGGCAATCCGCCGTCATTCGCGGCCAACCAACCCATCCGGATAGGTACGACACGCTATGACTCTATGGAACCCCAGTTTCTCTCGCCAGGCGCCGGGTGGCGGCCGCACACCCGCCACCCGGCCCGCTTGGGTCGATTGCCTGGAGTTCTGTGGCTGACGGGAAGGGGGGCACGACACTCAGTGGACGCGCAGGGAGGGTGTTAAGGAGGCCCCGGATGAGAAAAGGAGTTTTCAGTAAGGAGAAGCATGATGAAGAAGACACTGACAATCTTGGTCCCCGTGCTAGTGCTCTGGACGGCGGTGTACGCGGAGAACGGCGGCCCGCCCCCGCTGGTGGGCGTGGACAACGACGTCACCACAAACCAGAACCAGAATGTCTCCGCCGGCGGAGGTGAGTCTCGAAGCGACAGCGCCTCGAACGCGAACGTCAACATGAACACGACGTCGGTCTCCAACTACCAGACGCGGACGCCGCCGCTGACGACGTTCCCGCCGTACTTGCCGTACTGGAACCACGGCGGCTGGGGCACGATCAAAGCCTACTTCCCCAACGGCCCGACCGCGAACGATCAGATCTACGAAACCACCTTCGATCCGAACAATCCTGAGGACCGGCGTGAGCTGCGCAGCGTGCTCAAGACCCTGCCGCACAAGGGTTTGTTGGCCACGGTCGGGGCTGCACTCAATGGCATCGGCGTGGCCCTGTTCAACAAGCCGGATACCTACTTCCACGGCCGGGGCATCGAGATCGCCAACTCGATCGTCCGCGATCGCCGGCCCGAAGGCAAATCCCTGCTGGTCTTCATCGACTCGAATGTGGATATGAATCTGCTGGGCGAGGAGGGGTACGCCTACGCGGGCAAGGTGAGTATCGAGGCCGACCCGGACCGCAACTGGGACCAGGCCTACAAGGCGGCGGTGGCGGAGGCCCTGCTCTGGGACGTGGACGTCCTCCTAGTCTCCGGCGGGATGAAAGGCGTCACCACCGGCACGAACGTCACCTTTCCTTCGGCCGCCGCCGGCTATAGCCAGGCCAACTACTCGCTGTCCCTGCTCGGCGGCAAGGCCACGGGAATCACCGAGGGCAAGGGCAAGGCGATTCTCAGCGCCGAGGCCTACCGGTACTGCCCGCAGATGATCGAGCGCAGAAGAATCCCGGCGGCCGTCTACGATCGGATTCGGTCCCGGCCTTGGCCGGCCTCGGCGGGCAGTTCGCTTTCCGCCCCGGCCCCGGGCCAGACCGGCGAACCCGCCTCTCCGGAAGTTCCCGCGCCGGCCAATGACTCCGCCGCGGACGCGGTCCGCATGCCCCAGTCTTCGAGCCCGCGTTTCCAGGCCGGGACGCCCTCAACGCCAACGGCGCAGGCGGCCCAGCCTTCGGCGGCGGCTTGGAGTCCGACCGCGGCGGCGGCAGTGATCCCGAAGTCGGCCCCGGCGCGCCGCGTCGAGCCGAAACGTCCCGCCTACGATGGACCGGGTATCACGATGAGCCGTGAGTTGTACAATCTGGCCGGGTTCGCAAACGACCAGCAAGTGGGATACGTCAACATTCGATAATAGCGCAAGGAGGTCCGAGATGTGTAGATCGTTACTTACCATCAGTTTGGTTTCGTTCCTGTGGGCCGGTAGTGCCTGGGCTTCCATCGGCCGGACCCAGAGCTCCCAGATCGGTGGGTTGAATCTGGTCGTGTGGGGCGGCGGTATCGGATCGGCTCAGAGCCAGAATCAGGGGAGTTTCACCCAGACCCAGCAGGCCAGTGACTACCACAGTCACGTGTCGGTTCTGCAGACGGAACGAGGATCGCTCAAACAAACGGCCACCGCCAGCGGGCTGAGCTTAGGCATCGCCGGGCAGGCCGCCGGGATCAAAGGTTCGCAGGACTTGTTGGCCCAGACCACGCGCGGTTTCCCCAACCGGGCGCAACAGGAGCTTGAGGTGAAGATGGGCACGTTGCTCTTCCGGCCGCACGGCGTCGGTACCGTGAATGGCACCCAGACCTACAAGGGTATGCAGGAGCAAGCGGTGACAACCCCGTGTGCCACAAGCTATCAGTCCCAGTCCGTGGATGTCCGCCAGTCCGGGTCAATCACCACGGGGACCAAAGTTGATCCGCTCGTGTTGAATACGCTCAACATCAACCTGCGTCAGTCGCAAGTGACCAACGGTCCTAGCCCTCGGTAATCCCGGGACGGTGCCGCTGCCAGCGACGAACGCCGTCACTCCTTGCCAGCGGCAGGGAGTGACGGCGTGTCCTATGCGCGAGATGCCGTTCGCACGCCCGAGGTCTCGGGGCCGGCGCGCGCGTCCCTCTTGACGCCAGGTGAGGACATGGCGAGGATGTACGGCGGTTTCCTGGGGCACCACGAGTAGATGGCATAGCCCACAGGCAGCGCAGTCTTCCTCGATGGGAAGGACGTATGGGCAGGTCGATCGTGATGTACGGCGTCGTCCTGATGGCCGCCGGCGCGTGCCGCGGTCAAATCCCGCTCAGCGGCGACGCCGTCGTCAGGTTCGCCAGCGTGGACGAGGGCCGCGAGATTCTGACCAAGCGGGACGATTTCATCCGCGCGCTGAGTCCCTTTGATCGTGCGGCCCGTGTGAAGACTGACCGTGAGGTCTCCGAGAAGGAGTTCCTGGAGTTCGTCGGTCGCAGCGTGCTGGACTGGAGCGATGCGGAGAAGGCGTCGTTGGTTTCCTCGCTCGATCGGCTCAAGGCGTCTTTCGGCCGTCTGGCCCTGGCGTGGCCCAAGGTAATCTACGCGGTCAAGACCACAGGCGACGAAGAGGGCGGCGCGCCGTATACGCGCGGATGCGCCCTGATCCTGCCGAAGGGCGTGCTGACGCCGAACCGCCCGCTGAATCCCAAGCTCCTTTCTCACGAGCTCTTTCACATCTTGTCCCGGACCAATCCCGGCTTGCGGGACCGGCTCTACCAAGCCATCGGTTTTGAGAGGTGCACCGAGATCGAGTTTCCCGAGATGCTCAAGGGCCGCAAGATCACCAACCCGGACGCTCCCGCGAACGATCACTGCATCCGCGTGCGGGTCGCCGGGGCCGACGTCTGGGCGGTCCCGATCCTTTTCTCGCGAACGGACAAATACGACGTCAACCGCGGCGGCGAGTTCTTCCAGTACATGCAGTTCCAGCTCCTCCTGGTTGAACGCCCGGGCGATTCGCCCGCCACCAAGCCGATCTACGAGGGGTCGCAACCCCGGCTTGTCGAGGTCAAGCAGGTGACCGGCTTCTACGAGCAGGTCGGCAAAAACACCCAGTACATCGTCCATCCCGAAGAGATCCTGGCCGACAATTTTGCGGACCTGGTGATGCAGGACCGCCAAGTCCCCGCGCCGGAGATACTCACGAAGATGCAGGGCGTGCTGACGGAAAAACCGGCTCCGGAAAGGAAGTAAGAGCCTTCTCCCTTGGATTCATGGCACCCAAGGCACGCGGCGCCATCTCCTCTTTTTGCCCGCCGCAAGCCGGCGGGGCGACTCGACGCAACCTCCAGGGAACGCTGTCCCTACGTGTCAGTTTTCAGGGGTGATCGGCGGCGCCGGGTGTGCCGCCCGATGGGGTGCTGGGCCGCCAGACGCTGACGTCGGATAGGCGGTTGGGGTCCACGGTGGCGGGGTCCTTGACCGTCAGCGAGAAGCCCCCGCCATCCGTCTTGCTGAACCAGCCGTCGTCGTACCGGAACTGGCACAGACCGGTGCCGGCGGCGTCCACCAGCTCGATCTGCTCGCCCGCGTTGCTCAGATTGCCCGCGTACTGTCCCGCGATGGGCAGGCCCGGCCCATTTTTGTGCTCGAACGCCCGGATGTTCCTAACCACCAAGCAGTAGCCGGCCGGGGCCAGCTCGAAGCCCGGGAACGTGAACTCGATGCCATCGGTGAATCGGACGAGATGGAGGTTGATGGTTTGTGTGCCGATGTTGGTCAGCTCGATGTACTCCGTGTCCAGGTCGTTGGCGTCGCCCGTGCTGGCCGGATGGTACATGAGCTCGCTGATCCGCAGACTCTCGGCGACCGGCCCGACGGCGAAGACCATCTCATTCAGGGCGCTCCAGGTGCTGCCGCTGAGGACCCGGGTCTTGACCTGGGCGCTGGCGCCCAGGGTGAAGGACCCGGTGTAGCGCACGGCGGTCAGCGCGAGGCCGCTCGACGGAGCCGCCGCCTCCTTGGCGGCTGTCAGCTCGACCGAGATCAGAAAGTCGGAACTGGTCGACCCCGCGTTGATTCCCTGGATCGCCAGGATATTCGCGCCCGGCCGGAGCTTGCTGAAATGGGCCGAGAGGTCGAAGGTCTCGAACTGGACCGCCGCGGCGTCATCGTGGCTGGACGTTGCGCTCGAGTTCCACGCGGGCGTCCCGGTGAACAAGGCCCGCTGGACCTCCTGGCCGTTGAGGTACGCCACGAAGGCGTCGTCGTAGCGGACTTTCAGCACGAGACTCGAGACCCCCACCGCGTCCGCGATGGCGACGTCGAACGGGATGCGGATATAACAGCTCGCGTTACGCCCGTACATCGTGCTGCCCCCGTCGATGCCGAAATACGTTTCGTACCCGGTGCTGCGTTCGAAGCCGACGCCGCCGGCGCCGCTGCTCCAGGCGGAGTCATCGAAGCCGGCCCCGCCCCGCCAGGCGTCGCTGACCGGTCCCGTGGGCACGAGGACCTTCTTCGGGGCGTTCTCCGGGACCCAGGTGAGCGCCGCGGCGGCGATGGCCGCCGTCCCCGACATCCGGGGATCGCTGTCGTCCAGGGTGTACCAGATCGTCCCGCTGCCGCTCAGGGTGACGGTGTTGCTCTGGGCGACGTGGCCTCCGCGCTGGGGCGTGCCGTTCACGCGGGGCGCGGGCGGAGAAACCGATGGGTAGAAGCCGGCCTGTCGAAGCTGGTTGATCACATTGTCCGTGCGAACGGAGAAGTACTGATTGACCAGCCGGTCGCGTTCGGTGAGCCAGTCGGCCCGGGTGTAGGGGGCATTCGACCGGAGGCTGTCGCCCCAGCGGGCGGACTCGCCGACGAGGGCGCGATCGATCTCGTTGGCACGAGCCATGTATCGCGCCGTCGCATTCGCCAGCGTCAGGACCCCGTCGTTGAAGAACCGCTGATAGATGTGGTCGGCCAGCAACATGCGGAAGTCCGCGTTGGTGTTCAATCGGCTCAGCAGATAGAACGGATTCGCCTGGCCGATGACCCCCACGCGATTGACGGTTGGCGATTCGAGCGTCCATTCCACGTCCCAGGGCAGGAATACGAAAGGCCCCGCGGGATTCCGGCTCCGCAAAACGTAGAAATTGCGGGGCGCCTGGTCGCTGCACAGGAGCACCGGTGCGTCCCGGCTGCCGACGTAGTAGATCATCAGCAGATAGTCGATCATTGCGGGGACATCCACGAGCTTTTGGATCGCCTCGTAGGCCTTGGGAGTGCTCAGATCACCCGCCGCCAGATTCAGCAGGGTGTCCCACGCCGACAGGTCGCCGGCGACAACCTCCATCGGCGTGTTGGCAAACAGAACGTCGTAATCTTCTTTGTCGCCCCCAAGACGCTGGGCCGCGAAACCGTCATCGGGTCTCTCGGACAGGATGTAGAGACCCCAGTAGAGGCCGTTGATGTAGACGTGGACGGGCCTGCCGCGAGGGTTCAGCCGGCCCAGGTCGCGGACGGTGTCCCGCGCATACAGGTCCCGCAGGTAATCCGCGTGGCTGGTCCCGAGGCCGCTGCACGCCGTGCTGTCCCCGAACCAAGAATAGTTCCAGATGGCCCGAAGCACCAGGCAATCGAACTTGTCCACGGCGCTGTCTTCGAACAGCGGATACTCCAGTCGCGTCGGGCCGTACTCGTTCTTGAACAGAATCCGCAGCGAATGCTTCGCGACGCTGGCGGTCCGGCCGTACTGGCTCCCGTGGATCCGCAGGCCGGCGTTCACCTGGAAGTCGGTTCCCTTGATGGGATCGATCCATTCGATGGAGGCCGCCCGCTCCCAGGCGATCCCGTGGGCCTGGGTGTTCGCGTAGATGCCCCTCTGGGACCCGAAAAAATCGTCATTGCCGAGCACGACGCACACCGACGGGATCGTCTTAAGGTCGTTCTTGATGGTCGAGGCATACGTCGGATTGTTGACGACACGGGAGTCCATCGCGTAGTCCACCCGGGTCGCGCCCCAGTTGTTGGGGAATCCCGCCGGGTAGGTGGGCTGATGGATGACGTCCTCCAGGAAGATATAGGTGGCGGTCACTGTCGCCGAGGATTTCCAGCCGGTCTTGACGGCCCCGGCGCGGACGCACGCCGTTCGGGAGATCGAGAGAGGACCGGTGTACTTGGTCCCCATCACGCCGCGACTGATGTCGCCGAGGGGGTCCGTGCCGTCCAGTTTATAGTAGATCGTCGTGCCTGCGGTCGGCGTTGTCAGCTCCAATGTGAAAGGGGCGTCGCAGAAGCCCCGCGTGTGAGAGAATTGCGGCTCGATGACCGCGCCCTCGAAGGTGCGGAGATTCTTGTCCCCGGGCGTGGGCCAGGCCATGACCAGCCAATCGGCGGCCCCGTCGGGATAGCGGCCGTAGGACACGTCCGGCGTCTGGAGTCCGAACGAGATGCTGTCGAGCAGGGTGATGCCGGTGCGGTCGTACAGGCCGATGGTTTCGCCATTGGCGCTGAGCCGGAAGCTCGCGTGCAGTCCCGGATCGGCGGTATCGCCGTCGGCCCAGAGCAGAAGATATCCCTTGGCTGGGATCGTGGTCAATTCCGGCCGGCCCAGCGGAAACCGCCACTGGGTCGGGTTGTCCAGATCGTCCGTGACGTACATCCCCGCCACGTCCATGGCCACAGCGCCCGGATTGTAGAACTCGATCCAGTCGTCGTGCTCGCCCTGGGAGTCCGGCTGAGTGATGCCGCTGGACGCCAGGACCTCGTTGATGACAACGGCCCCGCCCGAAGTCGGCGGCTCGGCGCCATCCAGGACCAACGCCGGAACGAACGCCAACGCGCAGACCAACGAAACCCAAAAGACCCAACGAGTATTGGAGGAATCAGACATCGTGTGTACTCCCTGGCACGGTAGGACCTGCCGCCTTCTCAACGGAACCAGCCGCTAAGAGAATCCGCATTTCCCCTATTTTAACAGACCCTGCCACGCCGAGTCAAGACCCCGTCCCGGCGGTGTGTGACGAGGGTGCGGCCGGCCTACGGTGGCGGATTGCCGCGCTCCGCTCGCAATTGTCTGTTCTAGATCCATCGTGTCGGTCTGACCCTGGGAATTGGCTTTGTTTCGCACGCCGGGTCCTCCACCGGCGTGTTCGTAGTGACGCGGCTCGACTGAGCTCGCCGAAGTCCGTCAGGCGTTGGGGGTCCTCTTCGTCGGTTGGCCGTCCCCGCCCGGTTTCGTCCGTGTAGGGTGGGGCTTGCCCCACCGACTCTTCTCCGGGCACAAGCCGGATGCTGGGGCAAATTGGCTTTGTTTCGCACGGCGGCTCCCGTCCCCTTCTGTCACCCCTGCACCGGCAGGGGTCCAGGAACGCCGCGGCTCGCCTCTCGTGCACCCCGCCAATTAGCTTTGTTTGGCGCGACGGGCTGGCTTCCCCCTCTGTCCATTGGCTTTGTTTCGCACGGCCGGTCCCACCGCGGCGCCGGCAGCCTTGCCGCCCCTTGCCCACTGCTGTCCGTGCGGCAATTGGCTTTGTTTTGTCGAGGCCCTGTGTGTGTCCAATTCGTCATAACTCTTTTTCCACCAAGTACTTGCCTCTCGTGTCGCTCGGGAGCAATTGGCTTTGTTTCGCACGATGGGTTCGCCGGCGCGTTGGCAGTGACGCCGTGAGGCGCTGTGTCGCGGGCATCCTGCCCGCGATTCGAGGGCGGGACGCCCTCGACACGTTCTTTCGATGCCCTTACGGGCACACTACGAACCGGAGCAACCGCGATCTGGACGGAACTGAACCATGCCGGCCAACTGGCTTTGTTTCGCACGATGGGTCCGCCGCCGCGTTCATAGTGGCGCCGTCAGGCGAGGTGCGATCGGCGACGGTCCGCACGTCCGACCTTCTTAGCTTCTCGCCTTCTTCGCTCAGTTCTTCGCCGCTCCGGTGGGCTGCTGGCCATTCCAATGAGGGGCAGGGACTTACGCTTCGTTGGCCGTGACAGACGCCTCCAAGAATCCACCATCTACGATTCCAGGTCTGCTATTCGAGGCCGACAACGCTGGTATATGGTACAAGTACCGTCCTTTGGTGTCAACAATAAAATAGTAACAAAACACTTCGGTTGTGCATTTCCTAAACCCTTGCCCCGCCGGGACTAAGGGACGCCGCCCCCAAAAGGTAGCCCAGCCGCCCCCGGCTGGGGACACAGAAGGCAGAGGACGGTAGGCCGCAGGCTGTAGCGGACCCCTGTCTTGCCGAGAACTGGGGACTGTCAACCTTGTCACCCCGGACGCCGATCCGGGGTGGGAACCGACAACTGACTTCCGACAACTGTCCCCGGACAACGGATGTCTAACCACGGGGGCTCTGCCCCCGGACCCCCGGCATTTACCGCTTTTCGCCAATAGCATGGCAGCCGGAGCAAGACGCCCGCCGCCTGTAGGGATGCCGCCGTTCGCCGGGACCGAGGGACGCCGCATCTCTCTGCTATCATGCCATTGGCCCAAAGCGAAAAATGCCCAGGGGTTTGGGGCCGGAGTCCCCAAGAGCACAGCAAGATTCGGCGACGCCATGCCCAATTCGAGACCGAAATAAGTAAGGTGAGACTATGTAGCAAGCCTCCTTCCGGTTCGTCGGCCGGGGGGAGATAAGAGTGGGTGTTTCGGAACCTCAATAAGGAGACTTGCTATGCGGTACGTAGGACTGGATGTTCCTTATCGAAGTTCGACCTATTG
>JAPLMX010000107.1 GCA_026386805.1 Phycisphaerae bacterium | reverse complement strand
AGACTCCACGTTAGCACCTCCAAGAGGAAAAGACCGCGAGAAGCGGGAGGACCAGGGTAGTTGAATGTTCGATTAGTCACGCGATGGCCCCTTTTAGGGGCCTTCCTCATACCACCGGCTCTGCCGGTGGTTCTGATTCGGCCTCAAGTCGCCTTCTGCTCGCAGTAAAAGGATACTGATAACAAGTCTCCCAACATCTGCCAAATCGGGACGCCGTTCCAGGAACTCGTCGATGGAGTATGGCCGGGCAACTTGGAGGGCACTACAAAGATGTTGCATCTGAAGGCCAAGGTCATGCCAAGATGAGGCTTCTTTTCGTATGTTCTCATTCCCGTACTCAAGGAATCCATTACACCAGTTCTGTGTATCAGATGCGCCAGCGAAACTGCATATCTGCTTCACAAGACCACTACCGGTAGGGAATCCATACGGCACACTCGCGCCTGCCCCCAACACCAGCACAGTCTTTGTGGCGATCATCTCAATTCCTCACGCCTAACCGTTCCTCGATCTCCTGCTTATGAAAATCTGGTGACGAAAATCTGGTGAAAATCTGGTGACACCATACTCATTTCCGCCTTCTGGTCGCTGCTGACTGGCGTCGTGGCACGACCACTCTGCCAGCGGGCACTACCTGTGGCCTCAACGTACTTCCTCCACAAGCCGGGTCATGTGTTCATACCTTCCTTTGAAGCGAGTTCGTCGAGGAGGCCTCGGAGAATCTTGGCTTTCGTTTTAGCGTCGTTCGGCTTGATATGGTCCGCCTTGATTCTTCGAACGGCCGCAGCCAAGGAACTCTCCAGACCCGCCGGATCGAGCAAAGCCGCTGCCTTGCAGTAGTGACTCTTCGATCGGCCGTCGTCGAAGTCCTTTATCATCCTTTCAAGCAACTTGATTCGTCTTCGCTGCTGCTGCACGAACCTTTCGATCCCGTGCTCTTTTATGGAATGCAGATTCGGCATGACCTTTCTGTACGGCGGGTAAGAAGAGGATTCTTTCACTTGCCGACATTCTTCCTCGCTTTTGAACTTGGGGCAAGGAAAGTCCGGGCACTCGCCACAGACCTCCAGGTTCTTCTTCTTGACGCAGCAGGTGATGAAGGAGCAGGAAGGGTGCTTGTTCGAGAAATCGGGACCCGCGCAGCCGGGACACCGGGAAGGGCCGACCGTGTAGTATCTCGGGCATAAGCCACAATCAAGGCCGCACACGCCAATCGCCGGGTATCTCTTCATAATCGAATTTCTCGGTCTTGTCCCAACCTCAGCAGACCCGTCCGGTGTACCAGAACGGCCAACCACTTCGTTGCAGCGTCATTAAGGGAGTTTCTCTGTCAACGATTATCGCAGAGGAGAAGGAAAAAGGCAAAAGGAAAAAAGGTATCCACAGATTGCGCAGATTAACGCAGATTGATTCCCTCTGAATCTGTACTACTACCTGTTCAAATCTTGTTCTCTTGCGTAAATTCTTTGAACCACGGAGGGCACGGAGACCACGGAGACAGAATGGAGGACGCCGGATTGAAGGAACTTGGGGCTTCACCGAAGTTGGGGCTCGGCCATCGATGGTGGATCTACTCCTTCTCCGTGATCTCCGTGGTAGATAGAGAAAAAGAGGTTTGGTTGCGGCCAAAGGCCGCGCTGGGAGAACCTGTGTAATCTGCGGATGACCTCCTGGCCATTTCGCATGGTTCGCGTATTTCGCGGTTCAAATACCTGGATTCCTGCCTTCGCAGGAATGACAGAGTCACTTCATAGGCCAGTTGCGTCGATCCGCGTTTCGTTACCTCCGTGGCCCTCGATGACCTCTGTGGTTGAAAAGCAGTTGTCAGTCGCATTCCATCGGGAAGTAGTTCCGGGCGTTGTTGAAGCTGATATTCTCGACCATTTGGCCGAGAAGGGCGAGGTCGTTGGGCAGGAGGCCCGCTTCGACGTCACCATAAGAACAAAACCCCGCCCGAGGCCTTTCGGCGTGTCCGGCGGGGAGTAGATCAAATGGGTCCTAGGAAGCCTTCTTTTTCCGCGTCACGCGTTTGGGAGAGAGCGACACCATGGGATGGCCGGAGGTCTTCTCGGGCTTCCTGAGATCCTCACAGATGGCGTCCAGGTCGTAGTTGAACTGCTTGGCGTGGGCCTCACGGGCTTGCCGGATTTCTTCCACAATCGGGTCTTTCATGACACATCTCCGAATAGCTCCTCGGGCGAGCACACCAAGGGCGGCTCATAGCCACGGTCTTCAATGAAACCTGCCAATTGGACTTTAATCTGTACGTTATTGAGATGACGGAAGTTCCAAGTCAAGAGATAGTCCATCCCGTGCGCGGCTGCGATGGCAAGATGCAATGCATCCTCGGGGCATCGAGCCGGTATGAGCCCACTTTCGATCATCGCCTTGGCCAGATCACGGGCTTCGTTCGGGATTGTCAGCGCGGCCATGCCAGTCAAAGCCGTGGTGCGGTTTCTGGCCGCCTCGGGATCGCCTCGTTCGATCTCTTCCCGGACCAAGGCGGAAATGTAGCAGTCAAACTGCTCCACGAGAAGCGGCCAGACCTCGCGGGTAATCTCCTGCCGACTGACAATCACCACGTCGCGAGACGGTCTTCCCGTCAGGTATCCAACCACGCTGGTCTCAATGTACACTTTGGGTTTCATTGTCGGTATCTTCCGCGTTCACGCAGGTTTCTACTGCCATTATACGGGTCCGAACCGCCGGGGCAAATACAATGTGAACCGGGCCAAGTACACGAGTATCCGCAGATTTCGCAGATTTACGCAGATTGGCCCCCTCTGAAAGGGGGCAGGGGTTAGGGGCCAGAGGCCAGCCAAGACCTGCGGCCTACGGTGCCTCCGGCCTTCCGTCTTCCGTCCTCTGCTCTCCGTGTCCCTCTGCGACCTCTGTGGTTGAGAAGCAGTTGTCAGTCGCATTCCATTGGGAAGTAGTTGCGGGCGTTGTTGAAGCTGATGTCCTCGACCATCTGGCCGAGCAGGGCGAGGTCGTTGGGCAGGAGGCCGGCTTCGACGTCGCCGCCGAGCAGGTTGCACAGGACCCGGCGGAAGTACTCGTGGCGCGGGTAGGACAGGAAGCTCCTCGAATCGGTCAGCATGCCGACGAACCGGCTCAGCAGACCCATGTTGGCCAGGGTCCGCATTTGGGCTTCCATGCCATCTTTTTGGTCGAGGAACCACCAGCCGGAGCCGAATTGGAGCTTGCCGGGGACGGAGCCGTCCTGGAAATTGCCGATCATCGTGGCGAGGACCGCGTTGTCCCGCGGGTTGAGGTTGTAGAGGACCGTCTTGGGCAGTTTGCCTTGCTGGTCTAAGCGGTCCAGGAACTTCGAGAGCGGCTTGGCGACTTCGAGGTCGCCGATGGAATCGCAGCCGATGTCAGGGCCGAGCTTCTTGAAGAGCCGCGTGCTGTTGTTTCGCAGGGCGCCCAGGTGAAGCTGCTGGACCCAGCCGCGCTCGGCGTCCATCCGGCCGAACTCGATCATCAGGGCCGACTTGAATTGCAGGACCTCGCGCTCGCTCAAGGATCTGCCGGTGCGGACCTTGGCGAAGATGGCCTTGACCTCGCTGTCCGTGTAGTCTTCGGCGTAGGCGGTTTCCAGGCCGTGGTCGGAGAGCCGGCAGCCGTTCTCGTGGAAGTAGGTGTGCCGCTCGCGAAGGGCCTCGATATATCTCGGGAAGTCGGAGATGTCCGTGTCGCACAGCTCTTCGAGCTTCTCGATGAAGATGTTGACTTTCTGCAGGTCGTCCACGGCCATTGCCTGGTCGGGCCGCCAGGCCGTATGGACCTTGATTTCAAAGCCGTCTTGTCGGATCTTACGGTGGTGTTCGAGCGTGTCGAGCGGGCCTTCGGTCGTGCAGACGAGCTTGACGTTCATCTTACGCATGAGGTTGCGGACGCTGAACTCGGGCGAGCGCAGCTTCTCGCTGCACTGCTGGTAGATTTCCTTGGCCGTGCCGCCATCGAGCAATTTGCCTTGGACTGCGAACAGTCGCTTGAGCTCCAGGTGGGTCCAGTGATAGAGCGGGTTGCCGAGACAGAAGGGCACAGTCTGGGCCCATTTCTCGAATTTCTCCCAATCGTCGGCGTCGCCCGTGACGTATTTCTCGTCGGTGCCGTTGGTTCGCATCGCCCGCCATTTGTAGTGGTCGCCGGCCAGCCATGCCTGCGTCAGATTCTCGAAGCGGTGGTCGGCCGCGATCTGCTGGGCCTGGAGATGGCAGTGGTAGTCATAGATGGGCATCTTCCGGGCGTGCTCGTGGTAGAGGGCCCGGGCGGTCTTGGTTTGGAGTAGGAAATCCTCGGTCAGGAATGGCTCTGGCATACTGGTCCTTTCAGGACGAAGTTCAAAGTGTGAAGCTTGAAGTGTGAAGACTTGCAACCTGAGAGTTCAAACTTGAAACTGCTTCCTGTCGTCTGTCAACTGTCGCCCGTCTTCTCGCCTTGGGTGGGCCGCTTGGGAGGGCCTTTGAATTCGGCCATCTTCTTGGCCCAGTCCGACACCTCGCTCTTGGTCTTCTGCCTCCGCTCGGTTTGCGGCTTCGGCTGGCTTTCCTCTTCCTTGTTCATCTTGCGGTCCCAGAGGTAATACGCGATCCATCCTGCGCCTACGACGAGGACGCCGAGGATCATGAATATGGCGTAGTTGCTCATGGTGTCTTTCCTTCCTGCGGACTCAAGGCCGTCAGTCGATCATCCTTCTATTCATGGGCATGGTAATCGAATCCCCGGCTTGGGTCAACTCCGTCGCGAGCGCACCTTCCACATGCGGTTCGCCTGACCTGGATCAGCCAGTTCGTAGTGACGCCGCAAGGCGGTTCTTGAGACGTTGGATGTATGAAGTGTGAAGTTCGAAGTGCGGGATCGCCGCTTGACACTTCACACTTGAAACTTGAAACTTCCTTACGGCTCCTGTTGGTCTCGGCGCAGGGAGTTGAGCAGACCCGCTGGTGGTCTGGCCTCGAATTTCAAGTCGGCCAAGCGCGTCTTGCCCATCCATTCGACCGTGACCCGGACGGAGTCCTTCTTCGCCTCCTGGGCTTGCGTGATGAGCTTCTCGAAGGTGCCGACGTTGTCTACGGAGACGCCGTCCACCGCACGGATCAGCTCATAGGTGTTGATGCGGGCTAGGGCGGCGGGGGTGCCTTGCTCGACCTTGACGGCGACGATGGCCGGCTCGTCCCGCGACAATCGCAGGGCGGCGCGGACCTCGTAGGTCACGTCCTTGACGGTCAGCCCGAGCTTGTTGTTCTTGTACCTGGCCGCACTGAGCATGTCGCGCGGGGCCTGCTGGATCGCAAACTCCTTGTCCAGGGTCTTGGCGCCGTGAAGGTAGCTGAGCTTAACCGTCGTCCCCTGGCCGATCTCGCCGAGCAGGCGGTTGACGTAGTTGTCCTGGCTCGGCCACGGCCGCCGGCGGGGCATCTGGTAGCCCATCGCGGCGAATTCCTTCGGGATGTCAGCCTCGTCGAACTCGGGGACGCCGTAGCTTTCCCGGTCGTCGCCGGCCAGCTCGATCGGCCAGGGTGTTCCCGGCACGGTGATCTTGAGCAGGATATCGCCCTCCGCCAAGCCCATCGCGGCGGCGGGCGAGCCGGGGTACACGCGGTTGACGACGACGCCGATTCGCCCATCCTGCGTCGGCTCGCGCAGGTCCATCTGCTTGATCATCTCTTTGTCCGGAGCGGTATACTCGACGCCCAGCCAAACCCGGCGCTTCTGCTCGTCTTTGTCGAGGTGGCGGATATAGGGATCGTAGCCGGCGGGGAGATCGCCGAGCATTTTGGCGATCTCGGCCGCATCGAACAGCCGTGTGTCGCCGGGATACCCGTAACGCGTCCCGGCCCTGGCGCTCGGACGCGCTCGCGTCATGGAAGAGGCGGCCCGGTAGGGGCGGTACCGGCCCTGCTCTCGTCCGAGCAGGTATGGCTCCAATCGATCGCTGTCGTGCCGGGCCTGGCCCAGGAAGCCGATGAGACGGCCCTGGCGGTCCAGCAGCCAACTGCCGGCCGGGAGCGGACGCTCCGCCGCCGCGTACCATTGGTCCGCGTAGCCCTGCTGCTTATCGACCCAGCGGCTGCACTCGGTCCGCACGTCCATGCCGGCCAGTTCGCTGGCAGAGACCGCCCAGAACGGGTCCAGCCGCGTCACCTTGCCATCCGCCGGGAAGGCAACGGTCTGTGGCAGTTTTCCCTTTTCCAGCTCGATGACAGTCGCGGCGCATTCCTTGAGGACACCGCCAAAGCGGGCGGGCATGTCCTCGTTGCCGACCTTGACCGTGATCGTGTCAATTCCGGCGGCCAACTCCTTGGGCAGGACCTCCGGGATCAGGAGCTTGTTGTCGGCAAAGCCCAGGCCGTAGACCAGCACCTCCTCCACGGCCTGTTGCCCGGAGCGTCCTCGGAAGCGGCGGCCGAAGTCGACTTCCTCTTCTTCCTGCGGCTCAGGCCGGGGCATGATCCGGATCTCGTAGATGTTCTTGGCGAACTGCTTTACGATCTTGTCTTCAAGCTGCTTCTGCTGCTCTTCGGGTATTCCGGGGTCCGCCAGGATATCCTTGCCGCGCCAGGCGGGTCCGCCGGGACCGAGGTCGATCTCGTCGAGACAGGTAACGCCAACCGGTCGGCCGTCCGCATTGCATAGGACGCCCGCCGAGTACACGCCGGGCACCCGGATGCAATTGCCGCAGTCCATTCCGCTATCCCAGTTGAGACCGTACTCACATGGCCTGGCGTAAAGGCGGTAGTACTTGCCGATTCCCATCGTGGCGACGAAGAGCTTGGTCTGGGCCGTCACGTCCGTACTCTCGGCGAACTGCAGAGGCTGCCACGTCGCGGGCAGCTTGCCCTCGATCCGCAAGATTCGGCCCGGCGCCTTGGTCAGGAGCCGGTCGGCCTTGGCGGGCAACACCGTCCCATTCGGGCCTGTGACCGTGATTCGCTCGATTACCTCGCGATGCGTGGGCTCCCGCTCGAACGTGAAGACCTCGCCCTGGTCGTTGAGAATGACGCCAACGACGTCCATCGCGTTCTTATTGAGAATCCGTTGCAGGACTGTCCCTGCCCCGTAGTCGGGTGCGTTCGCTTCGTTCATGTACGGTCGGTCGCTCTTTTTCAGATGGAAGCTGACGACGACGAAGCTGTGGGCGGTCTGCTGATGGATCTTCTGGGCTGGGCCATTGTCATCCTCGACGGCCGCCCGGGCGACCTGTCCGCACAGACCCAGACCCATCGACAGCACCACTATCAGTACCATCGACGCTCGGCGAGTGCTTGGCACAAGTCCTTTCCGTATCTGGGTGGCACCGCCAAACTTGTATGGGTCCCCACACGCAATACTTCGCGTGTGGGAGCCCTTTGACGGTGCTGCTTGTGTTGAGCTTGACCGTGGCGAGGGCGTCCCGCCCTTGCGTCGCGAGGCCATCTTGGCCTCGCTTTGCCAGCGTGCGATACGCCCCTGTCCTGGAGTGCAAGGGCAGGATGCCCTCGCCACGAAGAACAAGGGCAGGATGCCCTCGCCACCCGTCATCAGTCTTCCCAGGCCAAACATGGCCCATGTTCGCGTATTCTGCGTTCGCATCTGTCTACTCCTGTTCATAGTCCCGACGATAGTCCAGCACGATCCAGTTTGGCAGCCCGCTTCGCAGGACCTGCACGACCACCTTCTTCTCGCGCTTCTCGTCGTTGATGATCCGTTCGTACACCCGCTTGACATCTTCCGAGGTCAGGACGGGTTCCTTGTCGATGGTCAGAATGATGTCCCGCCGGCCCAGGCCGGAGCTGGCGGCGTTGCCGGGATAGCGGATGCCCTGGACGAAGACGCCTTTTTCCTTGAGGTAGTAGAGCTGCGGCGTCCGGTCCTTGTTGATCTCCTTGACGGTCATGTTCCAGCGCCGGCAGTCGAAATCCTCGCCCTCGGACTGGCCCTTCAATTGGGGGGTGACTTGAACGCGGGTCTTCTCACCGCCGCGCTGCAATTCCATCGGGATCGGATTGCCGGCCTTGAGGTCCACCAGCGTCCGCCAGATCGCCGGCAGCATCTCGGCGTAGAGTCCCTCGACCGGCTTGCCGTCGATGGCCAGCAGGATGTCGCCCGCACGGATTCCCGCCTGGGCAGCGGGACTATTCTCCTCGACGCCCGCGATCAGGACGCCGTGCTCGGCCTCGACGAATGTGTTGCTGTGAAAGTCCTTCAGGGCCTGGAGACGCAGCCCCACGTAGGCCCGCACGACCTTGCCGTCGCGTTTGAGCCGCTCGACCACGTCGTGCACCCGCGACGCCGGGATGCTGAAGCCCAGGCCGGTACCCTCCACGCCGAGGGTGTTGATGCCGACGATGGCGCCCTTGGTGTCGATCAGCGGTCCGCCGCTGTTGCCCGGATTGATCGCGGCATCGGTCTGAATCCAGGTGTTGTACTTGTACTCGGTGTCGAAGCCGATATACCGGTGGGCATTGGAGATGATGCCTAAGCTGATCGAACGCTGAAAGCCGAAAGGACTGCCCAGGGCCATGACGAAATCGCCTTCCTGCACGCCGGCGGAGTCGGCGAAGCGGGCGTTCGGGTAGGTCTTGCCCTCCGGCGGGGCGGGCAGCTTGAGCAAGGCCAGGTCCGTGTCCCGGTCCGACCCGATCAGCTCCACCTTGACCTGGCGCTCATCGTACAGGACGCAATTGATGCTGACGGCCTTGTCCACCACGTGCCAGTTGGTCACCGCGTAGCCGTCGGGGCTGATGATGACGCCGGAGCCGAAGACCTCCTGCTGTTTCTTCTCGCCGCTTTCGTAGTCCGCCACGATGGGCTTCACGAAGATCAGGGCTGGGAACACCTCCGCCTTGGCCCGGCTGATAATCTCCCGAAAATCCGCGTGCTCCTGGCCGGTCGCCTTCGGCGCCAGACCCAACAGAACCGTCATCAGGACTGTGACCATTCCCGCGTATACCGACATTCGTCTTAGAACCATGAGTATCCCCGTTACACAGACACTGTCCAGCCTCCCCTCGACACGGGACCCCACGGTCCCCGGGGAAGAAGGCTAATCGTATTTGGCACTTCCGGCAAGGGAATTCTCCTCGGTCCTGGCAGCGGCTGTCGCTGGCGGCGGAAGACGATCTTGACATGAGGTTGTTGCCGCAGTAACATGAAAGCATGAAGACGGTAGAACAAGTTCGAAAGGAAGCGATGACGCTGTCAACCGGCGAGCGTGCCAGTCTTGCCCACGATCTGATCCTGAGTCTCGAAGATCCTGCCGCCTATGAGCTGAGCCCTGAACAGGAGGCCGAGATTCGCAGGCGTGTCCGGAGGGTGAAGATGGGTAAAGCGGCAGGCCGACCGGCGGCGGCGGTTTTCGCCGACATTGAGGCCAGACTCAGATGACTCCCATCGTCATCCTGCACGAGGCCCAGACCGAGTTGTGGAAGGCGAAACATGAGAGACCCATCCGTCGAAGAGGTGCGTAAGCACCGTATGGAGCATACGCGTCAGTTCGGCTCCAACCTCCATCGGATTTGCGAGGACTTGCGGGAGTTGGAAGCCTCCTTGGGCGAGCGAGTCGTGGCGCTGGAGCCAAAGAAGAGGCGGCCCAAAACGGCCTCTCGAAAGAGGGTGCGTCCCCGATAGTCGTCCCCGATAGTCGCAAACGGCATCCTTCGGCGCGACGGCGAAGCAGCGGTTGACAGACTCTTGCCCCTTGGCCGCATCGGGGGTATACTCTACGCTCATGATGGACGAGGCCCGGGAGAAACCGAGATTCGGCGTCTTTCTTGCGTGCAACAGCAAGGACAAGCCTGTGGTGCGCGCGGCCGCCAGCAGGACCGAGCAGACGCGGAATCCGGTCGCAAAAGCAGCACGGCGAGGGGGCCGATGAAGGCAGCGAACACATCCCGTTCAAGTCCCGGTGGCCAGGCAGGCATGCGCGGCTATCTGGTCCAGACGCTAATCGCCTTGCTGGATGGCTTGAAGGACGGGCACCCGTTTGTTCGCGTCACTCTGGAGCCAGATCACAAATCGGAGAAAATCGATATTCTCTGGGAGTATGCCCAGGGCCGCCGGGCCGTTCAGGTCAAATCGTCCATCAACCAATTTGCCAAGGCCGACGTGCAGAAGTGGGCCGAGGAACTGAGGGCACAGAACCCGGACACGGACTGCGAGCTTTGCCTGGTGGGCCTGTTCCACCCCGCTCTTGCCAAGCTGGATCACGTGGCCAACGTCAGACTGGTGAAGCTGAACAACGATCCGCTGGCCTTTTGCGAACAGGCGGCCCACCGGCTGGAGGGCTTTCTGCGTGCCCAGAAGTTCCCATGGGGTTCAGACAAATACCGCGAGATGCTCGCCGACGCGTTGACGGCCCGGCTGGCAACTCTATCCACCACCGGCAAGCCCTTCCGCCGGGATGAGCTGATTGAATTGTTGCGAACTTGGGTTGCCGAGACCGCGGAAACCCCAAAGGAACCTCCGCAGATTTCTCCCACCCACCTGCGTCATGGAGCGGATCGTCTCGTTGGCCGCGAAAAGGAGTTGACTCGACTGGATACTGCGTGGCTCGACCCCAAGACGCATGTCGTGACCATCGTTGCATGGGGTGGTGTGGGCAAGACGGCGCTGGTTGTCGAGTGGATGGCGCGGATGGCGAGAGACGGCTGGCGCGGGGCCGAGCGGGTCTTCGACTGGTCCTTCTATAGTCAGGGCACGCGTGAACAGGGTGCGGCGTCCGCAGATACATTCATCGCCAAGGCGTTGGAGTTCTTCGGCGATCCGGAAATGGCGAAAAGTGCAGCCTCAGCATGGGACAAGGGGTCGCGACTCGCCCAACTGGTCGCTCAGAAACGTACGCTCCTTGTTCTGGATGGCGTGGAGCCGCTTCAATACCCGCCTGGACCGGTGGGGGGCCAACTCAAGGACCCTGCCCTGGAGGCCCTGCTCAAGGGCTTGGCTCAGCATAACCCCGGCCTGTGTATCGTGACGACGCGCGAATCAATTACCGATCTCAAGCCGTACCGCGACACCACCTCCCCCGAGTGGTTGTTGGAGCACCTGTCCGAGGAGGCGGGGGCATACCTGCTCTTTGAGACGGGAGTCAAGAGGGCAGGCAATGCGCAGATACGAGCGGATGACAAAGAGCTGAAGGATGCCGCCCGCGAGGTTGGGGGTCATGCCCTGACGCTCCAATTGCTTGGACGATACCTCGCGAAGGCCCATAAAGGCGATGTCCGAAAGCGAGACCTCGGTCGGTTCGAGAAGGCAGATGCCAAGGTCCAGGGCGGTCATGCCTTCAAGGTCATGGCCGCCTACGAGAAATGGCTGGGTAAAGGCGGCGAAGACGGCCTGCGCCAACTGGCCGTCCTGCGCCTGCTCGGCCTGTTCGACCGTCCGGCCGATTCGCGCTGCTTAGCCGCCTTGCGCAAGAAACCGGTGATTGCCGCCCTGACGAAGCCGCTTGTCGGTTTGAATGACGACGACTGGAACTACACCCTCTCCAACCTCGCTGAGTGCGGCCTGATCTCCCTTCACGCAAGCGACTCACCGACTACCGACTACCGACAACCGGCTACCATTCTCGATGCCCATCCTCTCATCCGCGAATATTTCGCCAAGCAACTGAGCGAAAAGAACTCGGAGGCCTGGTGGGCCGCGCACCGGCGGCTCTACGAACACCTCTGCCAGACAACGGGCGACCAGAAGCCCAATCCCACGCTCGAAGACCTCCAACCCCTGTACCAAGCCGTGGCCCACGGGTGCCAAGCACGCTCCTACCAGGACGCGTTTGCGGGAATCTACTCTCGACGCATCCAAAGAGGCGATGAGGACTACTACGCGTGGCACACGCTCGGAGCATTCGGCTCGTGCTTGGGTGCTCTGAGCTATTTCTTCCAGGATACGTGGGACCATCTCCAGTCCTTAGTACCGCCCTCACTCAGGGGCGCGATCCTATTTGAGGTAGCTGAATGCCTACGAGCGCTTGGTCGCTTGGCAGACGCACGCACGGCAGCTGGTCAGTCTCTAAGTGTCTCGGTGAAGGACGAAGAATGGGATCAGGCTGCTCACAGCGCACGTCTTCTCAGCGCTTTGGAATTGGCTCATGGCGAAATTGGATTGGCCGCCCAAACCGCTCAAGAGGCTGTCAACCACGCTGACGCCAGTTCCTCACCCTACCGACAAATTCAAGCTCACGTCACATTGGGTGTGGTACTTCACCAGTCCGGACAGAGCGATGAGGCATCCAAGGAACTCCAGATAGCGGGGGAATTGCTGGCCACCAGGAAGTCTGAATTGGGCAACCGTGTATGTAGTACCGAGCCATGGCAGGGATCGCGGTTCCATGATGTTCGGCTGAGCGAGAGCGAGGTAGTTGCATGGAAGCAGCAACTGGCAATCCCGTTCTGCAGGAGCAGACTTCTTACCGTGCTGGAAAGGTGTCGGGAGGCGCGACGATGGAGCGAACGGACAGAGTCTTCGAGTTCGAGTCCCGGAAGGGGCTACCCACACTATGCTGCCCTGCGTCCCCTCACGGGGGCACATGCCGCCATATACATGAACATCCTCGAAGTCAGTTCAAATCTGGGCCGTGAACAGTTCGGAGCCATACGACAGCGAGTAGATATTGCCATCGAGAACCTTCGTCGGGGAGGACGGATGGATTACCTTCCATTTGGCTTTCTCACTCGCGCCTGGCTGCGAACTTTGGAGGACGACGCCGACGGCGCGCGTGCCGACTTGGACGATGCCTGGGAAATCGCCGAGCGCGGGCCCATGCGGCTGCAGATGGCGGACATCCACCTCTACCGTGCCCGCCTGTTCCACGCTGTGACGCCCTATCCGTGGGACAAGGATGAACAAGGCAAACCGCGCGGCCCGAAAGACGATTTCACCGCCGCCCGAACGCTGATCGAGCAGTGCGGCTACCACCGGCGGGATGAGGAATTGGCCGATGCCGAGCAGGCCGCCAAGAGCTGGTAAGCCAGACAGGATGTGCCATTGCACACCACAGATGTGCGGGACTACGCGGGTAGACGCTATTCGTAGCGTGGCAGGAATGCCGCCGGTCAATCGGACGCATCTCCGATGGTTTCACCGGCTTTCTTTATCACTGGGGATCAGGCTGTCAAGATTCGTCTCAGACCGTGCACCAGTCGGCCGATGCCTTCGGCGGCGGTGTCTTTTTGCAGGGCGCCGTAGGCGATGCGGAGGAGGCATTGGTCCTGGATGCCAAAGGTGGTGCCAGGGATGACGGCGACCTTGTGCTCCTCGATCAATCGCTGGGCGAGGCGCATCGGGTCCATGCCCGCAGCGCCGCTGCGCGTCGGGTCAGCATGGACGCGGGCCAGCAGGTAGAACGCGCCGTCGGCACGCGGGATCGTGACGAGGTCCTCGATCTGGCGCAGGCTTTCGAGGGCGAGCCGGCGGATTTCGCGGGTCTCGCGGAGCTTGTCCTGGCAGTAGGCCCGGCCGGCGTGCATGGCGCCGACCGCCGCCCATTGCGAAATCACCGGCGGGCAGATCAGGATCGTGTCCTGGATCTTGCGGATCGGCATAAACAGCCGCTCCGGGATCACCATCCAGCCGATCCGCCAGCTTGCGAAGCCGTAAGCTTTGGACAACGAAAAGAGTGAGATCGTGTGTTGCGAGCTGCCCTCGATCGAGCCGGGGGAGAAATGCTTTGCCCCGTCATAGGTGAAGTACTCGTAGGCCTCGTCGGAGATGTGATAGATGCCTCGTTGGCGACAGATGTCGTTGACCTGGCGAAGCACTGGCTCCGGGTAGACGGCCCCGGTTGGGTTGTTCGGCGAGATCGTGACCACGGCCCGTGTCCGGCTGGTGATGGCATTCTCGATATCGTCGGGCTGCAACTGGTAATTCTCGTCCGTCGGGACGCAAACGGCTTTGCAGTCGGCCATCGTGATCGCCATCTCGTGGTTGAAGTAGTAGGGCAGGTTCAGAATGATCTCATCGCCAGGGTCGGTGATGGCCAGGACCGCGTTGACGAAGCCCATATTCGCTCCGGCGGTTACGACGATTCGCTGGTCCGCGCCGACGCGGATGCCATTCTCCTCGGCGAGCTTCTTCTCAATCGCCTCCAGAAGCTCGGGGATGCCCTGGACCAGCTTGTATTTATGGTTCTGCGGGTCGGCGAAGAACCTCTGGATGTACTGGCCGGCCTCCGGCGGCGGTCCGTAATACGCGACGCCCTGACCGAGCGAGATCGTGCCGGGATTGGCGCGGATCAACTCCCCGACCACGGGAATGATCGGCGTCTGCACGGACTGCATCCGAAGGCTGTCGTACATTAACTCAATCCTTGCCTGATCCCCAACATCTCAAAAGAAAATGATGGGCCACAGAGGGCACAGAGATCACAGAGAAAATAAGAAGGTAGGAAGATAAGACCGTGGGAAGGTAAGAAGGGCGGAATATGCTCCTATTCTCCCACCTTCTTCGCTTCTTATTTTCATTCATTCTTCTCTGTGTGCTCTGTGCCCTCTGTGGCCAGAATCCACAACGTCACAGTGGTGTCATGTCAGACCGTATAGGTCGAAGCGGAGGTGGTGCCGCCGTGGCCGGTCCAGTTCGTGTGGAAGAATTGGCCGCGCGGCTTGTCCACCCGCTCGTAGGTGTGGGCGCCGAAGTAGTCGCGCTGGGCCTGGAGCAGGTTGGCGGGCAGCCGCTCGTGACGGTAGCCGTCATAGAAGGACAGGGCCGAGCCGACCGTCGGCATCGGGATGCCCAGCTTGACCGCCGTAGTAATCACGCGCCGCCACGAGCCGTGGGCCTTCGTCACCGCCGCCTTGAAGAACGGATCGAGCAGCAGGTTCGGTAGATCGGGCCGGCGGTCGAAGGCCTCTTTGATCTTGCCAAGGAAGGCTGAGCGAATGATGCAGCCGCCACGCCAGATCGAGGCAATGGCCCCGTAGTTCAGGTTCCATTGGCGTTCTTTGGCCGCCGCCTGCATCAGCATGAAGCCCTGGGCGTAGCTGACGATCTTCGAAGCGTACAGGGCGTAACGCAAGTCCGTCAGCAGATTCTGTCTCTTGCCCCGGAAGGCGGCCTTGGGGCCGGGGAGGACCTTCGCGGCATTGACCCGCTCGTCCTTGAGGGCCGACAGGCAGCGGGCGAACACGGCCTCCGCGATGAGCGTGAGCGGCTGACCCTGGTCAAGGGCGTCTACGACCGTCCACTTGCCGGTTCCCTTCTGTCCGGCCCGGTCGAGGATCAGGTCGATTACATAGTTGCCCTCCTCGTCCTTGACGCCCAGGATGTCGGTCGTGATCTCGATCAGATAGGAGTCCAATTCGCCCTTGTTCCATTCGGCGAAGACCTCGTGCATTTCCTCGTTGCTCATGCCGAGACCTTCCTTCATAATCTGGTAGGTCTCGCAGATCATCTGCATATCGCCGTACTCGATGCCGTTGTGGACCATCTTGACGAAGTGGCCGGCCCCGTTCTCGCCCATCCATTCGCAGCAGGGCGTGCCGTCCGGGGCCTTGGCGGCGATCTTCTGGAAGATGGGTTTGACATGCTCCCAAGCGGCCGGCGAGCCGCCCGGCATGATGGCGGGGCCAGTCAGGGCGCCCTCCTCGCCGCCGGAGACGCCGGTGCCGATGTAGAGCTTGCCCTTGCCCTCGACGTACGCGGCTCGGCGGATCGTGTCCTGATAATTGCTGTTCCCGCCATCGATCAGGATGTCGCCGCCTTCCAGGTGCGGCAGCAGTTGCTCGATCAGCTCGTCCACGGCCGCACCCGCCTTGACCATCAGCATGATCTTGCGGGGCTTCTTGAGGCTGGCGACCAGCTCCTCGATGGAGTGGCAGCCGATGATGTTCTTGCCCTGGGCCCGGCCGTTGACAAAGTCGTCCACCTTCGACACGGTGCGGTTGAAGCAGGCGACCGTGAACCCCTTGCTCTCCATGTTCAGGATCAGGTTCTCGCCCATGACGGCCAACCCAATCAGTCCAATATCCGCTTGTGCCATGATTACGTACTCCTTATCCAAAGCGATAATTGCGGTTATCTCATTCAGCGCCCAACAGCCCGCCTATCCTACCCCAAAACCCGCCCGGCGCGTAGTGGGTCTTGCTGATTTTGCTGGCGCCTGTGTGTTCTGCTTTGTCTGCAGGTTGCAGCAAGTTGCGGATTTGTCTTGACTACTCAGCCGATGTTCTTCATCATGTAATGTGGCTGTGTGCAGTACCGGAACATAGGTGCAATTCGTCGGGGAGTAGCCGTGGAGCGACGTAAGATTTATTGTGCGGGTCCGCTGTTCAATCCGAAAGAACGCGAGGAGATGTCCCAGATTGCCACCGTCCTTGAGGATGGTGGCTACTCCGTCTTCTTGCCTCAGAGGGACGGACTGGAGTTTGCCAAGTTATTCCCGCTCTTCATGGAGAAGGGTATTCCCGCCCCAGATGCGAGGAAGATCCTCAATATGGCAATCTTCTCGCTCGATGTGTATCAAATCGTGAATAGCAGCGGCCTGGTACTCAACATGAACGGCCGTGTACCTGATGAAGGTGCAATGGTAGAGGCTGGGATCGCGTGGGCAAATAACAAGGCGATTGTGATTTACCGCAGTGACAGCAGGTCCTTGATCGAGGGCAACTGTAATCCTTTGGTGCTGGGTCTCTCTGACTTTTCTCTTGTTGCCGCCTACGATGAAATCGCCGCCGGTTTTGACGCAAGGTTCTCTGCTGCGGCGGAGGATGAGTTGCTTGCAAGAGATAGCCAGTCTGAGGCTGCGACCAAGAGCGGAAGAGAGATTTACAGCTACTTGACGTCCCGAAAGTCGGGGGAGGAAATTGCCGACCTACTCATTGATCTCTTTAGGGAGAGGATATGTCGCAGTTCAGAAGATCCGAAAGGGAGTTGTTCCCAAGCCCATACGCAACCATAGGCACGCGTGCCAGACGGAAGCCTCAGACCGAGGACCGTTTCCGAACGGACTTTCAGCGGGACGTCCATAGGATCATCTACTCGCAGTCCTTTCGCCGCCTGCGACACAAGACCCAGGTTTTCTATTTCCCGCAGAATGACCACGTCAGCACGAGGATGGATCACGTGCGTTTCGTTGCATCTGCTGCACGCACGGTTGCTCGTTGCCTTAAGCTGAATGAGGATTTAGCCGAAGCCATCGGCTTGGCCCACGATATCGGTCATGCGCCATTCGGTCATCAAGGGGAGGAGTTTCTGACCTCGATCATAGGCCGCTATCCCCATTTGCAGCGGATCATGCCCAGGTTTTCTCACGAAGTGTACGGCCTCAGAGTCGTGGACCGTATTGCCAAAAGAGACAGCGAACAGCCCGGTCTGAATCTCACTTGGGAAGTGAGAGATGGTATCATTTCGCACTGGGGCGAGGACTACAGAACCCATCGGCTCGATCCAGGGCCTAACAACAAGGATTTGGAGGCTATTCCTGAATTTCGCATAATATAGTGACAGATTTTTCGCATAATATATTGACACCAGCGTTTCGTTCTCGTAGGCTGTCCGCATGGACAGAAAAGGACGAACACGAAGGGACTTCGACGAGTTGGAGAACCGCCGAAAGC
>JAPLMX010000146.1 GCA_026386805.1 Phycisphaerae bacterium | reverse complement strand
GACTCCACGTTAGCACCTCCAAGAGGAAAAGACCGCGAGAAGCGGGAGGACCAGGGTAGTTGAATGTTCGATTAGTCACGCGATGGCCCCTTTTAGGGGCCTTCCTCATACCACCGGCTCTGCCGGTGGTTCTGATTCTCCGGCCGACGGTCACTGCGGAGCAGACGACGAGATCCCGGCAGATCAGGTGTCGCGCCAACGGATGACACCCACGGCACGGCGACTCCCCCATTCTCTCCCGGCTGCCCTCATTGGGGCGGCCCTTCTATGACGCCTTTCTCAACCACCGGCTGCGGCTTCTCCCCGAGCCGTCGAATCCGATTGAGCACCTTGACCATCAGGAAGACGGACCAGGCAATGATGAGGAACTCGATAACCGTTTGGACGAAGTTGCCGTAGTTCAGCGTGACCGTGCTCTGGGCGTCCGGCCCATGCTTGAGCATGATGGCCAACGATTTGAAGTCCACCCCATTGATCAGGATTCCGATGGGTGGCATGATCACGTCGTTCACGAGGGAATTCACGATCTTGCCGAATGCCGTGCCGATCACGATGCCCACGGCCAAGTCGATGACATTGCCTCGGACCGCAAACTCCCTAAACTCAGCCAGCACACTCATTTTGCCGCCTCCTTTTGGCCACAGCACATGGTTTACAATTTACGATTGACGATTTACAATTCAGTGTTCGCCGTTCGCGGGCGAATGCACTCGTAAATAGTAAATCATAAGCGGTAAATGGCAAGGGGCTCAGGATGGAGTCATGGTGGCATCGAGATGTTGAGAACGCAGCCAGAGAGCTCGGGACCGATCCGTCTTCGGGCCTGACCTCCAGCGAGGCGGCCGCCCGCATTGAAAAGCACGGCCGCAACCAGTTGAAGGAGGCCCCGAAACGCTCGCCGTGGGCGATCTTCCTCGACCAGTTCAAGGACTTTATGATCTGGGTCCTGATCGGCGCGGCCCTCGTCTCCGGCGTCTTGCAGGAGGTGGTGGACGCGGTCGCCATCATCGCGATCGTGATCCTCAACGCCGTCTTGGGCTTTTTCCAGGAGTACCGTGCAGAGAAGTCCCTGGCCGCCTTGAAGAAGCTCTCGTCCCCCACGTCCAAGGTCATTCGCAGCGGGAAACACGCAGTTCTCGCCTCCGAAGAGCTTGTCCCCGGCGACATCGTCGAGCTGGAGGCAGGCGACAGCGTTCCGGCCGATGGCCGGGTGGCGTGGGTCACCTCCAATTTCAGCGTGCAGGAGGCCAGCTTGACGGGCGAATCCACGCCTGTGGTCAAGACGGCGGCGGTGCTGGACGAGCCGGAGGTCCCCCTGGCGGACCGGACCAACATGGTCTATCTGGGCACCTCCGTTGCTTCAGGCCGGGCCAAAATCCTTGTGACAGAGACCGGCATGCAGACCGAACTGGGCAACATCGCCGGCATGATCCAGGAGATCGAGCGCGAGGCCACGCCGCTGCAAAAGAAACTGGAGGAGTTCGGCAAATGGATCGTCTACCTGTGCTTCGTGCTCGTAGCAGTCGTGTTCCTCCTCGAATGGGCCCGCGGCGGCAAAATGATCGAGGTCTTCCTCACGGCCGTGAGCCTGGCGGTGGCGGCCATCCCCGAGGGCATGCCCGCCGTGGTCACGATTGCCTTGGCGCTGGGCGTCCAGAGAATGGTGAAGCGCCACGCCCTGATCCGGCGGCTTCGGTCCGTCGAGACCCTGGGCAGCGCCACCGTGATCTGCTCCGACAAGACCGGCACGCTCACCAAGAACGAAATGACGGTTCAGGCCGTGTTCGCCGGCGGGCGGTTGTTCCAAGTGACAGGGATCGGCTATGCCCCCAAGGGCGAGTTCCTCTCGGAGGGCAAGAACGTCAAACCGCAGGACTACCCGGACCTGATGAAGGCCCTGGCCGTGGGCGTCCTGTGCAACGGTGCACAGCTCGTGCAGGAGCAATCTTCGTACCGGATCGTGGGAGACCCCACCGAGGCGGCGCTGCTGACCGTGGCCGCCAAGGCCGACATCTGGAAGAGCCAGGAGGAGCATAAGCTCCCCTTCGTCGATGAGCTGCCGTTCGACTCAGACCGCAAGAAGATGACGATCGTGCGGCGGGTGGATCATCGTCATATCGCCTGCGTCAAAGGAGCCCCGGATATCCTGCTGGCTGATTGTGTCAACATCGAGATCAACGGGGCCGTTCGACCTTTGACACCCAAGGATCGCAAGCAGGTTGCCGCCGCCAACGACGACCTGACCAGCCAAGCGATGCGGGTCCTGGGAGTGGCCTATCGGGATATTGACGGCGAGCCGGGCAAGCTCGATGCCAATGCAGTCGAGAGGGACCTGACGTTCGTCGGCCTGATCGCGATGATCGATCCGCCGCGAGAAGAGGCCAGGCAGGCGATCCGCGCGTGCATGACCGCCGGCATCAAGACGGTCATGATTACGGGCGACCACAAGAACACCGCCACCGCCATTGCCAAACAACTGGGCTTTTTCAAGGAGGACTCCCTCGCCCTGTCCGGCAAAGAGCTGGACAAGCTCAGTCAGGAGCAGCTTGAAAAGCAGGTGGACAAGATCCCCGTGTACGCCCGCGTCTCGCCGGAGCACAAGCTGCGGGTCGTCCGCGCGTGGCGCAGCCGCCATGAGATCGTTGCCATGACGGGCGACGGCGTGAACGACGCCCCGGCCGTCAAGGAAGCGGATATCGGCGTCGCCATGGGCATCACCGGCACCGACGTCACCAAGGAAGTGTCGGACATGGTCATTACGGACGACAATTTCGCCTCCATCGTCGCGGCAGTCGAGGAAGGCCGGGGTATCTACGACAACATCCTAAAATTCGTGCACTACCTGCTCTCGTGCAACACCGGGGAGATCCTGGTCATGTTCGTCAGCTCGCTGTTCGGACTGCCGGTGCCGCTGCTGCCCATCCAAATCCTGTGGGTGAACCTCGTGACGGACGGCCTGCCGGCCCTGGCCCTCGGCGTGGACCCGGTGGACCCCGAGATCATGAAGAGGCGGCCCCGGGCCCCGGATGAGCCGGTCGTGACGCGAAGCCGCGGACTTTTGATGCTAGCACAAGGTGTGTTCATCGCCGCCTGTAGCTTGGGCGCTTATATGCTTGTTCTGTTCGTGGAGAACGAAGGTCTCGCTCGCGCCAGAACCGCGTGCTTCGTCGTCCTGTCGGTCAGCCAGCTCTTCCACTCCTTCAACTGCCGCAGCCTGACCGAGTCGTTGTTCAAGATCGGCCCGTTCACCAACAGGAATCTGCTGCTCGCCACGGGAATCTCGTTCGCACTCCAGATGGCGGTCGTGTACATCCCACCATTGCAGACCGTCTTCAAGACCGAGCCGCTGGGCTTGTTCGATTGGGTGCTGGTCCTCTTCATCTCGTCGCTGCCGTTGTGGGGCACAGAGGTCTATAAGGCGGCCCGCAGGCACAGAACTCCTGAACAAGCGTCGTAGCAAGGCAAAATTCGAAGATGTTGACAGGAAATCCGGATTCTCATCTAATCGAGGCTTAGTCATGCAAGGGCGACAGTTGAACGGCGCGGACATTGCCATGATCCGGGGGCTGCTGGCCGAGCATCCCGACTGGGGCCGCTCGCGACGCAGCGTAGAACTTTGCTGCCGCTGGGAGTGGCGCAACGCGCAGGGCCGGCTCAAGGATATGGCGGCGCGTCCGCTCCTGCTAAAGTTGGAACGCTCCGGACACCTCCGACTGCCGAAGCGTCGCGGCCCCTCGCCCAACGGGCAGCGCAATCGGCTCGTGCCTGTGGTGGCGCATGCCACCGAGCCGATCGGCGGTGCGTTGCGTGACCTGCGGCCCCTGTCCGTGAGCATCGTCGCGCCCGGCTCGGGTGATCCCGCCGAGGCGGGACTGTTCCACGGTCTGCTCGCCCGCTATCACTACCTCGGCCACCGCAACACGGTGGGCGAGAACCTTCGCTATCTGGTCCGCGACCGGCACGGCCGGCCGGGGGCGTGTGCGCTGTTCGGCTCGGCGGCGTGGAAGTGCGCGGATCGCGACGCCTTCCTCGGTTGGGAGCGCGCCGCGCGGCAGCGCAACCTGCAGGGGCTGATCAACAACACCCGCTTCCTCGTGTTGCCCTGGGTCGTGGTCCCGCCTCTGGCCAGCCACGTGCTGGGCCTGATCGCCCGCCGGATTCGCGCCGACTGGCAGACCAAGTACGGGCATTCCTTGCAGGCGCTGGAAACCTTCGTGGATCGCGACCGTTTCCAGGGAACCTGCTCCCGGGCGGCCAACTGGCGGCGGCTCGGGGCGACCCGAGGGCGGACCCGCAACGACCGCGAGCACTGCCTCCGCGCGGCGGTCAAGGACGTGTATCTCTCTCCGCTCGTCAAGGACTTCCGGCGGGAGTTGTGCGCCTGAGGACGCGCGAAGAAGCCCAGGCCCTTTACCGCGCCGGCGAGGCAACCGTGGTGCGAGTGCTGCGGGAGATGGACCGGCGCATCCACACGCGGGAACGGCAAGTGCAGGATCTGACCGCACGCCGGGACGCCAGCGAACAACGGGTCAAGCATCTGGAAGACCAGGGGGCCAAGAACTCGCGCAACCGCAGCAAACCGCCTTCGACCGAGGGGTTCCAGAAACCCGCGTCCAAGAGCCTGCGGGAAAAGAGCGCACGCCCCTCGGGCGGTCAGCCCGGACAGGCGGGTCAGACGCGGGCGATGGTCGGGAAGCCCGATCGTATCGAGCCACACCGGGTGGAGCGCTGCGAGCGTTGCGGCCGCTCGCTGGCGCATCGACCGCCCGAGGACATCGAGAAACGACAGGTTCACGATCTGCCGCCCCTGCGGCTGACCGTCACCGAGCCGCAGGCCGAACTCAAGTTTTGCGCCTGCGGCCACACGAACAAGGCGGCGTTTCCCGAGGGGGTCAACGCCCCGGTGCAATATGGCCCCGGCGTCAAGGCCGCGGCCGTGTACCTCAAGAACTATCAGTTCCTGCCTTACGAGCGCACCTGCGAATGGCTGGGCGACTTTTTCGGCTGCCCGATGAGTGCAGGCACGCGGGCCAACCTCATCGGCGAATGCCCTACGCGACTTGAGGCACCCGTCCGGCAGATCAAGGAACAGATCACACAAACCCCGGTCGCGCAGTTCGAGGAGAGCGGCTCCCGGGTGGAGAAGAAACTCTGGTGGCTCCCTGCGGCCTCGACGGCCAACGCCACTTACTATGACCTCCCTCCCAAACGCGGCGCGGAAGCCCTCGAGGAGAGCGGCATCCTGCCCCCTTTCGCGGGGAGGGCGATGCACGACTTCTGGAAGCCGTACTTCGGTTACGAGTGTTCCCACGGCCTGTGTCACGCGCATCCTCTACGCGAACTGATCTTTGTGCAGGAGCAGCACCGGCAGGACGGGGCCGATACGATGATCGACTGTCTGCGGGACATCCAGGCGGCGGTCGCCCAAGCCCGGCCGACCGCTGACCCTCTGCCGAAAGCCCAGATCCGAAACTTGGAAGCCCGCTCCCAGCGCCTCTGGGACGCGGGCGATGCCACCCCTCCCTTATCCGCAGCGCCCGCACAGGCCGGAAACAAACGCGGGCGGCGAAAAAAGACCAAGCCCAGGAACCTGCTCGAACGGCTCGACGAACACCGGCGGGAAGCCCTCGCCTTCCGGTACGACTGCAACGTCCCCTGCGATAACAACCTGGCCGAACGGGACATTCGCATGATGAAGGTGCCACAGAAGATCTCCGGCCTGTTCCGCCGCGAAGAGGGGGCCAAAGCCTTCTGCCGCCTCCGCCGCTACATCTCCACGGCCCGAAAGAAGGCGAGGGGCGCACGGGACGCGATCGCCCGCGTTTTCACCGGCGACCCGTTCGTGCCACGCTGCAACACCTCGTAGCCGCCGTGGCTCGCTGGCCAGCACCCCTTCTGAGGATCCCGCCCGCTCTCCGGGACGAACTACCGCCTTGCCAAAATCCTATTAATCCTGTAAATCCTATCAGAAAACGACCTGAGCAGTTACTCTTCAAGAGGTGAATAGGATGAATCTATCCGTGGAAGAGATCAGGCAGGCGGCGTTACCGATCTTGCGGCGCTATGGCGTAACGAAAGCGGCGGTCTTCGGGTCGGCCGTCAAGGGGCAGTTACGTCCGGAAAGCGATATCGACATTCTCGTCCGCATCGGAGAAGATATCAGCCTGCTTGGTTTTGTCGGTCTGAAGCTCGATCTTGAGCAGGCTCTGAGTCGGCGTGTGGATCTCGTCGAATACGATATGATTAAGCCCCGCTTGCGAGAGCGGATTCTGGAAGAACAGGAGACGATTCTGTGACCAGGGATCTGTGCTTATATGTTGAAGATATCCTCGCCAGCATCGATCGAATCGAAGAATATGCCCGAGGTCTCGACGAACGGAGTTTCTCTGAAAACGCACAGGCACAAGACGCCGTGCTCCGCCGATTGGAGGTGATGGGCGAAGCCGTTAAGAACATTCCGGAGTCTCTCCGCGGCAAGTATCCAGAAGTCCCTTGGAGGAACATTGCGGGTCTGCGCGACGTGCTGATCCACCAGTATTTTGGCGTCAATTTGCATAGGACGTGGTTGATTGTGACGGAAGACATTCCTGTCTTGAAGAATAAGCTGACGCGCTTGTATGAAGATATTCGAGACAATGGCGGTGAGACGGCATCATGAAAAGACTGTGGGTTAGCGTCATTCCGTATAATAAGCAGGTTGCCATCGTCGCCCTGGAGAGTGGGGCCGAGGCGGTCGTCGTGCCGGAAGGCCAGAGCGACACGATCCGCCAGTTCGGCCGGATCAAAACGGTCGAGAAGCATGGCGATCTCAAGCCAGGCATCGATGTCGAGTTCATCAATGTGGCAGGCAAGGCTGACGAGGACCGGGCCGCCGCCGTACCCACAGACAAGATCGCTGTGGTCAAGATGCTCGATTGGACGATCATCCCCATCGAAAACCTGCTCGCCCGGCGCGGCAAGAACCTCATGGTCCAGGTCGAAAACAGCGAACAGGCCAGACTCATGGTTGAGATTCTGGAAAAGGGCGTCGACGGCGTCGTGCTCAACACCACCGACATTGACGAGATCAAAAAAACGGCTGAGATCCTTCACGGCGTCAGCGAGCGGATCGGCCTCGTCGCGGCCACGATCACCGCCACGAAGCAGCTCGGCATGGGCGACCGCTCCTGCCTCGACACCTGCACGCAAATGACGGTAGGCGAGGGAATGCTCGTCGGCAACACCGCCTCGGGCTTTTTCCTCGTCCATTCGGAATCCATCGACAACCCCTACGTCGCCTCGCGTCCCTTCCGCGTCAACGCGGGGGCCGTGCACGCCTACATCCTCACCCCCGGCGGCAAGACGAAATACTTGGCAGACCTCAAAGCAGGCGATGAGGTGATGCTCGTGGATAACGAAGGCCGCACCCAGACCGCCTACCTGGGCCGCAACAAGATCGAGCGTCGGCCCATGCTGCTGATCGAAGCCGAGGCCGAGGGCCAGCCGATCAGCTTAGTCCTGCAAAACGCCGAGACGATCCGCCTGATGGACCCCCAAGGCAAAGCGATCTCCGTCACTACCTTGAAACCTGGCGACAAGGCCCTCGCCCACATCGAAAAGTCCGGCCGCCACTTCGGCATGAAGGTCGAAGAGAGCCTGGTCGAGCGATAATCGTCAGGACACCCGCAATTTCTCGCTCACCCATTCCTCGACGAGGTCCGCTTCGTCCATCCCTTTGGATTGCGCCATGCGTTTCAACGCCTCCGCCTGCTCGGCACCAAGACGTATTCGCACCACAGCTTCGCCGCCCAGGTCAAAAACAGGCTCCTTGACTTCTTCGAGTTCATCCTCGAAGTCAGTGAGATCATGGGTGTCCCAGAACTTGGCGAGTTCTTCGATAGAATCGATCTTTGGAATCTTGCCCATACTCATCGATCTGAGCGTTGCCGCTTGCGCCGTCGCGTTTTCTTCAATTCCGCGCTCCGGTCCACCAACTTGTTGGGGGATTGAGGCTCCATTTGGCGCAGTTCTTCCACCATCGCATCGAGGTTGTACCGATGCCGCTTGGCAAACGCATCTCGGTTCCGCCAGACTTCTCTCAGGATTTCATTCTCTATCATAGCCCCACCAGTTCCGAGCGATCTGTTGGGACACCGGTGCAAACAAGCTCGGCTTCGAGCGGGCCGCAAGGTTGACTATCGGTGTCTCAGTGTAAGCGATCGGTTTCTTCATTGCCTCAGCTTACAGTACTTTGGCCTCTCTCACAAGCCCGGCGAGGAGACCTTCGCCCACATCGAGAAGTCCGCCTGTCTTTTCGATACAGAAGTCGAAGAAAGCCTGTTCACGCGATGAGCACACTCAAGGGAATATCGTGCGTACACCATTACTCGTACTGTGGTGCGCATCGGTTGCGCGTGGAACACATTTGCGTCATGCGACCGTCGAGCGGACGGCGGCGCTGACCAGCGTGTCACTCTTAAGCGATGTGGCCCAGCCACCGTCGAAGCAGGTCCTTTATGAAGGATGTGGCCTCCGTGTGCGACATTGGCTCCGCGTGAGGCTTGAACTTCTTACTCGCATGGCGAGCGGCATCACCAATGGACTCCGGAGTCTGAGCCGTCTGGGTAAATCGAGCGAGCTCGCGCTTCGCTGCCCAGCCTTGCGCGACTACGTCACCGACGTCATCTCGCACAATCTCGAAGATCTTATATAGATTGGTCCAAGTGGGCGTAGAGAAGAACCGGATCGCGTTTGCCACACGCTCTTCACGGACTGCCGTCGCAAGCCACCTCTCGATGATTGCGGAGTCCGCATAGGATTCATTCACGGGCCGCCCGGTGCCAAATCCGAAGGCGAACTTGTGCGCGTGTCCTTGCTCATCGATACCTACGATGGAGTTCGAAACCTCAACATTACCCCAATGATCGAAGTGCAATCTCGCGACACCGTTGACCATCTCGGTCAGACGCTTCGCCGCGTTGAGCACCTCGCTTGGGTCCTCGATAGGGTTGAGCGTATTCGACTCCAGGTAGTATACCCCGTTGCTGCGCGCTACCGTCACAACGGGAAAGCCGATAGCCAATTCGAGTTCATCGAGATCGTGGGAAGCCCCTGTCAGACCGACCAACCATCGGCTGATAACTGGTTTCTGCATGACCTGTTGTGCCTCCATACAAAGGTCGAAGCGAGCCCGATAAGGCAATAATCGATCCCTCGCGCCAAGATCGCGCACTCACGGCTTATCGCGGAACAGCAGCGGCGTAACCTCGGCCAGGTAACGGCGCCAGACGGTGAAGCTGTGGGTGCCGGGGGTGGGGACCCAGGTGAGCTTGACGCCCTTGGACTTGAACCAATCGACCAGCTTCTGGTTGAGGCCGAGCAGGCCGTCCTGCTGGCCGCAGGCGATCCAGAGCAGACGCAACTGGGCGCTGGTGCTTTCGTTCACGGCCGGGTAGGCCTTTTCGAAGTTGGCGTCGAGACCGCCGGAGCTGAAGGCCCCGATCCAGGCGAAGCGATCCAGGGCGTTGAGGCCGATGAAGAGGGACTGGGTCCCGCCCATTGACAGGCCCGCGATCGCGCGGGCGTTGCGATCCGTGGATACGTGGTAGACCTTTTCCACTTGCGGGATGACTTCCTTAATCAACACATCGCGGAACTTTTCGATGCTGTCCTGCCAGACGCCGGTTTTGCGCAGGCCCGCCCAGCCGTTGGCAATGACTTCCTTGTTGCCGTAGCCCAGCGGCATTACGATCAGCATGGGCTTGGCCTTGCCTTGGGCGATGAGGTTGTCGAGGATGATGTTGGCGCGGCCGACCGAGACCCAGGCATCCTCGGCGTCGCTGTAGCCGTGCAGGAGATAGAGCACGGGGTACGGCACCTTGGCCATCGGGTCATAGCCGGGCGGCGTGTACACCACGAACGGATGCTCGTCGCCCACAATGGCGGACCGGTACAGATGACGGTGAATCACGCCGTGAGGTACGTTGTTGATCTCCCAAGGCAGCGTGGCCGGACCCGGGACATGAACCTGGCTGTCCGTGTTCAGCAGGTTGTACTTGAGCAACGGATTGGCGGGATCGATGGTGTGCAGACCGTCCACCTGGAAGCTGTACGCGGGGCCCGCAGGCGAAACGTCACGCGACCATCCGGATGCACCTCCGGCGACACCAGCGTTTGCGCGGAGGCGGTAGTGGCAACGGTCAACAGCAGAACAACAGGCAGGTTCGACATAAGCACATTCTCCCAAAGAAGCGGTCAATAGTAATCCAGCGGCGGGATCGCAATGCCGGTGAACTCGATCAGGAGAAGGCCCAAGTCCCGATAGGCCCCCGGTCCCGGCGAAAATCTCTCCACCACCTGGTATCGACCGTCTGCGGCGCCCTCCAGGACCCATTGAGCGCCATTCAGACCGAAACGATCCTGGTTTTTCGGCATTTCCCAAAATCCGACGCGGCTCAGTGTCGTCAGGAACTTGCTCTGCTCGGCCGGCGACAAGGCTCTCTGTATCCGCTTGACGATCTCTCCCGGGGCATGCCCTCCGGCGCCGTCAAGCTCCACCGCGCTGAGAGTGATCGACGAGCCACCTCCCTCAATCCGCACGGCGATCGGGTGATGCGAACCCCGCAGCCACAGAAACCGATAGGCAAACCCGCCCGACCCCTGGCCGCAGGACAGGGACGGCTCCAGCATCACTCTGAGAAACTGGGAGTACCAATCCCGCGTTAGTCGATCGATCTTCGGTCGTGACGGGTCGAGAGCTCCCTTGGGAAAATAGTAGTCTCCCGCATCAAGCGACGGGCATTCGGACCTGACGGCGAGCGTTTTCGTCTTCGTCGAGCACCCCCACCCGCCGAGGAGAATTGCACAGACGAGAACCACTGCTGGGATCGGACTTCTCATCGATGGACTTTCCTTAAATCGTTCGTCTTCGAAGCTCCTGGCATCCAGGAGCTTCTCCACAGATGGGGAACACCATAGCACCCCGCAAGGAACAAATCAACGGGACGGTTCAGCGATCCGCCTCCCCGCTCAGACGTGGAACGATCCTTTCACCCAGTCAGTTTCATGCGAACCGCATCCGATCTCCGCTCGATTCCCGTCGCAAGGGAATGTGCTATACGGCCGGGAATTCCGCATAGGACAAGTGGCCGCGAGGGAAATCGCCCCCGCTGCCACTGTCGATATCTACAGAATATTACAGAGACTCAGCCGAAGCGCGTGTCACTGTTTTTCTTCTTCGACGATCCGGCCGGTGTCGGAGAGCTTCAGCGCCTTGCCGTTCTTGCCCTCGACCTCGTAGAAGGTCTTACCGTCCTCGACTTCCACCGAGGTCTTCAGCCCGGTGGCCGAGCCGAAGTATTTCTGGGCGGCGTTGCGCACCACCAGCGGCAGCGAGGCATAGGGGACGCTCTGCTCGGTCGTCAGCACCGTGCCGTCGGCGGCGATATCGTACTCCACGTCCCGGCCCTGCACCGTCGCCTCGACGTCATACACGGTCTTGCCGTCTTCCTCGGCTTTCTCGATCTTCTTGATCTTGCCGGCGGCGGTCAGCTTCACAATCGTGGCCCGCGCCGGCTCGGGGACCTGCGACAAGGACACCTGCTGAGCAGGAGCCTCCTTCTTTTCTCCCTCTTCCGCTTTTTCTCCCTGTTTCGAGGGACAGCAGCAACCCGTTACCGCAACGATCACAATGACGGCCAATACACTCTGAAACATCCGCTGCATGGTAGTACCTCCTTTTCTTGTTGTACTTGTTGCCGCTTGCGCACTCCATGGACGGACACCATGATAACGTGTCCTATCAAGAAGCGTCAACAGCACCATCACGACATTCCGTCCGTGTGCCGTGCAAGCAGAGACATTGTTGCCCTTGTGAAGGCAGGGGGCCTTGCCATGGATTCCTGGATTCCCGCCTTCGCGGGAATGACGGGGGCTCTGCAACGATACTCTTACGATGTTCGCGGCTCTTGCTCGCTGGTCCTGTGCTCTCAGCGGTCGATCTCGATGTCCCGGAAGGAGAGCGGGTCGTCCACCGGCTCCATGTGGCTGAAGATGGTCACGCCGGAAAGGGCGCCGCGAATGTCGGTTTCGATGTTCTCAACCACGTGATGACCCTTGTGGGTGGTCCAGCGGCCGGGGACCAGGACGTGAATGGAGATGAACCGCCGGCCCGCCGCCTGGCGGCTGCGAATGGCGTGAAACTGGATGCCCTGCTCCTTGTATTTATCGAGGACTGCCATCAGCTTCTCATATTCTTCCGGGGGCAGCGCCGCATCCATCAGGCCCGCAATCGACCGCCGCATCAATTGAAACCCCGTGCGCACGATATTGGCCGCGACCACCAGCGCAACAAGCGGGTCCAGCACCTCCCAGTCCGTCAGCGCCACGGCCCCAACCCCAACGATGACGGCCGCCGAGGTCCACACGTCCGTCATCAGGTGGTGCGCGTCGGCTTCGAGCGTGATCGAGCTGCTCGTTCTTCCGACGTGCAGCAGGACGCGGGCGACGCCAAAGTTGATCGCCGAGGCCACGACGGCGACGGCCAAGCCGATGCCGGCCTGCTCCACCGGTCGCGGGGCGAGGAGCCGATGCACGGCCGCCACGGCGATACTAACCGCCGCCAGCAGGATCAGGACTCCTTCGGCCCCGCTGGCAAAGTATTCCGCTTTGCTGTGCCCGTACTGGTGCTCCTCGTCCGCCGGGCGTGCCGCCACGATCAGCATGGCCAGGGCGATGATCGCCGCCAGCAGATTGACGACCGATTCCACCGCATCCGAGAGCAGACCGACGGAGCCCGTCAAGAGGTAAGCGAAGCTCTTGAGCCCAATAGTAACAATGGCTGCCGCAATCGACAGCCACGCGTATCGTGTCAATGAGGATCGGTCCATAATGGCAATTCGGATTCTCCTGGGCGGCCGCAGAAAACGATAGCACCCCCGGACGGGCAAATCAAGAGGGTCAGCAAGAGAATCTCGTTCGCACTTCGTTGCCCCCTGCTGGTCGTGGTTCGCCAGAAAAGACTCAGAGTTTCCGGTGCTTGATGAAAGTGCCGTTTCGGTATTCTTCAAAGGCGACACGCAGCTCTCCTTGCGTGTTCATCACGATGGGGCCGTACCACGCCACCGGCTTGCCGATGGGCCTGCCGGACATGAGCAGAAATCGGACGGGCTCTTCCTCGGTCGAGACCATGACCCGGTCGCCCTTTTCGAACAGGACGAGCGTGCCATTTTCCAGAAAGGGCTCGCGCTGCATGTCAAAGTAGTTCGCTCCCTGCATGTCGTGAGTGAACGGGGCCTTCTCCTGGCAGAAGTACCCTTGGCCCTCGATCACGTAGGCGAAGACGGTATGATCCGGCTGCGTGGGGTGGAAATGCTCCGACCGTGGCGGAACCGTCACATCCAGATAGACCGGATCGGTCACGATATCGCGGACGGGGCCTTCCACGTCGCCCACTCGGCCACAGACCACTCGGACCTGGACGTCCTCCTCCAGCCTCACCTCCGGGATCTGCCCAGCCTTGACCTCACGATACCGTGGGGCCATCATCTTGTGGCTGGCGGGTAGATTCGCCCAGGGTTGAAAGCCCAACATCCTGCCGGCCTCATCCCCCTTGGGCATTTCCTGGTGCACGATCCCGCTGCCGGCGGTCATCCACTGCACGTCGCCGCTGCGAATGACGCCCCGATTGCCCATGCTGTCGCCGTGCTCCACGGTTCCGCCGAGAACATAGGTAATCGTCTCAATCCCGCGATGGGGGTGCCAGGGAAAGCCCTTGAGGTATTCCGCCGGCGTGCTCGACCGGAAATCGTCGAGCAATAGGAATGGATCGAACATCGGCACCTCGCTGTATCCGAACGCGCGCCGGAGGTGCACGCCCGCCCCTTCCATCGTGGGCTTGCTTCGCCAGAGCTTGCTGATCTTCCTGGTCTCAGTCATTGTCATCCCTTTCTTCTTTGGCCTGCAACTCTACGTAGCTCACCGAGACAGCGTTCAGGTCCTCTTTGCGGTGTCTCTGCCAGAAACCCGGATTCCACCCGGGGTTCCCCAGATGGCCGGAAAAGCCAAGACTTGACCGCGACCGTATGGTACAATGTTCCCCCGACGTTGGTTCACGATTCAGGGTCGCTGATGGAGGTGTTAGGAATGTCGCACTCGCACGAGAATCACAATCACCAGGAGATGCATTCGCACAATCAACACCCCTGTTGCATGAGACAGGGACGCCGGCTCACGGACAGACTCAAGCATAGCTGGCTCTGCTGGCTGCTGCCGATCGCGGGCGTGGTCTCGCTGGTCTGGTTTCTCATTCGGGTGATTCCCAAGCCTTCGCGGGCGCTCTATCCGTGCCAGCGGCTGGCCATGCCTTTGGCGTCGGGCTTCGTCGCGTGGCTGATCGGGCTGGCTGGGTCCATCGTGGCGTTTCGCAAGGCCAAGGGACTGCTTCGGCAGTCCCGCTGGCCGCTGGCGCTGGCGTGCCTCGTGGCCGCGATGGTGTTTGGCGCGGTCGCGGTCATGAATATGCCGGAGAAGGCGACCATCGCCGCCGAGCAGCCGGGGCTTTCGCCCATTGGCCAGGGCAAAGGCGTTCATCCGGGCCGGGTGGTTTGGGTCCACGATCCCGAGGCAACAGACTGGAAAGGGCCGGGCGACGGCCACCCCTGGCAGAACGAGCACACCAATCCAGCGGTCTGCGAGCAGATGATGTCCAATGCCGTCCGCTCGCTGACGGGCGAGTCGACGGACGCCAAGGCGTGGGACGCCCTGTTCCGGTATCACAACAAGGTCCGCGGCAAGGGCGACGTGGGCTACCAGCCCGGCGAGAAGATCATGATCAAAGTGAACTTCGTCGGCATGATCGGGGGCGGCAGGTGCGTCAATCCCGAGACTTACGCGGTACTGCGGGAATGGGAAGACTACATGAACACCTCGCCGCAATTGATTGCCGCCCTGCTGAAACAACTGACACAGACGGCGGGTGTCAAGCAGGCGGATATCACCGTCGGCGACACTCTGTGCCTCTTTGCCAAGGAATATTATGAGCCGCTCCACAAACAATTCCCCGAAGTCGCATACCTGGACGGGCAAGGCACCTCCGGCCGGACCAAGGCGGAGCTTTCCACGGTCCCGATCTACTGGAGCAGCCGGCCGGAAGGGGTCAAACAGGACTATCTGCCCAAGGCCTGCGCCGAGGCCACGTACTTCATCAACTTCGCCAACCTCAAGGCCCACAGCGGCGCGGGCGTCACGCTCTGCGCGAAGAACCATTTTGGCTCGCTGGTTCGCACTCCGCCGACGAAAGGCTATCTCGACCTGCACAAGAGCGGCTTCAGCAAGGGCAGCAAGGAGTATCGAGACCTCGTGGACCTGATGGGCCACGCCCAAACCGGCGGCAAGACGGTGCTCTACCTGCTCGATGGACTCTACTGCGGCACGCATCCTACCGACCGCGTCCCCAAGAAGTTCGCCTCCGCTCCCTTCAACGACGACTGGACCTCCAGCCTGTTTGCCTCACAAGACCCGGTGGCAATCGACTCGGTAGGCTTCGATTTCCTGCTGGTCGATCAACCTAAAGCGGCCGGCATGGCGGGCACGGATGATTACCTCCACGAGGCGGCCTTAGCCGACAATCCGCCTTCCGGCACATTCTACGATCCGGACCACGCCGCCGGCACGGTCCGGCTGGCCAGTCTCGGGGTCCACGAGCACTGGAACAATCCCAAGGACAGGCAATACTCCCGCAACCTCGGCAAGAACGAAGGGATCGAGCTCGTGAAAGTCTCTAAGGTCGCAAGCGAAAGCAAGACGGCCGGCGTCATTGCCCCGGGCGAGAAGGCCGTGTTGCTGGCGTCCAGCTTCAAATTCACGGAAGGCCCTGCCGCCGATGCCGAGGGCAACGTCTTCTTCACCGATCAGCCGAACGACCGGATCTGCAAGTGGTCCGTGGACGGCAAGCTGACCGATTTCATGAAGCCCGCCGGCCGGTCCAACGGCATGTTCTTCGACAAGCAGGGCAACCTCTGGACCTGCGCGGACATGAACAACGAGCTCTGGAAGATCGACCCGCAGGGCAAGGTCACGGTGGTCGTCAGGAACTACCAAGGCAAGCTGCTCAACGGCCCCAACGACCTCTGGATCGCCCCCAACGGCGGCATCTACTTCTCCGACCCGCTCTACAAGAGAGACTACTGGACCCGCAACCCGGCGATGCAACAGGACGGCCAGCACGTCTACTACCTCGCCCCCGGCGCCACGGAGCCGGTCCGCGTGACCACCGACCTCACGCAGCCCAACGGCATCCGCGGCACGCCCGACGGCAAGCTCCTGTACGTGGCCGACATCGGCGCCCGGAAAACGTATCGCTACAAGATCAACCCCGATGGCACGCTCTCCGACAAGACGCTCTTCTGCTCCATGGGCTCCGACGGCATGACGATGGACAATGAGGGCAACGTCTACCTGACCGGGCGCGGCGTCACCGTCTTCAATCCCGAGGGCAAGCAGATCGACCAGATCCCCATCGACAAAGGCTGGACGGCCAACGTCGCCTTCGGCGGCAAGAATCGGGACACCCTCTTCATCACCGCCAGCGACTCGCTCTACGCCATCAAAACCCGTGTCAAAGGAGCATACTGAAATGCAGGGATCGGCGACTTCTTCGAGGTGGGGTGCCATGCCTACGCTTGCGTAGGCATGTCTTTTCGGTTGGGAAGAACATGTCCACGCAAGCGTGGACATGGCACCCCGGACATGTAGAAGTGAAGGGGTTCAGACGTGAGACCAAGACTGTTATCCATCGGGTTTGTCGTTCTGCAGGCGGCTATCGCGTCAGCCGCCGTGCCTCTTACGGCCGAGTTGCTCAGTGTGAAGAAGATCTGGGACCAGGCCCCGCACAATGCCTTTACGGATCTGGCCCGCTGGCATGAGCGGTTCTACTGCGCCTTCCGCGAAGGTCGAGGCCACGTCTCCACCGATGGCTGCATCCGTGTTCTATGCTCAAAAGACGCGGATGCGTGGAGTTCAACGGGCTTGATCTCGCTCGACGGCCACGATCTGCGGGACGCCCACCTGTCCGTCACGCCCGACAACCGCCTGATGCTTCTGGGCGGAGCCGCACCGAGAGAGAAAGACAATCATAGCGCCCCTACCGGCTCGTTCGTCGCCTTCTCCAAGGACGGCACCGAATGGACCAAGCCGCAGATCGTCTCCGAGCCGGGCCGGTGGCTGTGGTGCGTGACGTGGCACAAAGGCAAAGCCTACGGCGTCTCCTACTCCGCCGGGAAAGGCTCGCCCAATCTCGAGCTGCTCACCAGTGACGACGGCATCACCTACCGGCCGCTGGTACCCAAGCTCTACAGCGCAGGCCGGCCGGGCGAGACCACGCTACGTTTCGACCGCTTGGGCACCTGCTACGCCCTGGTCCGCCGGGACAAACTTGGTGACCAACCGTACAGCACCATCCTCGGGATCAGCCGGGGCGACTACACCCAGTGGCAATGGCACGACCTCGGCCCCGAATTCAATGCCTTCGGCGGCCCGAACCTGCTTCAATTGCCGACGGGCCACGGTTCGACTGAGCTCAGCGAAGTCTGGCTTGCCGCCGGTCGGATGCACCAGGACGCCGCCCACACAGCCCTGTGCTACCTCGACATGACGGAGCACAAAATGACGAAGATCCTGAAGCTCCCCAGCGGCGGCGACACCAGCTATCCGGGCCTCGTCTGGCACAACGACCTGCTCTACCTGAGCTACTACTCCACCCACGAAGGCAAAACGAGCATCTACCTCGCCAAGGTGAAGGTCGCGGGACCACTGACGCACAGGGTCAGGAGCAACACGCCTATGGCGTCGGGTGCGCTCCGGCATTCCGCTTTGTCTTCCATTCTGCATCCAAGCTTTTCAGAGTCTTCTTGGCCAGAGGTTCCTTGATTTCGGTGTGGCGAGGCACAGCCTCTTCTCTAATTCTTTTCGTTTCATCAGATCGCAATCGTTTCTTGAATGGCATCATCGGGCAACCCGCGTCGAATATCTTCCAGTCGATCCTCCAGTATGAGAATGATCGCCTTCTTGAGACTTTCCTTCGCTTCTTCCGTAGTCTCTCCCTGGCCGTTGGCCCCCGGAATCTCCGGGCATATTGCCCAATAGCCTCCTTCAGGAGCACTCTCAATGATCGCCGTGAACTCACGCTTCATGAGCTATCCTTTCAGGTTGCCACTACCTCGCCACACTTAGTAACTATCTCAAAAGGGTAGGTTTGGCCGATAACCATCTGTAGGAACCTTTTGAAAGGAGCCACGGATGGGCAAACAGAAACGTAAGGTCAAACCGCTTCCCACCATTTGGGAGGTCAGCGACGAACAATGGCAC
>JAPLMX010000192.1 GCA_026386805.1 Phycisphaerae bacterium | reverse complement strand
AGGGCTTGAACGGCAAGGCGAAAGTGACCACCAGAAAAGCCTACGGCTTCAAGACCTTCCCAATGCTGGAATTGGCCCTGTATCACAATCTCGGGGCCTTACCGGAGCCCGTAGCGGCCCACAAATTTTTCTAACGAGGCTTCTTTCTTAGCTTTTCACCGGGCCGTGCAATAGAAAACAGGAGCCAATCTCTTTGATTGACTCCTGTCTGTGTGTCTACTTCATCGAGCGGGGGGCCGCTCGGCTATATGCCAAACGATTTCTCCGGGATGAAGACCAGGCCGACGCCTATCAGCCAGGCGTCCGAGGTGATCTGTCCTTCCCCCCACAAATTGAACTGGTCGCAGATCTCCCAGTTGGCGCCGAAGTGTCCGCCGACTTGGAACGAATCGTCGATGGTGCTGGCCCAATTGAGGGTGCCGGTTCCTACGGCCCCGGTCAGCGAGTAGGTGCCGCTGAAGTCCATGTCGCCCTGGGTGAACTGGAAGAAGGGGCCGGCCCAGAACCGCCAAGTGTCCACCTGAAACGCCGCGGCCAACGAGGCTTGGGCCTGCCAGTAGCTGAGCTTCGCATCGCCGACCCAGACGGGCTCATGTTTGACCGGATCCAGGGGCAGGGGATCCTCGATGGAAAACTCGCCGTCGCCCGGCCGAAACCACGTGACCTGCACCAGTCCCCCGAAGCTCCAGGGGCCCGATTTATGGAGCGTGGCGCGGGTCCCCACTCCCCAGGCGAGTCCGAAGCTGCCGTCAGAGTCATCCTGCCTCTCCGCTGACTTAACGATTGCGGGTAGGACGACGATCGTGCCCTTGGCATCCGCGGCGCCGATGCGGGCGAAGAGGTCCCAGTTGTCCGTCAGACCGTACGCGACCGTTCCGAAGGCCATGTTGCTTTTGAGGTTATCGATTCGGAAATCCTGAGGCCACGAGTCCCTGGAGAATCCTGGGAACGTGTCCGTGACTGTTCCGGAGGTCTCGAGGTCCATCTGCCCATACCCGTATTCCGCCCCGAAGCCCCAACGCCCCGCCCCCAGATAGGCGGTGGGCGAGCCCATCGGGGTGCCGGATGCGACAGCCACTAAGCTGCCTGTGATGATGAGAACCGCAGTTTTAAGCGCCTTTATCCTCATGTCCGTCCCTTTCGCGTTGAATCCGCACTCAATCGGGTTCACTACGCCCGCGCACGCGGCGGGGCGCTGTTTCTCATTGTCTCCGCCCCCCTCGCCGGAAGGTACGCCGCGGTACCCCATCCGTCGAGCTCAGAGCGGACCACAGGCTCTCTTTCGGCCAGCGGAGGCACGAGGATAAAAAAAAGCTGCGAGTTGGGTTGGCGCGCAGCCTCACATTCGATAATTGACGTGGAAGCACCGGTCCGAGACCGTTTGGCTCGGGGGCCGCCCAATCTTATCGGAACCGAGGGATCAGACCGAGGGTGATCCCATGCCCGTCGTCCCAGTCGGGAGAAGTCCGGGGGGCCGTGTCACTGATTTGTCCCTCTCAGAGTCCGCGGTCGCCTGTCCGATAACCGCGAGCCGGGAGAATGAAAAGAGGGCCGAGTCACACGAGACTCGGCCCTTCGCATTTGACCAATTGACCTGGGATCGGCCGATCCAAGAGTATTTCGTTCTGGGACCTCCGGGTCTTATTGTCCTGTCTTGAACTTGTGCTCGATGCCGAACATAACCCCGTATTGACTGTCCTTACCCCCGTCTTTGCGGATGCCGCCTTCCCACATCAAATACTGGAACTCGCCAAACAGATTATTGGTCCGATTGAGCGTATACAGGGCACCCACTCGCGGCCCCCACAGCCACCCATCGCTGCTGAAGCTGTCACCGTTGAGATCTGTCGTGCTGCTGGCCCACTCGAGCAACCCGCCGACATACGGATTCAACTGACTGGCCGGCATGAAGACATACTCGCCTGACACACCAAGAAGCCAAGTGGTCACTGTGCTGCTCTGACCGTCGTCATAGGACACTCCACCGTCGGCTGCGACGCGGATGTTGTCGGTCAGGGCAATTCCAGGCCGAAGGGAGCCATAATACAGGTTATCGTTCCCGCCGCTACCCGTATAGCTCGTGTGCGTCCAGCCGGCACTGAAATCGAGGAAGACGTCGCCCTTCTTGACCTCAGCGCTCACCACACCCGCAAACACCAAACTTGCTACTGCCAACACAATCAAACTTCGTTTCATGATACTCCCCTTTCACTAAGTGTTACTCACACTGGCTTTCTCGATAACAAACTGTACTTATACCAAACATCCGAGCCAACTCCGACATTTTGTGGTCGATCCCTTGCACTGACTCTCATTCGTTATGGCCTCCCAGCAAAAAAACCATATACTCTATCCCTTGGTATTTGAAGCAGTTTAGCGAGCCGCTCCTTGAAATCAAATAAAAAAAAACGCTTTTCGCTTTTTTTTTGGCGCCTGGTGTCACGACAGGTACAAGAGGGGGGATATTCGTGGACCTTGCGGTATCTTCCCTATTTTTACCACTGGCAGTGCCGGGCGTGTCATTTTCTCCTAACGTCTTATGGCTGCGCCGCTTACGGTATTCCCTTCTCGATGGCTCTGGCCGTGGCCGTCCGCTCGGTTGGTCGGACGGACGCACCGGGTGGCTCTCGCCTGCCTTCGTCGGGCGGCGGATCGGCAGGGGGGCTTCTCTTGCCGGCCGTCGCGGCGGTGTTTCAGGGCTGTTCCCGTCGAATCGCGCCCTCCGCTGGGCAGGTATTGTATACGTGGAGTATCCGGAGACGATCGCCGGCGGCCTCCGGCCTCTGGACGGCCGGCTTGGTGGATGGCGCGCTGCGAGAAGATCGCGAGCGGCGGCCCTGTTGTGTGACGGCCCCGGTGGAATAGGAACAAAAGGGTCCGGAAAGATGGAATAGGCGAAGGCTGTCCTGCGGCCGCATTCCGGCCGCCGCGATTCGTGGGCGACGAGGTCGTGCGGCGTCCTCGCCCTTTTCCGGTCGCCCCCGTCGGCTCTCCGCCCAAACCCTCGGCCCGATTGATCTGCCCGCGGGTGCGCCGGTGAATCGCTGATGGACAGTTCCTGCTCTCCCTCTTGTGATCCAATGCGTACCCATTCCGGCCGCTTTTCGGCCGTTTTGGGTCCCTCCGGCTACACGTGCGGATCATCGCGTGTATTGCGCGCCAGAGCCGGATTTGCCCTCGCCCGGCCAGGACCGGGAGTTTTCCCCGGCTCTGCCGGAATTTCGTTTGACGCCGAATTGGCATGTGTGTATGATGATAAATGAACGGAATACGTGATTGTGAATAGCAGATAATGAATTCGGAGCGGTCGATGATGACCGGGGAGGCACAGACGCTCACCGGTCGGCCCAACAGGGAGAGATCCGCGATCCCTCGCCCGACGGCACGAGCCGGCGGCAATCCGCAGCATCGAGATTGCTTATCCTGCCCGCGCGAGGGCAGGTGTGCTTTGGTTCTGGCCATGACGGGGATCGGCACGCCCCCACACGGGCAGTGATGCAAAACAAAGCCAATCTCCCCGCGTCCAAAGGATCGCGAGCCTCGTTGGGCAGGATGCGGTTGCACGCGGCGGCGAGAGGGTCCTGAAAAATCTTGCCCCGGGCGCTCGCGTAGGCTACAATCAGGCGGTCTCAGGTACGTAATGGCGTTCAGAACGAGAGAACACGGATGACGAAACAGCCACCGAACAGAAAATCGAAAGCCATTTGCAGTTTCTGCGGCCGCTCCGGCAACCAGGCCGATACGCTGATCGAAGGCCCGGACAACGTGTTCATTTGTCCGGAGTGCGTGGAGCTGTGCCATAACATCATCAAGCAGAACCGCCGGCAAGTCGGCGGGCCGCGAACGACGATCAAAGAGACGCCCAAGCCGCGCGATATCAAGGAGTATCTCGACCAGTACGTGATCGGGCAGGATGGAGCGAAGAAATACCTGTCCGTGGCCGTGCACAACCACTACAAGCGGCTGCTCCACGGCGACATCGGCGACAGCGAGGTCGAGCTCGACAAGTCGAATGTGCTGCTGATTGGCCCGACCGGCAGCGGCAAGACCTTGCTGGCCCGGACCCTCGCGAACAAGCTCGATGTCCCCTTCGCCATCTGCGATGCGACGACCGTTACCGAGGCCGGCTACGTCGGCGAAGACGTGGAGAACTTTCTCCTGCGGCTCTTGCAGAATGCCGATTTCGACCTCGAAACGGCCCAGCGGGGCATCGTCTACATCGACGAGATCGACAAGATCGGCAAGACCAACCAGAACATCTCGATCACCCGCGACGTCTCCGGCGAGGGCGTCCAACAGGCGCTGCTCAAGATGCTCGAAGGCACGATTTCGAATATTCCGCCCCAGGGCGGCCGAAAACATCCGGAGCAATCCTACATCCAGATGGACACGAGCAACATTCTGTTCATCTGCGGCGGGACGTTCATCGGGTTGGACAACATCATCAGGAAGCGGCTGGGCCGAACCATGATCGGCTTCGATTCCGAGCTCGCGAGCAAGCGTGATGAGAACGCGGATTTCACCGACGTTCTGGAACAGGTCATTCCGGAAGACATCATCGAGTTCGGCATGATCCCGGAGTTTGTCGGGCGTCTGCCCGTCATCGCCGTGCTGGGGGCACTCGACGAAAATGCTTTGATGGATATCCTGACCAAGCCCAGAAATGCGCTGTGCCGGCAGTATCAGCGGTTCTTCGAAATGGAGGACGCCGAGCTGGAGTTCACCCACGATGCGCTGCGGGCGATTGCACACAAGGCCCTCAAGCGTGACACGGGGGCCAGGGCGTTGCGGGCCATCACGGAAGAGCTGATGATCGATCTGATGTACCAGTTGCCGGAAGAGCCCAAGCCGGCCAGGTACACGATCACCCGCGATATCGTCGAAGGCAAGGCCAGCTTGGCGATGGCCCGGCAGCAGATCCGCAAGGAGTCCGCCTAAAGGCGATTCAAGGCGAGCGAAGGTGTGAAGGTGAAAATGGAAGAAGGCAAGAAGGGAGTCAAAGCCCTTCTTGCCTTCTTTTGTTATTCAAACGTTCGCGTCAAGAGACGGACGCGGCTTCAGTCGATGACGTCGACCTGGGAATTCAGGGGCACCAGCAGGTTGTACATGAGAACGGCGTCGTCATTGTACATGCGGATGCAGCCGCGGGAGCCGGCCGTGCCGATCTGCTCGGGCTCTTTCGTGCCGTGGATGGCGAAGCCGGTTCTGCTTTTGGCGGCCCCGTCGAGGCCCTCGAGGCCGATCCACCGCGAGCCGAGGGGGTAATCGGGGTCGGTGGACTTGTACAGCCTGCCCGTGTCCGGATCGGTCCACGGCGGCTTCACGAGCTTGCCGTGCTCCTGCACACGCCAGTGACCGGTGGGGGTCTCATAGCCGGACTTGCCCAGCCCCACCTTGAAGCTCCGCACATACATATCCTGCAGGTACAGGTCCAGCGTGAAGGTGGAGCGATTGACTTTCGCATGGAACGGCCCGTGAACCATCTTGATCGCACGATTCGGCTGGAGACGCCGCGCGTCCTGAATGCCGTTGACCTGCATCAGGATCTCATGGGGCACCTTCATCCGGCGGCCCAGGACATCCAGCGTGTCCCGGGATTTGACGGTGTACGTGTCGCACAGCATGTCGCCCGGGAAGGCCGCCGGCCCGAAGAGCCAATCCTTGGACAGCTTGGCCATCTCGTCTTTGATGGCCTGGCGCTGCTCGGGGGTTGTCGTTGGGGCCTGGAGCAGCTTGTTGAGCTTGTCCCTCGCTTGAATGGCCGCACCGGGCTCTGATCGCACCAAGTTGACCGCCTCGGCAACGGCCGCATTGATCTCCGGGGCTTGCGGGCTTGTCGCGCTCATGGGCGACTGGGCGGTTCCCCCAGCCCGGGTCTGCTGTGGGCCGGCGGCAGCAATATCAGACGGCGTCCCCACCAAAGGAGGCGAGGTCGCATCGGCCGAACCGGAAATCGGCAGTACATCGCTGGCGGCGGCCTCCTGCGGACCCGAGCCATGGCCGCGGAACAGGAGAAAGACCACCAAGCCGAACACCCCAACCGCGACAATCACAAAAGCGCCGCCGTTCTTTCTCAGAAGATGTCGGGAGGTCATCAAGCGGGAAAACAAATGAGCCATCCTATGCTCCTTTCTGCCCATCGCAGTAGATCACTTCCTCGTCGGTCACCACGAAATGTACGGACTCGTCGCCCTCCGTGGTGGGGATGGAATCCACGACCTGCTCGGCGAACGCCAAGCCGCAACGGGATGCGATCACGTCCTTATTGGCGAAAAACCGGTCGTAAAATGACCCGCCCCGGCCCAGCCGGTTGCCGAGGCGATCGAATCCCAGGCCGGGCGCCACGACCAGGTCGATTTGCCCGAACGGAATCGGCACGCCGGCCACGGGGTTGCGTAGCCCCCCGGCCCCTGTGGAAAAGCCCGTCTCCAACGAGGAGATCTGCACGGGAATCATGTGGCGCTGCTGCCACGAGATCTTCGGGACGGCGATGGTTTTGCCAAGCTGCCAGGCGTGGAGAATGGCTTCGGACGTATCGACCTCGTGCGGCAGCGACAGGTACATCATGATGATCGACGCACTCTGAAACTGCTCCGTCGAGATCAGGTTCCTGCACGCCTTTCGGCTCTTGTCCTTGCACTGCTCCGGCAGTAGGGCCAACAGGCAGTTGCCCAGTTGGCGGCGCAGCTCAACCTTGTCCATCGACTGGTCCCTGAGTTCCATCGGTTCTTGCGTTCTTGGACTCTTTGTCATTATCTATCAATGATCGGAGTCTTTGTAAATGACCGGCGATATTTTTCTCGTATCCCGCATTTTTCGGGACGTAGTAGCTCTTGGGCGGCCCGGGCAGGTACTCCTGCCGCACGAAACCGTTCTCGTAGTCGTGCGGATACTTGTACTGGGCTCCAAACCCGGCCTTCTTCGCGGCCGCGTAGTGAGAATCCTTCAGATGCACCGGCACGGGCCGAATCGGCTCGTGCTGCACGTCCGCCGCCGCCTTCCAGATCGCGGCGGCGCCGGCGTTCGACTTCGGGGCACAGGCGACATAGAGCGCCGCCTGGGCCAGGACCAACTGGGCTTCCGGCAGTCCCACGAACTCCGAGATCTGCACGGCCGCCGCCGCCAGCACGGTCGCCATCGGATCGGCGTTGCCGACGTCCTCAGTCGCACAGATGGCGATCCGCCGCGCGATGAAACGGGTGTCTTCGCCGCCCGCGAGCATGCGCGCCAGCCAATAGACCGTCGCGTCGGGGTCCGACCCTCGCATGCTCTTCTGCAACGCGCTGGCCAGGTCGTAATGCGTATCCCCCGTTTCATCGTAGAAGACGGCTTTCTGTTGTATCGACTCTTTGGCGACTTCCAGGTTAAATTTTATCCGTCCACCGCCGGTTTCGCTCCTCTGGGAGAGCACGCCCACCTCCAGGGCGGTCAGCGCCTTGCGGGCATCACCCTCCGCCATGTCGGCCAGGAATCCCAGGGCGGCTTCGTCGGCCTCCACGCCCAGCTTGCCCAACCCCCGGTCCGGATCGCTCACGGCCTGCCTCAGGAGCTCGATGATATCCTCCCGATCCAAAGGCTCGAACCGGAACACCGTACTGCGGGAGATCAGGGGGCCATTGATGGAGAAATAGGGGTTCTCCGTTGTCGCGCCGATGAGCGTCAGGACGCCCGTCTCCACGTCGTCCAGCAGGACATCCTGCTGCGACCGGTTGAAGCGGTGAATCTCGTCGATGAAAAGGATGGTCTTGCCTCCGCTGCCGGCCAGCCGGCTCCCGGCCTCGGCGATCACGTCGCGGATGTCCTTGACGGTCGCGGCGGGGGCGCTGAGGTAGCGGAAACTCGCCTTGGTCTGGTTGGCGATGACCATCGCCAGCGAGGTCTTGCCCACTCCTGGCGGCCCGTAGAAGATCAGGCTGCTCAGCCGGTCCGCTTGCAGCATCCGGGTCAGCAGCTTGCCCGGCCCGAGAAACTGCCGCTGCCCCACGAACTCCTCGATCGTCCGGGGCCGCATCCGCGCCGCCAACGGTGCGGCGGCTTGGCGACGAGTCTCTTCCACGTCGTCAAACAGTTGTTTGTTCGGTCGATCCTTCTGCATCGCCCATATTATAGGAACTGCCCGCCCGCCTGTCGACGGATTCATCTATCCCGCCTTATTTCACATAAAGCATTTAGTGACAGGCACTTACCGTGGAATTGGCTTTGTTTCGCATGACGGCCCCAAGTAGGGCAAGCGTCCCCGCTCGCCAGATTGGCTTTGTTTCGCACGAGTCTTTACCGCCGAGGCATGGAGTCCTGTAGGATGGGCTTTAGCCCATGCGGTTCTCTCACCGCTTACGGAAGCCCCGCGCAAATTGGCTTTGTTTCGCACGGCAACCCTTGCCGCCGTTGTCACCCCTGCGAAGGCACGGGTCCAGGAAAGCCCCGGCCTTGTATTCCCGCCTGGGCGCAATTGGCTTTGTTTGGTACGGCACAGCCGTGTTCGTAGTGACGCCGCAAGGCGTTTCTTCGCGAAGCGTGAAGCGCAAAGGCTGAGGTGGAAGGGACGCGTCCTCGCAGCTTCAAACGTGAAACTTCGAACTTGAAACCTCCTACAACCGGCTTTGCTTTCGCAGACGCACAGCCCCATTCTCTCACCTAATCCCTTGCGTGACAGGCAGTTAGCCCGCAATTGGCTTTGTTTCGCACGGCAGCTCCCGGACTCCAGGCCGGGAGAGGCCCAGCGGATGCCTGCCCGCCGAATTGGCTTTGTTTGTACCGAGGCACGGTCTGCTTTGTCTCGCCCGAAATTGGCTTTGTTTCCCACGAATCTTCACCACCGAGACGCAGAGATGAGAAAGTAAGAAAGGAAGAAGGTAGGAAGGTAGGAAGGTAGGAATCGCTCCTCCGGCCGTCTTTCCTTCCGATCTTCTTAACCTTCTTCTCTTCTTGCTCTGTGCCTTCGTGTCTCGGTGGTGAATCCTCGGCGCGGATTCGGGGCTCGTCGGGCATGACAGGCTCTCCTAATCTGTCATCTACAATTCGCTCTTCAGTTGTGTCGGTATCATACGAACACGCTGTTTCGGCGTCAAGGGAAATCTCGCGACATAGAAGTCTTTGTGGGCTGCTGATTAACGCGGATAGCCTGGGCTTCGCTTCTTCTGCTGGCTCGGTGATACAGGTGCAAATGCCGGACCCCCGGCGCCCTGGATGGAGCGGATTTGAGACACGTGGGCGATATTGCCGCCGAACCGAAGAACGCTCGCGGCTGATCAATCACTTCCCGGAAGGTACCGAGGGGAGGGCGGCCAACTTCTGCCGCAGGAACGCCACGCAGCCAGGCACCTGCGCCACGCTCAGCCCATGGAGCAAGAGCGGCCCTTGGAACCGATGGGTATGCAACAAGGAAAGATAGCGATCATAGTCCAGCTTGCCTTGGCCGGCCGCGAGGTGGCCCGCGTCGCCATCGTGGTCGAGGTCCTTGGCGTGCGCCAGGACGACATCCTTGCCCACCAGGGCAAACGCCTCGTCGAGGATCTCGCGCATCCGTGGCAATTCGCCGGCATGGAACAGGTTCGCCGGGTCGATCGTGACTTTCAGGAATGGCGACGCCATCTCGTCCAGAAGTCGCCGCGCCTTTGGCGCCGAATTCACAACGTTGTTCACCTCGGGTTCAAAGGCCAGGACTACGCGTGTCTGTCGGGCGATCTCCGTTGCCTCGCGTACGCAGGCGGCCATGTCGCGCCACGCCTCCGGCGCGTCGTTGTCCGGGTGGCGGCGCCACAGGCTGCCGCCGTCACGCGTGCCGGTGCACAAGTGAATCGTCGAGGTGCCCAACTGTGGGCAGGCCTCCGCGAGGACCCGCAGCCGCCGCAGGCCCGTCCGGCGCTGTTCGGCGTCGGGGTGACTCATATTGAAGGTGCCCTGCACGGACGCAATCGTGATCCCACGGGCGGCCGCTTCGCGACGAATCCGGCCGGACACTTCCAGCGGGATCTCGTCGGGCATGTCAGGCAGGCCGGCGCAGTCCAGGCTCACTTGCACACAATCAAGACCGCAGGCCCTCACGGCGTCCAAGCGCGCTTCCAGTGTGCCGCTTCCGAACGTGCCCAGCAGAATGCCGATCTGGATCGCGGCGGAGGCACTGGACTCCGCCGCGGCCGGCCGACTTCGCGGGCCCGTCACTCCCAGGGCGAAGGTGGCGGCTTGGGTTGCCTGCTTCAGAAAATCACGGCGGTTCAGTTGCTGGCTTGCTCTGTTCATAACAGGTGGGTCCCCTCCTCCATGATCTGGCGGGCGAAGCTGCTGTTGATTTCGACCTCATCCGAAAGCTTCATCGTGTCGGTTGTCATAGCGGTATTCTATCGGCGGCGACCCCGCCGCGCCAAGCAGGAAGCGCACGACGCGAAGGGCCAAACGTAAGGCGGGTATCCCTCGTCGGGGAGCCTGTAGACTCATTGGATCGGTCGTGATTACGTCAGCGATGGTTGTCATGCTGGGATTCCCGCGAAGAAACCCGTGACCGTCTTGACAACGGCTTGCTCATAGACGTCCCCGGAATTCGCCCGGAATTCCCGTTAAAGGAGATCATTCATCCTCTGTTGAAAGTACCTGGGATACTTCTCTAATACGCTCACAATCCTATCCTGCCTCTTTTTCACCATCTGGGCGATCTTTCTCTTCCCTTCGGCAGCAACGTTCATTGTTGTGGCCACATTCTGTGCAACAACTCGGTCGGGAAAGCCAAGTTCGTAGAGGGCGATAGCTGCCTCCGTGGGCAACCCATACTTAAGCTGTTTCTGCAAAAGGTGAAGGCTGGTCACTAGTTCACCTCCTTCCTCTTGGTCAACGAGTTCAACAACTTCGCTCAATGCGCCAATCAGCAGGGAACCATCATATGCAAATCCGCCTTCACAAAGATCGACCACATCGTCGATCTGGAAGGCCCGGTACCGCGTACCCCAAATGAGTCTGGCCTTCTTCTTTCCGATAGTCTCCATGAGATTATAGAATGGCTTACCTTCAATCCACTCTTGTGCGATTTCCTTCAAGACGTCTGGCTTGTCGAATTTTGCAAACACACCGTTATGGATATGGGAGGCCAGCAGAGGCCAAGCGACGTCTATAATCTCCATCTCGTTCTTTGCGCCCGCGAGTTGCGCATAGTTCGCCTGAACCCATCCTTCAATTGACTGAGCATCCCTGACGCCGTAGAGCGTCCTGCCGTAGACTCGCCGCCGGCCAGGATCGGTAATATTCGCTGAGATGTTTCGCGCAAGAAGCTTGAACAACTCACGGATATGCTCACGTTTCTGCTCGTCGGCCAGGAAGAAAGCAAGCGTTTCTTCGGCCAGACGAACAACGTCTACTTCGGAGAGGGCTGTTTCGTCCTTGTCCCAATGAGATAGCAGGAAGCTCTCAATTGAAGAGATGAGGTTGATCTTCGATGCGATCTGACGTTCAACACCTTCCCGAGTAAACCCTTTGTCACCATGTTGTCCGACGATTCCATCAGCACGCCTGGATACCTCTTCCGGATCGCGCATGTAAGCTCTGGCGAACTCCAGAGCCTCCATATCGATAAAGAACTTCTTGTCGTCACTCTTGATCGGGTCGAAAACCGTGAGCAGTGTGCTAATACAGGGTTCGGAGTTTCTCGGCTCCAAGAGTTTCTTCACCTGCTCCCATCGCCATTTGTCACCTTGGATTCTCCTTTTGTCGTACACGACGGGATCTGCAAATAATATACTGCCTTCAGTATGCATCCCAGCGCGACCAGCACGACCGATCAGGTTGTGGAAATCGCGGACTTTGATCTGTTCCAACCCTTGATAAACCGTGGTGACGATGAGATAGCGGATCGGGAGGTTTACCCCCTGAGCGAGGGTCGATGTGCAGACAACGAATCGTACGAGACCCTCACGCATAGCATGTTCAACCGCCAACCGGATGCCGTGGGGCGTATTGCCGTGGTGCGAGAAGATCCCGTGCACAGCACTCTTTGAAGCTGGGGCTTCTGGCCCGAGATTCTGAACATGCAAATAGTGGAGCCGCTCGATTTCCGGCTGGTCAGAAAACTCCTGCGGCAGAGGCAGAGGAATGCCGCGATCGATAGTCGCCACGGCTTTCTTGCAGATACTGGCTGCGGTCGATTTGCGGCCGCAGAATATGGCAACACCACCATTCGGGGCCAGCCTCAGCCCAAGGTAGAGTGCGATCGCCTGGCCATCGGATTTCTCGGGAAATGTGCGATCCTTTGTCTCGCGAGGCTTCTTCTTGAGTGTGAAGCTCTCGATTACCCTCGGGACGAAGAACTCTCCTTTTTCCGCATCTTCACTGGAGACATACTCGATTCTTCCCAATTGGTCGAGCCAACTGGCAAACCCAACAGATCTGAACGTCGGATTCAGATTGACCCCTTCGACGGCCTTACTGAATTTCGCATAATACAGTGACAAGTCACTCAAAAAAAAGACCGGTGTGCTCCAAGAACCCGAACAGGAGTTGTCCGTTCTGTTGCACACGCTCCATGCCATCCTCCACCGCTTGCCCCACCTCCCCGAGGTT
>JAPLMX010000258.1 GCA_026386805.1 Phycisphaerae bacterium | reverse complement strand
GTGCCATTGTTCGTCGCTGACCTCCCAAATGGTGGGAAGCGGTTTGACCTTACGTTTCTGTTTGCCCATCCGTGGCTCCTTTCAAAAGGTTCCTACAGATGGTTATCGGCCAAACCTACCCTTTTGAGATAGTTACTTAGTGGCCGTGGTGGACGCCGTGGACGGATGGGCCCCATCGGTCCGCCCCGTCCACTCTCATTCTCCCGCTTTCACCTGCTCCCAGGTGCCCTTCTTCGCCGAGGCCAGCACGGCGTCACAGACGTACTGCGTCGCCAGGGCCTCGCGGAAGGTCGGCGACGTCGGCTGGCCTTTCCCCAGGTTCTCCAGGAAGTCAGCCACTTGGTGGACGAACGAATGCTCGTAGCCAATCTGCAGGCCCGGCACCCACCAGTGTCCCATGTACGGCTGGTCGCCGTCGCTGACGTGGATCGACCGCCAGCCGCGAACGATCGAGTCGTCGCGATGATCGAAATAGCTCAGGCGATGCAGATCGTGCAGGTCCCACGCAATAGAGGCGTGCTCGCCGTTGATTTCGAACGTGTAGAGGGCCTTGTGGCCGCGGGCATAACGGGTGGACTCGAAATTGCCCAGCGAGCCATTCTTGAATCGGCAGAAGAACGTGCACGCATCGTCGATGCCCACCGGCTCAACCTTGCCCGTTTCCGTGTGCATGCGCTCTTTCACGAACGTCTCGGTCATGGCGCAAACGGAGGCGATAGGCCCATTTTGCCATAGGGCCGTGTCGATGCAGTGGGCCAGCAGGTCGCCCGTCACGCCGGAACCGGCCGCCTTGACATCGAGCCGCCACGTGCCCATGCCCCCCTGGGGCAACTTCGCCGAGATCGTCCAGTCCTGGAGGAAATTCGCCCGATAGTGGAAGATGCGTCCCAACCGGCCTTCGTCAATGAGCTTCTTGGCCAGCGTCACCGCCGGCACGCGGCGATAGTTGAACGAAACCAGGTTGGCGACGCCGGCCTTTTCCACCGCCTGGACCATGGGCTCGGCTTCCGCCCCCGTCCGGGCCAGAGGCTTCTCACAGAGAATCATCTTGCCGGCCTGGGCGGCGGCGATGGCGATTTCCGCGTGGTAGTTGTTCGGCACGCAGATGTCCACGATGTCGATCTTCTTGTTGTCGATCACCTTGCGCCAGTCGGTCGTGTGCGACGGGTAGCCCCACTGATCGGCAAAGGCTTTCGCCGCCTTCTCCTCGAGCCCGCAGATGACCTGCAGGACGGGATCGTAGGGCACGTCAAAAAAGTTGGCCACCCTGCGGTAGGCGTTGGAGTGCGTGCGGCCCATGAAGCCGTAGCCAATTATGCCGACGTTCAGTTTCTTTTTCATTGTCCTATCTCCTGTCGGGCATCCAGCGATTTACTTGCCGTATTTCTTGTTGAGCTTGTCCACTTCCGTCTTGCACTGCTCCGTGACGGCCCAGGCATCCGGCCAGAAGCACAGATCGACCGTCCACCAGTTGTGGCCCATGTCGTTCTTGTTCAACTCGGGCAGAAGCTCATCAAAGTTGATCTTGCCCTCCCCGAAGGGCGCATGCGTGGAGGTCTCGTTGTCGTGCAGCGTCCCGTCGGAGTCGATCAGGTGGAGGTGGTTGATCTTGCCGCGCAACTTGCGGGCCAGCTCCAGCACGCCCCCGGGCAGCGTCTCTTTCTTGCCCGGCTGGCGGGCGCCCGCGACGGCGACCATGTAGCCGTGGCACGTATCGAACATGATGCCGAAGTTCTCGTTGTCCACCTCGTCCACGATCCGTAGAATGTCCGACGGCTTGTTGAACGCAAAGCCGGGCTCGAACTCCCACGTCATCCGCACGCCCTCATCCGCCGCCTCTTCCGCACAGTGCTTCCACGTCTCGACCACCCGCTGGCGGGCACTTTGGGCATCCACCTTCTCAAAGATGGTCGGCGGCTGCACCGCGTCCACGCGGATCGCCGGGATGCCCAAGTCCACGCAGAACTGGAGGTTCTTGCGAAAGGTGTCGAGGTAGGGCTTGGTGTTCTCGGTGTCGATCAGGTGCTCGCCCCAGAGATTGGCGGCCAGGCCCGACCAGCCGAGGCCGAGGTCTTCGAGCTGCTCTTTGCACCGGTCGCGCTGATCCTTCTTCGGCAGGTCGTCCGGATTCGGGTGCGGCGGGAACCCGCCCAGTTCCACGCCGTCAAAACCAAGCTCGGCCAGCTTGTGAATCACCTCGTCCCACGACACCGGGTTGTTCGCATACGGCCCGATCGTATACGCCCAAGATCCTATCGAGATCTTCTTCATCTGATGCCTCCTTGAAGATTGAAGTTTCAAGTTTCAAGTTTGAAGTTGAGCCTCTTGACACTTCCCACTTCAAACTTCCCACTTCAAACGGCTTGTCATGCCGCGGCTTCCCACCCCTCTTTGATCGTCTTGAAGCCAAACTGGTAGCACTCCTCCGGGCTGGCCGACAGCTCACGCCAGACGCAGGTCGTCGCCGCCAGCTCCGGCAGGCTCGTCCCGAACGCCTCGATCGTCACCCACCGGTCGTAGCCCCCCGCCCGCAGCGTCTTGAAGATCTTCGCGAACGGCACGTGTCCCTTGCCCGGCGTCCCACGGTCGTTCTCAGAGACGTGGACGTGCCGGATCATCTTGATACCCTTCGTGATGCACCCGACCGGGTCTTTCTCCTCCACATTGGCATGGAACGAATCGTACATCACGCCGAGGTTGGGATGATTGACCCGTTTGACGTGCTCGACACCGTCAGCAATCGTATTGAGGAAATAGCACTCGAACCGGTTCAGACACTCGACAGCGAGCACGACGCCGGCCTTCTGGGCATAATCGGCGATCGTGCGGTGCACCTCGGCGGCCCGCTCCTTCTCCTCTTGGGTCGGCCCCCTGCCACTGAAGAACTTCGCACCCAGGGGCTGATAGTACGGCCCGCACAAGACTTCCGATCCGAGCGCGGCATTGCAGTCGATGACCCACTTGAGGTACTCGACGGCCCCCTGGCGGCTCTTGGGATCGGCACTGATCGGATTATGCTCGGCGTCCGGCATAACGGTGCAGGTCGTGCATCCCAGACCATTGTCCTTGATGGCCTTGGCCACCTTCTTGTAGTGCTTCACATCCCCGCCAAACAGCGGCACCTCGACCCCATCGAAGCCCGTGGCCTTGAGCTTTTTGAGAATCCCGAAGTGCTCCTCCGTGACAAACGGTGTCCACAGCAGCAGGTTCATTCCGATTTTCATAGAGACCCCTCACAACGAACGGGTAAATGGGTAGATAGGGACAAGGGTAGATGCATAAACGCATACACGAGTGGATGCATAGTTGCACACATGCGTAACCACCACACGAACGACAATTGACAAACGAGCAGCGGCCCGCATCTGCGAGCCCTAGCGACGCCCCTTCTACCGCCCCCTGCCCACCCTGTCAACGTTTTTTTGCCTGCGCCAGAACCAGACGAGCGGTCTGTGACGCTCCGGTTCAATCGTTGGGTGCGACCAGGTGGACGTGCGTGGGTTGGTCGCGGTTGCAGGTCAGTTGGCCGTTCTCGTATTTCAGCTCAACGACTTGAATCGAGCTGCGCCGCTGCTCGGTATCGGTCTTGGGAGCGTCGGGCCGCCGGCCCGGATGGGTGAAGTAGAAGAGAAACGCCCGGTCCCCGGAGACCACCACGTCAGCGTGCCCGCCGTGCACCTTGTCGTCTTCGCCGGAGCCGGGAGCGACAAGCAGACTCTCCGGCTGCTTCGTCCAATCGCTCGCATCGCTGGAACGATAGACCGCCAGCCCCTTCTCCCATTGGTCCACGATGAGCCAGTAAGAGCCCGACCAGCGAAATGCCTTGGGACCTTCGCCCTTGTCGCCGACGGCTTTGCCCCGGTCGGTCCACGTTTTCAGGTCGGGGCTCCCGGCCAGGAAGATCGTCTTGCCGGCGTTCTCGTCGTTGTACCACATCCGCCACGTCCCGTCGGGCATCCGCAGAACGGAGGCATCCAGCACGCGGTCCGAGGCGAAAGGAAGCTGGCCTTCATTCTTCCATTTCACAAGGTCCGTGCTCGTCAGATGTACGAGGCGGCGCTGGCCCGACCAATCGTCATGCGTGCCGGGCACGAACGTGAGGAACATGTGATAGACACCGTCGTGGAATACGATGTCGGGCGCCCAGTGCGTATCGGTCTGGCCACCCACGGGCAGCTCGGCCGTGCCGCGATACTTCCACGTCACCCCGCCATCGGCCGATTCCGCAATGCCGATGCGAGTGCCGTGCACCCACGACACCCCCGGCAAACCGGGAGCGTTCGCGCGGCGATTCGTGTAAAACATCCACCATTTGTGCTCGGCACGGTGGTACACCAGGACCGGGTCCGCCGCCCCGTCATACACGGGGTCACGATACAGCGGCTTCGGAGCCACCGACGCGGCGTCGCCAGTGACTGAACCGCACAGGCATCCCAAGATCACCAATAAACTGAGTTTCATGAACGTCTCCTATCGTTGGCCACCATCCGGCGAGCGTCAGTATCGCCGAACGGATCGGCACAGACAAGGAAAGAATCTCCGGGGACCGGAGACTCCTTTCAAGTCTTTCGACTTGACCGGCCGATTCCCTTGCGTTAGTGTTGCTCCCTCGTCAAGGGTTTGAGGCCCGTGAATCGGTCTGCGGAGCCGCCGGGCTCATCCGGCCCGAAGCCGCGGCGCCGAAGCAAGGATTTTCGGTTGGAGAAACATGCCGCGATGAAGGCCTTTGCACAAATGCTCCGGTATATCTGGCCGCAGTGGCCACGAATCATTGTCGTCGTGCTCAGCGCCGTCGCAATTGCCATGATGCTGTCACTGAGCTTCGTGACGATCATCCCGCTCATGAAGGTCATGATCGGCACAGAGGGTCTTCACGGCTGGGTGGATCGAAAGGCCTCCGAGTACTTCTACGGGCTGGAATTCTATACCCCCTCGCCGGAAGAGCTGACCGACGGAGGAGGCCCGTCTCTGCGCACCCACCTGCTGGTGACGAAGGTCGGAAAGGACAGTCTGGCCGAGAGAGCCGGTCTCCGTCCGCAAGACCGCATCGGCAATGTCGGCAACCTGAGGATGGAGGAGCCGAACACTCTTTACTCGCGGCTGCTGCAGGAGCTGGCAACTGCAGAGCGAGGCACCGTCCAGATCGAGTTGAAACGATCGCAAAACAACGCCTTTCCCTCCCTGTCCCGGGCAATGAACACACCTGGCAACCGGGAGTACCTCGAGACTCTCGGCTGGAAATGGTTCCAGCGTGCTCAGTGGCAGGCGGGAGTGACCGCCGTGCGGGGCATGCAATGGCTCGCCGCGTTCCTGCCGCGCGAGCAGACCGCCGAGAACAAGGTCAAGGCGGTGTTCCTCATCGTGCTCGTGACCGGCGTGACTACGGTCATTCGATGCGTCGCCAAGTACTTCCAGGACTACCTGGGACAGAAGATCGTGGAAGTGAGCACCAACCACCTGCGGGAGGACGTCTTCACGCGGTTGATGCGGATGCCTGTGGGCATTTTCGCGAATGAAAAGCCCAGCGATTTCATCAGCCGCATCGTGCGGGACACGGTCACAATGGGCGGCGCCCTGCGCGTCCTGCTGGGCAAAGCGCTTCGTGAGCCGATGAACGCCATCGCCATGCTAGCGGTAGCCCTCTACATCAACTGGCACCTGGCACTCGTTTTCCTGGGCGGCGCCCCCATCGTCCTCGTGCTTTTCGGGACCTTCGGCCGGAAGATGAAAAAGGCCACCCGGCGATCCTTGGTCGCGAGCTCGCAGATGCTGGCCAGGCTGCAGGAGGCGGTGGCCGGGCTGCGGGTGATCAAGGTGTACAACCAGGAGCAGTATGAGCTGGAACGGTTCAGCAACATCAACGACCGGCTGCTCAAGCAATTGCTCAACATGTCGAAAGTGGATGCGGCCACGCAGCCCGTGCTCGAAGTGTTGGGGATGTTCGCCGGCTGCGCCGCGTTGGTCGTGGGGATGCGCTGGGTGGCAACTGAGCATTTGGACGGCGCGGAGTTCCTGACCTTGCTGGTGCTCTTGGGCGCCGCCGCCGAGGCCACGCGGAAGACCAGCGACATCTGGACCAAGATCCAGTCGGCCAACGCCGCGGCCGAGCGGATCTTCGAAATGCTGGACCAGCCGGTCGAAGTCGAGAAGCCGGACGCCGTGGTCCTGCCGCCGGTGAAAAAGAGCATAGAATTCCAGGACATAACGTTCTCGTATCCCGGTGCCGTGCACCCGGCGCTCGACGGCATCAACCTGGTCGTCACAGCCGGCCATAACGTGGCTGTCGTCGGCCCCAACGGCTCCGGTAAGACGACCCTGGCGAACCTGCTCCCGCGGTTCTACGACCCGGACGCCGGCCGCATCCTGATCGACGGCTGCGATGTCCGCGACGTCACCCTGCGCAGCCTGCGCGATCAGATCGGCATGGTGACCCAGCAGGTCATCAGTTTCAACGACACGATTGCCGCCAATATCGGCTACGGCCGATCGGGGGCCATGCGCGACGAGATCGTCGCCGCCGCCCAACGGGCCTATGCGCACGAGTTCATCTGCCGGCTCCCCAAGGGCTACGACGCGATGATCGGCGAACAGGGCGTCGGGCTCAGCGGCGGCCAGCTCCAGAGAATCGTCATCGCCCGCGCCATCCTGAAAAACCCGGCGATCCTCATTTTCGATGAGGCGACCAGCCAGATCGACGCCGACAGCGAGGCCAAGATCCACGTGGCCATTGAGGAGATCATGCAGGGGCGCACGACCTTCATCATCGCGCACCGCTTCAGCACGGTCATCGCGGCCGACGTGATCGTCGTGATGAACGAGGGCAGGATCGTCGCCCAGGGCCAGCACGAGGACCTCATGCGAACCTGCCCCATCTATCAGGCCCTTTATGAGACGCAACTGATTAAGGCATGAGCTACGGCACGTCCTGGCCGAGTGAATCGCGTCGGATTTCAAACCACTGTTCCGCGGACAGCTCGATCTCTAGCGCTTTCACCGTCCCTTGGATACGATCCATATTCCCAGTGCCCAGCACCGGCACGAACTGGGCCGGGTGCCTGAGAATCCAGGCAATGGCGACTTGATCGATCGAGGCCCCGCCGACATCCCGGCCGATCCTTGTGAGGGTCTTGCGCAGACGTTTGGCCCGGCTCGAATCGTCCTGAAACAGCCGGCCTCCCCCCAAGGGCGACCAAGCCATCGGCCGAATCTCCAGCTTCTGACACAGATCGATACTGCCGTCGGCGTGCGCGTCCAGGTTCATCACGGAGTATTCGATCTGATTCGTGACCAGCGGAACGTCCACCTTTGAGGCCAGCAGCTCAAACTGGGAAGGCAGGAAATTGGAGACGCCGAAGGTATGCACCTTCCCCGACTGCCGGAGCCTGACGAATGCCTCGTTGACCTCCCGCGGATCTACGAGGGGATCGGGGCGGTGGATCAGCAGCAGGTCGATGTAGTCCGTGCGAAGGCATCTCAGCGAGTTCTCCACCGACGCGATGATGTGGGAACAACTCGTGTCGTAGGACTTGATCTTGTGATGGGGCCTCTTTGTCGAGACCAACTTGATGCCGCACTTAGTGACGAGCTGGATCGCGGAACGCGCGACCCCGGATTCGGCAAACGCCGATCCGAAGCAATCCTCGCAGGCGTAGTCGCCGTAGATATCGGCATGGTCGAACGTGGTGATCCCCTGCTCCAGGCAGCCGTTAATGAGATCGACGATTTGCCGCCTGCTCTTGTTCCACTGGGCCAGACGCCAGACACCCTGGACGATTCGGGACACATCGGGACCATGTTTCGATAGTGCGATCTGAGGAACCATTTGCCCGTACTCCACAATACTTCACCTGCCACCGGATTTCGGACCGGCCGCACGCACGACCGGTCCGGGGAATCGTATACGAACTTGCGGTCAGGCACAACCACCATGCCCTGCCGGATGAATCGCCCCACATCGACTATGTCAATATGAGTTGACGCAGCAGCGGATAGTCAAACAACCCACCCAGCCCCGCCTCACTACCCCCACACCGGAGAGGCCATAAAAAAAGCCAGATTCCCAAAAGAATCTGGCTTCGGAGGAGGGTGATGAAAAGCTATTTGTTGACCTTCAAAAAGGCTTTGGTCCTCCCAAAGCTCTCCACATCCTACATCGTAGAAAAGCGGGCAGAATCTTTAGCGAAATTCTGACTTGCAACAACAATTATGCTTTTCCCGCCGGAATTCAAGTGTTAAACTCTCGCATCTTCGACTTTTTTGTCGATCCGCCCCACAATAGTCGTATTTTCGACCTTTAACTTAGTTATTTTACGAAGAAGTCGAGAGTTAGGTTCTGCGGTCCTAACTGGAAAGCTGTTAATTCCCAAGGAACCGATCGAAGATGAACGACCGAATCACAATTGCGGATCTGCTGGCAGCCAAGCAACAGCGGCGTCCCATCGCCGCCGTGAGTTGCTACGACTACACCACGGCCTGTCTCGTATCCCAGACCCCGGTGGACATGATCCTTGTCGGCGACTCCGCCGCCCAGATGGTGCTGGGATTCGACTCGACGCTGCCCGTAACGATGGATTTCATGGTCGCCATCACCGCCGCCGTCCACCGAGCCACCCCAAATGCCTATCTCGTGGCAGACATGCCTTTTCTATCTTACCACCTAAGCCTCGCTCAGGCGATCCGAAACGCCGGACGTTTCCTGACGGAGGCCGACGCCCAGATGGTGAAGATCGAGGCGACGGCGGCATACCTCGATACGGTCAAGGCCGTCAGTGACGCCGGCATTCCGGTCATGGCGCACCTTGGGATTCTGCCTCAGAGGATTACGGAAGTGGGTCGATTCCACGCCGAGGCGACCACGGCGGAGGATGCCATAGCCCTCATCAATTTGGCCGATCGGATGATCGCGGCCGGTGCGAGCGCCCTTCTTATCGAAGGGACGGCCGCCGAGGTTGCCCAAGTTATCACGACGAGGTCCAAGGTGCCCGTGATCAGTTGCGGCTCAGGCCCTGGCTGCGACGGGCAGATTCTCATCGCCCCCGACATCCTGGGGCTTTCCTCCGGCCATCCGCCGAAGTTCGCCAAGGCTTTCGGCAACCTGGGTGCCCGCTTCGTCGAGGCGTTTCAGAGGTATGCCGAAGAAGTGAAGGCCGGACAATTCCCCGACGCGGAGCACAGCTACCACATGAAATCCGGCGAGCCACAGCGGCTTGAGGAAATGCTCCGCCAAAGCGGGCAATTCTGATTGTCTGCTGCGGTCGCGCACGGACTGCGAGAGACACTCGCCCGGTGCAGACTCTGTCGTCCTCAGTCTCCGAGTTTCTTCGCGGCCGGTGGGAGAGAGAAACGTCGAAGGGCTGACAGAGACACGGCACAACGATCAATCGCAGACCATGTCGGATAGCCGTCCAAATTACCGGGGGTGGCATCGCCAAGGCTGAACACAGGCGTTGACGATACCACCCCGTGCTACTATGCACCCATCATGCGGTGCTTGCGGACTGGTACGCTCGGGTGTCTACGGATTCGACCGTGCCAGGCTGGCTTCAAGCGTTCCGCCGTAGGCTCCCATGTCGATTCGCGTGTTGACGACCGCTGCCGTTGAATCTATCGGCGACGTCAGAGGCTCGCTAAGCAGGGCCGACGCGGGGTTGCCCGCGTCGATGCACGGGCTGGTCACGTTGTCCGATACCCACGATGCATCCTTTGGATTCCAGCGCCAGCCCTGGCTCTTGAGATGGTAGTCCCCGGCCACCCATCCCAGACGGCCGTTCAAGGCGGGAACTTGACTGGTGGCGCCACTGGGGTCGCTCCACCGCCCCCATGCAGCAAACAGCGGATCGGCGTCGATATTGCCATCTCCTTCCCAGCCGCCCTGGACATCCGAATAGGTAACGTTGGCGTGAGTGCCTTCGATCTGAATTCCTTTGGCGTTTCGGTCGTTGAAGTACAGAATCGAATTCGCAATCGACGGCAAGACGGCACTGACGCCGGCTCCTGCGTTTTCCACCACCGTGCAGTTGATCAGCTTCGGCTTTCCGCCGTGAACGCCCTGGGCGCCGTTGGCCGCAATGATGCAATTGCGGAGCGTCACCTCACCTTGTCTGACCGCCCGGCCCTCGCCAACGGCGGACATCTCAATGCCGGCGGCCCCGTTGGCCACAATCCGGCAGCCTGCGATCACCGGACTCGCTTGGCCAATGATCCTCACGCCCGCCTCCCGGCTGCCTCGGATCGTGCACTGCATGATCGTGGGCGATGCGGCGTTGCCGAGGATGCCCTGGTTGCCACCCTCGATTGTGAAGCCGCTCAGGACACTTCCGGCCCCTTCCGCCTCCGTGAAGCTCACCGGGCTGCCGGTGCTGGTGAGAACCGTGCCTTCCACCATGGCCGGGTCATTCGGGTCGGTCGAGCGAACCGTCACGCTCTTGCCGGCGAAACTGATCTTCTCCTCATAGCGGTCCGGACTGACGACGATCTGATCGCCGTCACTCGCATCGCAGATCGCATGTTGAATGTAATCGTATCGTTGGCTCGTTCGTTGGCCCGTCTGGATGCTCTGCACCCGGCCGTCAGGGACCGAATAACTGAACCGGAGCGCCTGTCCCTGCACATAACCCCCGTAGGTGGCCGTCCAGAGGAGCGTCGTGCCGTCCAGCGTCGGAATGGCCCCATACGTGTAGGTCGGAATCGTGACGTTCAGGACGCCGTACTGACGCGTCACACAGGCCAACTGGATTTGGCCGCCTGTCAGACCGCCATCCGTGAAGACAATGTGGCATCCATCGATCATCGGCTGGCTTTGCATCCCAGGGGCCTTGGCCACCTGGAACTGCCGTATGTGCTCCCAATCGGAGAGATCGGCCCCATAGATATCGCCGCGATCGTTGCGCTCGTCAGTCCAAACCACGAGGCGACCCGAGATGGCCGGATCGTACTGACGCGCCGGGTGGTCGCACACGGTAGTGATCTTGATGTGGTCCAGATCGGAGAGATCGGCGGCATAGATGTTGCCGTTGCCCTCCCATACAACGATGTTGCCGGAGATATCGACGACGTGGTCAAAGTCCACGCCAGGACTCCTGTAGGGGTACGGGTCGCGTTTGCCTACACCCGTGGCGATGGTGAAATAGACCGGCTTGTCCAAATTGCCCACGTCGGCGCCGCAGATGTCGTACGGCATGTTGGACCAGCTCGCGAGCACGTTCTTGTCGATACCGAGATGCTGCACCCACACGACCCTGCTGCCCGAGACCGCCGGATGACTGTAGGAGCTGGTGTTGCTGCGGCTTCGCAGCTCCCGCTGAACGCCGGTCGCAAGATTTCGGACGAGAACGCTGGTGCAGTCCGGGACAGAGCCCTGGTAGGTGACACCGCCGGACCAGACGACGAGATGGCCGTCGATTTTCGGTTGCAGGTTGATGCCGGAAGTCCCGAAGATCTCCGTCCTGCCGCTCACCAGATCCTGGCAGGTGATTTTGGCATCATAGATCGACATCTGGCCGGGGCTGGAGTACACGGCATTCGTGCCGGACACGTCCGGATAGTATGCGTTACTAGCCAACTGCGTCGCCGGGATCTGCTTGCCCGTTGCCGTGACAGTGACACCGACACACTGGACCCGGCTCGGCGCGCTCTGCGCGAACCCATCGCTCACCACCAACTCGAACCCATAGACCCCCTCCGCTCCCAGCGAGAAGGCAGGCTTGGCCGTGTTCGCGTCGCGCAATAGGACCGGCGATCCCTCCACCTGCATCCACTGATAGCTCAGGCGATCGACTTTGTCCGGGTCGAACGAGTCTGTACCATCCAGAGTCACCAAGCCCGGCGCCTTCCACGCCTTGTCCGGCCCCGCATCGGCCACCGGAGGCTGGTTGGCGGCGACGAGAACAAGGACCTTGTCCGCCCCACTGGCGTATCGATTGTCGGCTACGACCAGTTGGAAGACATACTCCCCTTCCACGGCGGGCGTGAACGTCGGCTTGGCGCCGTTGGGGTCGTTCAGGACCGCCGGCGGCCCGCTGACCTGAGACCAGCGGTAGATCTTGACACCACAGGGATCGTAGAAGAAGCTTCGCCCTCCATCGAGAGTCACCAATTCGAGCGGCCCAAGGACATGCCGGTCCGCCCCGGCGTCCGCGGCCGGCTTGACGTAGCCGACATACTCATCCGCCCCGATATCGATGCGCGAAGCGTAAACCCTGGCAGCGTGGTCGATGTCCCGCTCACCCGGTGCCACGACGAGGTCCGGATTCCCGGCGTTGATGCACAGGGAATCGACGGTCAGATGGTAGTCCTTGTTGAGGGGATTCGCGAACAGGGGGTCCACGGAGATGTTTCCTGCGATCCCGGTCTTGTTGTTGGGACCGTCCCAAACCATGCCGGCCGTACTCGCGGAGTCCAGGAACGCGTAGTTACCCGGAATATTGTTCCACACGTCGTTGTACATGATGGCATCCGGCTGCGGGTCACCGCTTTCCCAAACGATGCCGCCGCCCGTGGTGGCATTGCAGATGACGTTGTTCCATATAAAGCAGTTCTCGAAACTGGGGTCAAACACAAGGTAGACGTTCCCCCCTTGCCCCCCCAGGTCGTCCGAACCCGCATTATTGGCAACAATGGTATTGTTGATCAGTTGCCCCTGGATCATCACCACGCCGCCGCCGACAACCGCCGAGTTGTCGTAAATCAGATTGTTCGCGACCTTGGCGTTGCCGATGTACGTCATCACGCCGCCGCCGGCATAGGCATAGTTGCCCTTGATGATGTTGTGGGTAATGACCGCGCTGGAATTGAAGCAGACGATCCCACCGCCATAGGACAGCATGTCTTCCGTGATGACGGTGCTGGTCAGGTTGACCGGGGCCCGATTGTTGACGATGACGTTGCGGATGATCGTGGGCGAGGCGTTCTTGCAGTAGATGCCGGCCCCCCAAAAGAGCTTGTACGTATTAGCGCCCACTACTTCGTTGTCGAGGGTGCCAAAACCGCCGGTGATCGTGAAGCCGGTGAGCACGGCGGCCTGGGTCTCGCCATTCTCGAAGGTCACCGTCGTCCCATCGCCATCCGCGTTGATGATCGTGTAGCCCACGATCTTGGGGTCGTTCGGGTCCGTGCTGGTGACCATGATGTCCCTGCCCCCGAAATTGATCGTCTCATAGTACACGCCTGGGGCCACAAGGACGGTATCGCCGTTTTCCGCAGCGTCGATCGCCGACTGAATGCGCGGGTATTGGCTCGGCACTTTCCGGACCGCCGCCGAACCCGTGACCGCCACCGCACACAGCGCAACGAGGCCCGCAACCATGACTTTCTTCATTTTTTCGCCCTTTCCGAGTCAATCCGTAGAGTTCCGCAAAACTCCACCAGGCCACACGATCCACAGGAGCAGCAACGGGAATCCCTGCCTCCGCACGATGTGCCAAACCTCACCATAATCTATAGCCGAAAACGATGGTCAATACAGGATATTCTCGCGCAGCCGGACTATGTCCCCGGCCGGGATCTTCTCACACTATCTGTGTCTACAGACGCACAGAATGCGACTACATTACGTGAAAAGTGGGGCTTCCAAGCGAATTTTTGCGGAAATGATGCGCCGCAGGGCCGGCCCAGCGTCACCTTCTGTTGGGGCCCCCAACGCGGCTCATTGCGTTTGCGAACCCTTGCGCTCCGGAACCGGCAGGCCCAGCTCAACGAGGACTTTCTTCATGTCCTCCCAGACGTAGCGGCGGTTCTGCTCGCTGTAGTTGCGCAGCAGATAGGCGGGATGGAAGGTGGCCATCAGCTTGATGGGGGGCCGGCCGATCCCGCTACAATACTCGTGGAACTGGCCCCGCAGTTGCCCGATCGGCCTGACCGTATTCAGGAGGGTCTTGGCCGCATGGCCCCCCAGGGCCACGAGGATGTCGGGGTTAATAGTCTCGATCTGCCTTTGCAGGTAGGGCAGGCAGTTGATGATCTCGTCGGGCCGGGGCTCGCGGTTCTCAGGGGGCCGGCATTTCAAGATGTTGCCGATGAAGACCTCCTCGCGCCGCAGGCCGCAGGCGGCGATGATCTTGTCCAGGAGCTGGCCCGCCCTGCCGACGAACGGCCGGCCCTGGGCATCTTCATCGGCCCCCGGGGCCTCGCCGACGAACATGATCCGGGCCTTCGGATGGCCCTCGCCGGGGACGGGATTTTTCCGAATCGACCCCAACGGGCACTTGCGGCACTGCCCCACCTCGGCGGCGACCGCCGCCAGCTCCTTGCCCGCATCCATTGTCGATGGCGGATGGCGGATGGCGGATGGCGGATTAGAATCCTGGGCCACAGTCGCGGACGACGCAACTGCACCCTGAGAACCGGCCCTGGGCGCGGAGTCCTCAGGCACAGCGGTCTTGCCTCGTATTGCAAAGCCCGTGAAGAAGCCTTCCATTTCCAGGTGCTGGCGAACCACCCTGTTCAGATCCACTTCCGCCATGGAAGGCATTATAGCATCATACCGGTCGCACGCAAGGGTCACCCGTGGGCTGCGGACCACCAACTCCCCGCGAATCCGCAATCATCAATCCGCCATCACTTCCCTCTGGCCGCCTCGCCCGCTGGATAGAAAATGGGCCTGCACCCCGAATGGGCGCAGGCCCGAGACTACTGCTGCATTGTCAGTCCGGTTGAAAACGCCGGCTCACTTGACCGTCAGCCACACGCCGTCCCAACCGATCCACGGTTTGCCGTTCTCCGTCACGGCACTATCGCAGGCCCGGCCCGGAATATCGACGGCCGACGTACCGACAACGCCTTCTCCATTCCAGCCGTCGATCACTCGCCGGCGACGCCCTCGGTCTTGGGCTCCTCGACGGGGGCCGGCTCGACAACGGGGGCTGGCTCGACGACAGGGGCCGGCTCCATCATGTAGGCAATCGCGTTGAGGAAGATATTCTGGCCGACCGCATTGAGGTTCATGTCGCCCCAACCCGTCATCTCGTCCGGGATCCGCTGGGTACCGGCATTGAAGAACATGCGGGGCCCGGCCGGAATCTGGGACGAGGTCGCGTAGAACGGCGTGCCCGCAGCCCACGTGGCGATCAGGATCGTGCCGGTCTCAGGCACAACGGCCAGGATTTTGCCGTTGCCGGCATCGGCCGTCTGAATGAAGCTCGCATACCCGCTGGCCACATCCGGATCGTACCACTGAACCATATCGTTGGCATCGACCACTGCCTCCTCGGCGGCATCGATCACTACATCATTGGCATCAGCCGGCACAGCGTTGGCATCAGCCGGCGGCACGGCGTTGGCATCGGCCGGTACGTGGACATCGGCCGGCACATTAACATCGGCCGGCACATTGACATCGACCGGCGGCACAGCGTTGGCGTCGGCCGGTACGTGGACATCGGCCGGCACATTGACATCGACCGGCACAACAGGCACGACCGGAACAACCGGCACGACCGGAACGATCGGCACATACTTCTCAGTGAACTTGATGGACGCGAAAACCGAACTCGCCTTGTCAAGGGCCGCGATCTTGTAGTAGGGCTGGCGAGCATCCTCGTCTTCGGTGCCAAACCACTGCCAGCAGTTGCTGCCGGCGACGTACGAGTTCAACAGCATCACCGGGGCCTTCAGGCTGCTCCAAGCGGCGATTTCATTGGCATCGGTGCCCATGTCGACACTGGAGGTGTCGCGACTGATGATGACGAGGTCCGCCGCATTCAGGTCCGCCAGTTGGTTGGGATCCAGGGTCGCCCAATAACTGGTCCCGGCAGCATCTCCCGCCATGTAATCCACCACATAGTAGGCATCGCGGAGCAGATCGACAAAGCCCTGATCACTGGGCACGTTGGCGTCCGCCGTGGAGGCGTGCTGCGCCGAGACGAAGATGACCTTCTTCGTCGTATACGTATACGTGTACGCATAATGAGTCGTCACCTCCAACCGGGCCGACTTCACCGTATCGCCCTGGTTCGCCGGATAATCGGTCAGCACAACCTGCGTGTAGTACCCGTCGGTCCCGCTCAACCAGTCATTGGCGTCCGACAGGGTAATGACCGTCGTGCTGTCCCCCGACTGCCACGAAGCCGCGGTCAGGTACACGGGGCCTGGCGGTACGATGGCGGTCCAGGGCCCGCTCTTGCTGGCGCCTTTCGATACGGAGTCCAGCTCCGGATTGGGGCCGTAGCCGGAAATGGGGGAGATCTCATTGGCCACAATCGTCAGCTTGGCACTGGTGATCTCGGACACAAGCTGGAGAGTACCACCCTCGGGGTACCCAAGAGCCACGGGATCCGGTTCATTTTGATCCGGCGCGAACGTGTACGGCTGGAGCCACGTGATCGTTGCACCACTCTTGGTGACGGACGACACCGTGTTGTCGTACGAAACATCCCCCGATGACACGGTCACAGTCACGGACACAGCGAATGCAACTGTACTCATGGCAAGCAAAATGCTCGCCATCAAACATATCACAACCGATCTTCTCATCTTACACTTCCCCTTTCTTCTACAAACATGTTTTGATGGTGCCATCCGTCGGTTCACCCCGCGGCCCAGAATGGCGTCGCACGAATGAGCGAGCGCGCGAACCACACCACGATTCTGTCACTTCCTACAAGAAGACCTGTCCTCTTGTCTGACCTCCTTTCCCGATGACGTTCAGATGGTTGTTTGGATGGAACAACCATAGCCCTTCCTTGGATTTCTCGACAAGGACCCTCCTGCGTTACTTCCGCACTTGTCTCTTTCAGCCCCATGAGGGCCGGTTACACGAATCATGCGCACAAACGCATGCCTGCCCAGGAACATCGTGTGATCCCATAGCCAGTGCGAAGCCTCCACCATGAGGCCTTCGTATTCTATGATATTCTCGGCCCCTTGTCAACGAGCAACCAAGTTTTTTTTTAACATTTTTCGCCGGGCATGGGATCAACGCACAAACAGCATCTCGGCATAAGTCGGCAGCGGCCAGAGCCTGGCATCGACGATGGTTTCCAGCTCGTCGGCCGTCGTCCGCAGGGCCTGCATCGCGGGGACGACGTCACTGCGGTAGCTGTCCGCCTGATGCTCGTGCCCCTTGATTCCCGCCGCCTTGGCACGTGCTTTGTCCAGGGCTTCGATATTCGTTTCGAGCGCCCCGATCAGGTCGCAGACGCGTTTGAGCAGCCTGGTCTGGGTGTCCGCCCTGGCACCGGCGGCGGATACGGCCGTGACGGCTTGGCCCAGCTTGGCGGAGTATTCGCAGCAGACGGGCAAGATCTGACGCCGGGCCATATTCAGCATCGTCTGGGCCTCGACGTTGATCTGCCGGCTGTAGGCCTCGAGAAGGATCTCCGTGCGGGCCCGCAGCTCGGTCTCCGAGAGGACGCCGTGCTTGGTGAACAGCGCGAAATTCTCCTTCGAAGGGATCGTCTTGAGCGCCTCGACGGTCGAGCGGATATTCGGCAGTCCGCGCCGAGCGGCTTCGGCCGCCCACTCCTCGGAGTAATTGTCGCCATTGAACACGACGCGGGCGTGCTGGGTAACGATGTCCAGCAGGATCTTCTGAGCCGTGGCCGGAACGTCGCTGGCTTTCTCCAGTTCGTCGGCGATATCGCTGAGAGCATCCGCCACGATCGTATTGAGCGTAAAGCTCGGTCCGGAAACGGATTGCGACGAGCCGACCATGCGGAACTCGAACTTGTTGCCGGTGAAGGCGAACGGCGAGGTGCGGTTGCGGTCGGTGCTGTCCTTGGGCAACTGGGGCAACGTCGAGACGCCGAGCTTCAGGGTGCCACCGTGTCGGCTGCTCTTGGCAGTGCCCTTGGCCAATTGCTCGAAGATGTCCGTCAATTGCTCGCCGAGGAAGACCGACACGATGGCCGGCGGGGCCTCATTGGCGCCCAGCCGATGGTCGTTGCCGGCGTTGGCCACACTGGCCCGAAGCAACGTCGCATACTGGTCCACGGCCCGAACGACCGCGCAAAGCATGATCAGAAAGACCATGTTGTCGTGGGGCGTTTCGCCGGGATTGAGGAGATTGGCGCCCGCATCGGTGGCCATGCTCCAGTTGTTGTGCTTGCCCGAGCCGTTGACGCCCGCGAAGGGCTTCTCATGCAGCAGGCAGACGAACCCGTGGCGGCGCGCGACCTTCTGCAGCGTGTCCATCGTCAACTGGTTGTGGTCGGCCGCGACGTTGACCGTCGAGAAGACCGGGGCCAACTCGTACTGAGCCGGGGCGACTTCGTTGTGCTGTGTCTTGGCGGTCACGCCGAGCTTCCACAGCTCGTTGTTGGTCTCGTTCATGAAGTTGGCGACCCGCTCGTGCAGAGAGCCGAAGTAGTGATCCTCCATCTCCTGTCCGCGTGGCGGCTTGGCCCCAAAAAGCGTCCGGCCGGCCAGGAGCAGGTCGAGGCGCTTCGCGCAGAACGATTGATCGATCAGGAAATACTCCTGCTCGGGCCCCATCGTGGGGATCACCCGCTTGACGGTCGTATTGCCCAAGGCCCGGAGCACGCGAACCGCCTGCCGGCTGAGCGCATCCATGGACCGCAGCAGCGGCGTCTTTTTGTCCAGGGCCTCGCCCCTGTACGAGCAGAACGCGCTGGGGATATAGAGCGTGATATTCTTGCCGTCCTCCTTGACGAAAACCGGCGACGTGCAATCCCAGGCGGTGTAGCCGCGCGCCTCGAACGTGGCGCGCAGACCGCCGGAGGGAAAGGATGAGGCGTCCGGCTCCCCCTGCGTCAGCTCCCGGCCGCTGAATTCAAGAATGGTCCGGCCGTCCTTCGTCGGCGAGATGAAGGCGTCATGCTTCTCCGCCGTCAAGCCGGTCATCGGCTGGAACCAGTGGCAAAAGTGCGTGGCCCCTTTGGCAATGGCCCAATCCTTCATGGCATTGGCAATCACGTCGGCCGTGGCTGGATCGAGCGGCTGCTCGCCGTCCAGGGTCCTCTTGAGAGATTGAAATACGTTCTTCGGCAGACACTCCCGCATGGTCGCTTCATTGAAGGCGTTGCGACCGAATACACCTGTTACACTGCCGGACATGCCAGACTCCTCAGTTGTTGTCGAATTAGTCATTTGTTCCTGGATCTTGAGCTTATCCCAACTATCGCCCCCTCGTGCGGGGCACTAGGGTATCCTGCGCAGTACGCCCACGGCGTCGCGCCGGCTCCCGGGATCGGCGGGATGTCTACCACTTATAACAGCTGTGGGGATTCTTATCAAAGCCTGATCGGCAGAATGAGGAGATCGTCACGTCTACAAAAATGTAGCTTGCTTAACCGGCACCCCCCAAAACGGGGCGAGGCTTGCACCGTTCGGCAATCCCCAGCAGAATCCGCCGGCAGCAACGGGACCCCAAACGCGACACGTCGCGTTTGGGAACCCAACAAGCCTCACCCACAACCCAATGCCTACTGCACATTGCGTGCAGCGAACACTCTTGGCGTACTCAACCGGGCCCTCAGGGCCCCCAACGTTGAAACGGGCCTACTAACTGTCATAATAGAGATGGAACTCATGCGGATGCGGCCGCAGCGCCATTTCATCGATTTCCCTTTCCTGTTTCCACTGAATCCACGTCTCGATGAGGTCCTCGGTAAAGACGCCGCCATCGATGAGGAATTCATGGTCCTTCTTGAGCGCCGCAATGGCTTGGGCCAGGGAGCCGGGCGCCTGCTTGGTATTGGCCAGCTCTTCCTTGGACAGCTCATACACATCCACGTCCATCGGCTTGCCTGGGTCCATCTTGTGTTTGATGCCGTCGAGCGCGGCCATCAGCATCGCGGAGAACGTAAGGTAGCCGTTGCAGCTCGGGTCCGGGCAGCGGAACTCGACGCGTTTCGCTTTGTCGCTCGGGGAATACATCGGGATGCGGCAGGCCGCCGAGCGGTTTCGTGCCGACATGCACAGGTTCACCGGCGCCTCGAAGCCCGGCACCAACCGCCGATAGGAGTTGGTCGTCGGCGCGGCGAAGGCCAGAATGGCGGGCGCGTGGTGAATCAGCCCGGCGATGGCGTGCAGTCCCAAGTCCGACAGGCCCGCGTACCCCTTTCCGGCAAACAGGTTTTTGCCGTTCTTCCAGAGCGAGAAGTGCGTGTGCATCCCCGAGCCGTTGTCCTGGAAAATGGGCTTCGGCATAAACGTCGCCGTCTTGCCATAACGCTTGGCCACGTTCTTAACGATGTATTTATACCACATCAGCTTGTCGGCCTGCTCGACGAGCGGGGCGTAAAGCATGTCGATCTCGGCTTGTCCGCCCGTGGCCACTTCGTGATGGTGCTTCTCGACCACAATCCCGACCTTCCGCATTTCCTGGACCATCTCGGTGCGGATGTCCTGCTGGGTATCGGTCGGGCTGACGGGGAAATACCCGCCTTTGTACGACGGCTTGTATCCCAGGTTGGGCTCTTCAAAGCGGGCCGTATTCCAGGACCCTTCCGCCGAATCGATCGAGTACATCCCGGTATGCTGGTTCTGCTCGTAGCGAACTTCGTCGAAGATGAAGAACTCCGGCTCCGGCCCGTAATACGCGGTATCCGCCACGCCGGTCTTCTTCACAAATTCCGCGGCTTTCTTGGCGATATTTCGGGGGTCGCGGTTGTACTCTTCGCGCGTGAGCGGGTCGAGAACGTCGGCCAGTACGCTCAGCGTGGGCTTGGCGAAGAACGGGTCCATCACCACGGTCGTCAGGTCCGGGACGGCCATCATGTCCGACTGATGGATCGGCTTCCAGCCGCGGATCGAAGAGCCGTCGAAGCCGAGACCTTCCTTAAAAGCCTTCTCGTCCAAGAAATCCACCGGGAAAGTGCAGTGCTGCCAGGTGCCGAGCAGATCGACGAAC
>JAPLMX010000041.1 GCA_026386805.1 Phycisphaerae bacterium | reverse complement strand
CCTGCAACATCTGTCGCTCCTCTTCCGTCAGCGTCACGATGTACTTCTTTTTCATGGTAGGTCTCCTTACCTGGGTCTGGTTATCCCATCGGCAAAGAGACCGGAAAATATTCATCGCATCACGAGTAATGGAGCACTAGGTTATGTTACCCGAATCCGCCGAGGGCGTCAATAAGTACATATACGTATTTTTCGGACTTTTTTCGGATACACTCCGCTTCGAGATGATGACGTCAATTTCGCGCAAGTCTTTCTTTAACAGACTGTTATGACCATTTTGCAGCCGAGGTCCGCAACTGGACCAGGAACGTCCTGGAGACCCCCGTACGCTGCCCTTGTGCCGACTGACAAACTCCTGGAAGGCTCCTTCCCAGCTTGCTGCATGACGCTTCAATAGTTCCGTATCGTTCATTGCGATCCGCGCCCAAGCAATTACGTGGCAAGATGATATTCGAGGCGTATTTTTCGAAAAATCGGGGGATCTCTGCTTCTTCCATCCGGCTTAGCGCCCCTTTTCATATCGGGAAATCCCTTATGGATGCGCCAGGACTTTGTCTGAACCACGCGGAGGTGTAAGCAACCCAACCTCGCACAAAACGGATGAATCAGGCCTCGGCGGGAATTTGGTCAAGATGCGATGGGCGTGTTTAATCCAAGGATTCGGGCTGCCCTCTGGGCCCCCAGCGGAATTCGGACTTCACTTCCGATGCGATCCACAAGCCGATCTCGGGGCAAATCCGCAACTCTTCTCCGCGCCAAGCCGAGCATTCGTGAAGCTTGATTGATCGCGGCAAGCAATTCGAGGGCACAGTTGTGGCAGAGAGAGACTTATCGGTCCTTTTCACAATGGCTGGTGCACGCAGGTCTGTTAGAAGCGGTTTCCGATGCTTTCCCAAACCCTCCTACATGCCAGAGGCCTTCATCTCGATCCCGCCCCGGATCAAGTGCCAACCACATCGAGACGATACAATCCCGGGAATGAAGTCTGTAATGGCAGGCAGCAGAATGGATGAAAAACGCATTGTGAAACTCCTCTGGGCAATCAAGGCCGCACTCGTTGGGGTCCTGGCGTACGTCGGCTTCGAGGTGGTCACAAGCCACCTGCATCTCGGCACGGCCCTCGGCCCTCGTACCGCCTCCGGGGACAAACGCATGACCGACACAGTGCCTCCGCCGCCGGAAGCCCGTTCGCCTTCGGATTATACGGAGATCGTCCGGAGGAACCTGTTTGCTGAAGCCAACGGCACAAGCAATCCTCCCTCGGTCTCCAGTGGTTCGAAGACGCTCGACTCCACGCCTTCGGCGGAAGAACTGGGACTGCGACTGGTGGGAACCATCGCAGGCGGTCCTGCAGTCTCACGCGTCAACATCCAGAATGTCAAGAGCAACACGACCGGCGTGTACAGGATCGGAGATACCGTCGCCGCGGCCACCGTGGAGGCCATCGAGCGGGACACCGTCGTTCTGCGATGTGAGGGCCGAGACCGGGTATTGAGGCTGCAAAGCGGTGCGACCGGCAACAACAAGAGCGATCCGGGTAAGGACAAGCTGAAGAATGCGAGAGAGCCGGTTCCCCCCGACGCCCCAAGCACACAGGCGGTCTCTCCTTCGGCCCGAGCAGGATATGTGACGGAGGTTTTTCGCAAGGCCACGATCGAACCCTATGTGAAGAACAATCGAACCGAAGGACTGAGAATTGGCGGCTTGGACCAGATCCCGATGGCCCAAGCGCTCGGTCTCCAGAACGGCGACATCGTTCAGAGCGTCAACGGGCAACCACTGAACAGCAAGCAAAAGGCATTTCAGGTTCTCATGAAGGCCAAGACGCAGTCGAAACTGAGTATTCAGCTTCTGCGTGACGGCAAGAGCAAAGACTTGTCATTCGATTTGTAACATAAAGGAAGGCACCTTGAAGACAAGGCAGGACCAAACCTCACGGCCCCAGAACAACGTTCCCGTCGAGCTTCGCCATGACAGGGTCGTTCCGATCATGTTCATCCTGGGAATGTGTACGCTGGTGGCGATCACCACCCGTGACGCACAGGGCGGCCAGAGAACCGCCGGGGAGGGCAAGCCGTCGGTTGCCCCCGCTCCAGGGGTCAAGACGCCCCTTCTGCAACCGGGCGCGACGGGGGACCCCAACGAGCTGATCTGCGTCAACTTCGACAATGTCGAGATTCGGACCGTGCTCAAGACCATCGGCGAGATCACCGGCATCAACTTCATCCCGCACGACAGCGTCACCGGCACGGTCACGGTCATGTCGCCGACGCCCATTCGCCTGGGCGACATCTACTCGTTCCTGCAGTCCATTCTGGACGTACACGGCTATGCGACGATCGAGATGGACAACGCCGTCAAGATCGTCTCCAAGGCCGAGGCGACCAAGAACCACTCCCAGGTGCGTGTTGGGTCCGCCCCAGCAGGCATTCCCAAGACCGATATGATCGTCCGCCAGATCATCCCACTCAAGTACGCCGATGCGGCAGAGATCAGCGAGATCGTTACGCCGATCCTGTCGCCCGGGGCCCAGATCGCGATTTATCCCCGGACGAACTCCCTGATGATTACGGACACTTCGGCCAATATCAACCATATCGCCCAGGTGATTGGGCAGCTCGACGTGGAGGGTTCCAAGGAGAAGGTCCTGTTGTTCCCCCTGGCCCACGCCTCGGCCCAGGTGATGAGCGAACAGGTCCTGAAGATTCTGGAAAAGAGCAAGACGGCCGGTCCGCCAACGGGCCGCATTCAGGCCGTCCCGGCCGTGGGAAACGGTCCCCGGGTCCTGTCGGACGACAGAACCAACTCGCTCATTGTCATCGCTACCGAGCAGGACGCCCAGACCGTTATCGAATTGGTCCGGCAGCTCGACATCGAGCGTCCGGTCGGCACGGACAACGTCCACGTGGTCTATCTCAAGAACGCCGATGCCAACGAGGTGTCTCGCTCGCTCGAACGGGCCCTGACCACGATGAGGCTGGCCGGAGCGGTGCCTGCGACCCCGCGGCAGATCCAGATCACCCCCGACGGCAGTACGAACGCCCTGGTGATTGTCGCCCCGCCCTCGGACTTCGAGGTGATCTCCAAGATCATCGAGAAGCTCGATATCGTGCGCGAGCAGGTCCTGGTCGAGATGCTCATCCTGGAAATCAGCGATGAATCGCTGCGGGAGATCGGGGTCGATTGGGCCACGTTCGATAGTGCCGTGCCGGACGGCGTGCGAGGCTTCGGGGCGACCAACCTCGGGCCGCGGGTGAACTTCCTCAACGGTACGGCGGAGGGACTTTCCATCGGGGCCTGGAAGTCCGTCGGGGGGACCGCCAAGATCGGGGCGATTCTCCAGGCGATGGAGAAGCAATCGGGTGTGAACATCCTCTCAACGCCGCACATCCTGGCCTCCAACCATCGCAAGGCCAAGATCGTCGTCGGCG
>JAPLMX010000019.1 GCA_026386805.1 Phycisphaerae bacterium | reverse complement strand
CAGGCCCAATTTCGCGAACGGGCGTACGCCCAGGCGATCCGCCTTCTGCAGAGCCAGCAGGAGGCTTCTTCCCCTCGGCCCGCAGGGCTCCAGAACAAGGGCCCGCAGCAGACCACCCATCTGACGGTGAACGGGCGTCTGAACGTGCGTAGGACGGTCTACTGGTCGGCGCAGAGCGGGACCGTCATTCCGACCGATCAGTGGCTGGGCCTGACGGAGCATCGCGTCAGTCCGGGTGTTCGGGAGATGTGCTGTCGGGAGGCGTTGCACTGCTCCTTCGAGGTGGCCAGCGACAACCTGCAACGGACGGCCCAGTTGTCCCTGGCGGGCCGCAGTCTGAGGGAGGTGGTGGAGAACCAAGGGCGGGCGGTGTTGACGGCCCAGCAAAAGGGGTTGTTACTCCCGGCCTTCACGGCGGCCGAGTGCACCGCCCAGACGGTGATTACCGGGGCCGACGGGGTGATGGTCCCGCTGGTGACGGAAGAGCAGAAACAGAAGCGTCGTCAGACCGAGTCGGCGAAACGGGCCGAGCAAGGGCGATCCTCGACGGCAAATGTGGGCCGGCCCACGCTGGGCAGCGACGGGCCGTACCAGGAGTTCAAGCTGGTGACGTTCTACGATCCGGACCAGTCCCACTGCCATGTCGTGGCCACCCGCGGCGACCACGAAGCTCTCGGCCACCTGATGCGTCGGGAGGCGCGGCGTCTTCATCTGGCCCAGGCGAAGATCAAGTACGCCCTGTCGGATGGCGCCGAGTGGATCGCCCACCCATACGGCCGACAACTGCCGATGCTGGATGAGCATATCCTGGACTACCGTCACTTGCGGGACCACGTGGTCGAGGCCAGCCATGTGCTCTACGGGGAGGGGACACCGAAGGCCGTGCCATGGCGGGAGGAGATGATGGGCTGCGTGTGGGAGCACGGCGCGCTGGTGTTGCGGGATCGGCTGGGTTCGTATCGGCGGCATCATCGCACCGGCGCCAAGCATGAGGCGCTGGAATCTCTACGCGACTTTCTCGTCAAGCGGGTGGCGATGACGGACTACCCGAGGTTCCGGCAACGGGGCTATGATTGCGGTTCCGGCCCTACCGAGTTGCTGTGCGGCACACTGACGGATCGGCTCAAAGGACCCGGCATGCGATGGGACAAGTCCAACGCCGAAGCGATGATGGCCTTGGCCTGCGTTGACCACAGCGGCTTGGGGGATACGTACTGGAAATCCCAGCGGGCGGCCGCGAAAGGCCGCCAGGATCTTACATCGCACACTGCGACGTCACGGCCGGCCAAGAGTTGAACACTCCACACCCGGATCGGGTATAATCGAGGGTCGCGAAAGGGTAGGGTCCGAGACGCGCTATATCGCGTTGGGGACCCTTGGATGGTCTTGAAGTGTGGATGGTGTCATGACAACGAGCAGTACCGGAGAGCGGCCGCACGTCTTGTTCTGCGATTGCGCCCATTACGAGATTATTCCGCGAGCTTCCAAGGAACAGATTCGCGCCGATCTGTCCCGAGCCGGAGTGGAAGTCGAGGCGGTCAAGGATCTGTGCGGCTTGGCCGCCCAGCGCGATCCGCGGCTGCCAGTGTGGGCGGCGGCCTCGCCACTGGTCATCGTGGCGTGCTTTCCGCGTGCCGTCCGCTGGCTGTTCCACGCCGCCGGGACGCCGCTGTCGAACGACCGCGTTCGATTCTTCAACATGAGAACGCAATCACCCGAGGAGATCCTTGGGGGATTGATGAAGGATGAAGGACTATTGATGCCCCGGATCGAAGTCCGGGGTGATAACATTGAGAATGAGTCCGCGCCTGCCTCGCTCAATCATCAATCATCAATCATCAATCCGCCTGGGTTCCCTGGTTCCCGGTGATCGACTACGACCGGTGCAGGAATTGCCGGCAGTGCCTGAACTTCTGCCTGTTCGGCGTCTATCGGTTGTCCGAGGAGGGCAAGGTCGAGGTGCAGAATCCGGCCGGCTGCAAGACGAACTGTCCCGCCTGTGCCCGGATGTGTCCCCAGAAGGCGATCATCTTCCCCAAGTACGCCGAGGCCCCGATCAACGGCGACGTAGGGGCAGGCCCCCGTGCCTGCCCTGACGCGGGGCAACCACAGGGGGTTGCCCCTACGGGCGACCTCTACGACCGGATTCGCCGGCGCGGCGCCGCACGAAAGCGATTCTCCACCGAGCCGAAGGAGGGGGGCCCTGGTCCATCCTGCCCGACGCTGGAGGGGTTGCGGCGGGAACTTGGCATTCCCAATGAGGTGCTGACCTCGCTGTCCCCAGCAGAATTCCGGCGAATCGCCGCGCAGAAAGACCGGGAGCCGCCACAAGCGGATTCTCGATCCAATGACGACGGGAAGGACGAAGACCACAATGACTGATTCCCCCCTCCGGCCCGCCGTCATCCTCGTTGCCGACAGAACGCTCAGTGCCGACTATCGCATCCTGTTCGAGGGCATGTTCGCCACGATGCAGACGACGCACGTGCCCCAGGTGCTGATGCGCCGGTTCCTGGCGCCGCCCATGCCCACGGACCGGCTCGGGCGGGCGCAGGCGGCCCCGCTGGGACTGCGGCGCGTCGAATCGGCGCTGCTGAAGTACACGTCCCTGAAAGAGGATGACATCGTCTGCACCACGCCGGAGAGGCTGCCGGAGCTGATTGGCCCTTGGGTGCGAATCGTCGGATTCAGCTCCAGCGACCCCTTGGGCATGGGCATGAGCAACACGACCACGGCCGGCTTCTGGAGCGGGGAACTGTACACGAAGCACTGGACTCGCCAGACCCTCCAGCGGCTTACGGCCCTCAAGCGCAAGTACGGGTTCAAAATCGTTGTTGGCGGGGCCGGCGCCTGGCAATGGCTCGCCGAGGGCTTCCAACGTGTCGAGGGCGTCCCGCCCTCGAATCGCGGGCAGGATGCCCGCGACACGTCCGACGTGGACATCGATCTGGTCTTTCAGGGCTACTTCGAGTCCTCCGGCCCGGAATTGTTCTCCGACCTGCTGGACCGGAAGGTTTGTAATGTGCCCGGCAGGGCATCAGAAGAAACGCCTCACGGCGTCACTACAAACGATACGGGGGCCGCCCGGATTCAGCCCATTCGGGGCGCTTCAATGCTCGGCATCATCGAACTATCTCGCGGCTGCGGACGCGGCTGCAAATTCTGCGCCATGGCCCGTCAGAAAATGGCGCACCTCGATGAGGAGATGATCTTGGCGGATCTCCAGACGAATGTTGCGGGCGGCCGCCGGGCCGTCGTCAGCGGCAGCGAGGATTTCTTCCGCTACGGAGCCGGCGGATTGCGTTCCGACTTCGAGAAGCTCCACCATCTCCTCACGCGCATGAGGGAGATCAAGGGGCTGTCCTTCATGCAGATCGACCACGCCAACGTGACGTCGGTCCTGCAACTGACGGACGAGCAGCTCCAGGAGATCAGGCGGCTCTTGACGTGGGAGCGCAGGAGCGACTATCTATGGGTGAATATGGGCGCCGAAAGCGCCAACGGCCGGCTCGTCGCCGCCAACGGCCCGGGCAAAATCGCCCCTTTCGACCCCGATGATTGGGGCCAAATGCTTCGCGATGCGGCGGACCGCATGAATCGTTGCGGGTTCTTCCCCGTTTTCAGTATTGTCCTGGGTCTGCCGGGGGAGACGCCGACGGACGTGGCCGCGACATTGGACTTGGTGAAGGACCTGAGAGAGAAACGTGCCGTGGTCTTCCCGGTGTTCTATGAGCCGGTGTCTGCTGAGGAAATCGCGGCGGGTCGGAGATTCAGTCTCGCGACCATGACGCCCGCCCATTTGGAGCTGTATCGAACGTGCTACGAGATCAACTTCAAGAGGGTGCCGCAACTGATCTGGGACAACCAGCGGGCCGGCGGCGTGCCTTGGCTCAAGAGGGCTGTCATGCAGGTCATGGGACGAGGGGAGATTGTCACTTGGCGACGAGCGTTCAAAAGGCTGGGCCGGCAGATGGCATCTGCCCGCATTCCGGCGTCAGAGGAGAAGCAGGTGTATGCCCGATGATCGTGCCATAGCGGCCAAGCCTTCGAGGCCGCCCCAAGACAACGTTCCACAGAGCAAGCAGGCACGTGAGCTGCTGCTGGAAGTCATTCGTGCGTATGTGGAGCGCCAGCGGCCGGTCCCTCCTCTGACGATAGAGGAATTGCGGACCCATACCACAGCGGTGCTGGACGAAGCAGGCGTGGACCGCAAGTACTTCGATTTCGCTGGGGTCCTTGTCAACAATGAAGTCTGGCGGGAGACGGTGGCGGCTATTCCCTATGAGAAGCGCCTCCTGTTGCTTCCCAAGTGCCTGCGCAGCGTCAAAGAATGTCCGGCGAAGTTCGACGAGATCGGCCTGCTGTGCGAGCACTGTGGGCGATGCGTGATCGACGATCTCAAGAGCCAGGCCGAGCGGCTCGGCTACGCCGTGCTGGTCGCGGAGGGTTCGCCCGTCGTGATGTCGCTGATTGAGTCGGGCCGGATCGAGGGTGTCGTGGGGGCAAGCTGCCTGTCGGTACTCGAAAAGGTGTTCCCGTACATGGAGGCGGGGGCGGTCCCCGGCATCGCCATTCCGCTGCTGCGGGACGGCTGCGCCAACACGAGCGTGGATCTCGATTGGCTGTGGGAGGCCGTCTATCAGACGGCGGAGGATCAGACCCGCCGGTTCAATCTCGATGTCCTGCACGGGCGGGTGGACCATTGGTTTTCTCGCGAATCGCTGGAGGGGCTGCTCACGGGTAGGGTGTGCACGGCACACCCTACGAACGCGACGGAGCAGGTGGCTCTGGAATGGATGGCCAAGGCGGGCAAGCGGTGGCGGCCCTTCCTCGCGGCCTGCAGCTACGAGGCTTTTTGTGCCGATGGTTACGGTAGGGCGAGCGTCCCCGCTCGCCTAAAGACGCCGTGCGGGGACGCACGACCCACAGACGAGGACGATCTCCGCAAAGTCGCGGTCGCCGTCGAGTGTTTTCACAAGGCCTCCCTGATCCACGACGACATCGAAGATGGCGACTCGGCACGCTATGGCGAGAAGACGCTGCACGCCGAGCATGGGATTCCCATCGCTCTGAACGTGGGCGATTTTCTTCTTGGCGAGGGGTACAGGCTCTTGGCCGACGTGGATGCGCCGGATGCCCGGAAGGTGAAGCTCCTGAGCGTGGCGGCCCAAGGGCATCGCAGCTTGTGCCTGGGCCAGGGCAGTGAGCTGGCCTGGATGCGGACGCCTGTACCTCTGACGGTCCGGGACGTGCTGGACATCTTTCGTATGAAGACGGCCCCGGCGTTCGAGGTTGCTCTCAGTCTCGGGGCGATTCTGGCCGGGTGCGATGAGCGGGTCCACGAGGTGCTCAGGCAATATAGCGAGTCTCTCGGCATCGCCTATCAGATTCGCGATGATCTGGATGACCTCCGCTCACCGCACAAGGAAGATCTCTTCAACGGCAAGCGCCCCTCCATCCTTTTGGCGCTGGCGTATGAGAACGCTGGTAGGGTGGGCTGTGCCCACCGGTCCCCGTTGGTCGATGGACAAGATGGTGGGCACAGCCCACCCTACGAGTTCCCTTCCTCTGCCCTTCGGACCGAGATCGAGGCTTCGGCGTGGCGCCTGATGGAAACCTACAAATCGCAGGCGATTGGCAGCCTGATCGCTCTGAAAAACGCCAATCTCAAGGGCCTGCTGCGGCGCGTGATCGGCAAGATGTTCAACGATTTCGACAGTATGGGCTGCTGCAACGACCCTGGGGCTGAACATGCGCCGGATCGCGGGTAAAGATGCCCAAGCCGGGGGGCGCAAACTGCCGTCGGTGCTGCGATCTCTGCATCACAGGAACTACCAATTATTCTTTGGCGGCCAGCTCATTTCGCTGACCGGCACGTGGATGCAGACGGTGGCGCAGTCGTGGCTGGTCTACCGACTGACCGGGTCGGCGGTCCTGCTGGGCTTTGTCGGCTTTTCGAGCCAGATTCCGGTCTTTCTGCTGGCCCCCGTCGGCGGCTCCGTCGCGGATCGGTACCATCGCCGTGGCATCCTCGTCGCCACGCAGACGGCGGCCATGCTCCTGGCCTTCATCCTGGCCGCGCTCACGCTCTCGGGTCACGTCCAAGTGTGGCACGTCTTCATGCTCGCCGCCCTCTTGGGGGTGGTCAATGCCTTCGACATCCCGGCCCGGCAGGCGTTTGTCGCGGACCTGGTCGGCCGGGAGGACCTGATCAACGCCATCGCCCTGAACTCCACGATGTTCAACAGCGCTCGCATGATCGGGCCGGCCGTGGCTGGACTGCTGGTCGATACGATCGGCGAGGGCTGGTGCTTTCTCGCCAATGGGGCGAGCTACCTCGCCGTGATTGCGGGACTGCTCATGATGAGCATGACGGTCCGGACACCCGTCGTGCTTCCCGGGTCGGCGCTGGCCAGCATCATCGAGGGGTTCCGCTACGTCAAACGCACGGGGCCGATCCGGGCCCTGCTGCTCTTGCTGGGGCTTGTCAGTCTCGTGGGGATGCCGTATACCGTACTCATGCCGATCTTCGCCGACCAGATCCTGCACGGCGGCCCCCGGGGACTTGGCATGCTGATGAGCGCCATAGGACTCGGGGCCTTGGTGGGCGCTCTGACACTGGCGGCCAAGAGAGGCATTCGCGGCCTGAACAGTTGGGTTGCTCTCTCCGCCACGGGCTTCGGCGCGAGCCTGATCCTGTTCTCGTTATCGCACTCCTTCTGGCTCTCGGCGGGCCTTCTGCTACCCGTCGGGTTCTCGGTCATGGTGGAGATGGCATCGTCGAACACGCTCATTCAATCGCTGGTCCCGGACTCACTGCGGGGAAGGGTGATGGCGGTGTACTCGATGATGTTCATGGGCATGGCCCCGTTCGGCTCGCTGCTGGCCGGTGTTCTGGCGCATCGTCTTGGCGCCCCGGCGACCGTGGCCATCGGCGGCGTCGTCTGTATCGCCGGAGCCCTGGTGTTCGGATCACGTCTGCCGGCCCTGCGGCACGAGGTCCGGCAGATCATCGTCGCCTTGCAAGAGGCCGGCGGCGAACCGCCCGAGGAAATGACCGGAGAAGCAAGCGTCGTGACGCCGCTGGATCCGGGCAGTCACAAGGGGTGATACCGTGTTGTAGGCAAGCTGGAACGTATGGCGTCCTGGGTGGCACCGCCAAACTCGTTTGACGGTGCGGTTTCGATTGGGCTGATCCATCCGAAGCCCTACGGGCAAACGAGTTTGCCCGTGCCACCCGGCGATACTTTGAGGTCGTAGATAACGCGAATGACGATCAGGCTTGACATGCGCGACAGGGTGTTCAGGGCGGGTGACGCTCTGGGTGATTCTCTGGACGCCGTCCGGGGATTCCTGGGTCGGCGGCTTGCCCCGGAGGGCGGCTTTCAAGGCCGGGACGGGCGCAGCGACCTCTACTACAGCGTTTTCGGCCTTGAGGCATCGCTGGCGTTGGGCGTGGATCTCCCGCACGAGCGGATCAACGCCTATCTCGGCAGCTTTGGAGCGGGCAACGCGCTCGACCTTGTCCACCTGACCAGCCTGATCCGGTGTCGAGCCAACCTGGTTGAGTTCTGTAGCCCGGGTGTGCCTGGTAGGGCGAGCGTCTCCGCTCGTCTGAATAGGTCGTGCGGGGACGCACGACCTACAGGGCGTCTGCTGGAGCATAGATCGGAGGACGGCGGCTTCAATACCACCCCCGGTGCGGCCAGAGGCAACGTGTATGGGAGCTTTCTGGCCCTGGGGGCTTGCCAGGACCTTGGCCTGGATCTGGCGGACATGGAGGCCGTGGCACAGTCTGTCTGCTCTCTGCAAATGCCGGATGGAGGCTTCTCGAACGAGCCTGCCATGGCCGTGAGTGCGACGCCCGCCACCGCCGCGGCGATCTGCGTTCTTCACTATCTGAAGCGGCCCGTGCCCGAATCGGCGGTCCGCTGGCTTCGGGACCGCGCCGGACCGGTTGGTGGTTTCGCGGCCATCCCCTTGGCTGCGGACTTGGCGATCCCCGATCTGCTCTCGACGGCGACGGCTTTGTATGCTCTGTCGCTTGTTGACGCGTTGACCGAAGAGGGGAAAGGCATGCACTTGGACTATCTTGATAGTCTCTGGAGTCCCCAGGGCGGGTTCCGGGGCCATGGGGCCGACGAGACAGTCGATTGCGAATACACGTACTACGGACTTCTGTCTTTGGGGTGTCTCGCCGGATGACCCTGCCAACCGAAAAAACCGATCTCCAAGCGACAATCGCGACCCTGCGCGAGCGATTGCTCGCGGCCAGGGGACCTCAGGGCTACTGGGAGGGACACCTTTCGAGTAGTGCACTGTCCACTGCCACGGCGGTCTTCGCCCTTGCTGTGGCAGACCGCGAGAAGCACTCGTCTTTGACCGATCGAGGATTGCAGTGGCTCTGCCAGAACCAAAACGCCGACGGCGGCTGGGGTGACACAGTCCAAAGCCCGAGCAATCTCAGCACAACCATGCTCTGCTATTCGGCCTTGGCTGTGCCGGACTGCCCGCTCATCTGCCGCGAGGCGGTGGCGAGGACGGAAACGTGGCTGCATCGCAAGGTCGGCAGCCTGAAGCCGCAGGCGTTGGCGAAGGCCGTGGCGCGGCAGTATGGCAAAGACCGCACGTTCTCGGTGCCTATCCTGACCATGTGTGCCTTGGCGGGCCGATTAGGAACGGGCGTGCAGGCATGGCGCCTGGTTCGGCCCTTGCCTTTTGAGTTGGCGGTCCTGCCGCATCGTTTGTACAAGTGGCTGCGTCTGCCCGTCGTCAGCTACGCCTTGCCCGCGTTGATCGCCATCGGCCAAGCCCGATACGAGCACCGCAAGCCCCGCAATCCATTGACGGGTGCCCTGCGACGCGTGTCGCGAGCGAAAAGCCTGGACGTCTTGAAGAGGCTCCAACCCGAAAACGGCGGATTTCTTGAGGCAGCGCCGCTGACTTCATTCGTCGTCATGAGTCTGGCCGCCAGCGGGCATCGGGACCACGAAGTTGTCTCAAAGGGCGTCGAGTTCCTGGCCGCCTCGATCCGGGACGATGGAAGCTGGCCCATCGACACGAATCTCGCCACCTGGGTGACGACGCTGTCGATCAGTGCTCTGTCGAATTGCGGATTGCTGATTTCCGGAACGACACCGGGCAACAGGCATCCGCCTTCGGTGGAGTTGTCGGATTTCGGATTAGCGGCCGCCGGTTCAATCCGCAATCCGAAATCTGCAATCCGCAATCAGTTGACGGAGTGGCTGCTGTGCTGCCAGCATCGGGACGTGCATCCGTATACGCACGCCGAGCCGGGGGGATGGGCGTGGTCGAATCTGCCTGGGGCTGTGCCGGATGCGGATGATACAGCAGGTGCGCTCATCGCACTCCACGAGTTGTCACCTCGCGGGGCCGAAGCCGCGATTGCTAACGCTGTGTCTGCCGGTGTCACTTGGCTTCTGGGGCTCCAGAACAGTGACGGTGGCATCCCTACTTTCTGCCGAGGCTGGACCAAGCTGCCGTTTGACAAGAGCTCGCCGGACATCACGGCCCACGCCCTTGGCGCGATGGGTACTTGGCTTGGCGCACTGTCATCGGCTCTTCGACACCGAACCGAGAAAGCGATGGGGCAGGCTGTGCGATACTTGCAAGAGGCTCAACGGGCGGATGGCTCGTGGGTCCCCTTGTGGTTTGGAAACCAGCATAACCCGAAGCAGGAGAACCCGGTGTACGGGACAAGCCGGGCATTGACGCACCTGTCGCGGCTGCCTGAATCCTATGTCTCTCGCACTGCCGCAATGCAGGACAAGGCCGTCCGATGGCTCTTGTCGGTGCAGAACACCGACGGCGGGTGGGGCGGTGCGGGCTCCGTGGTCTCCACCATCGAAGAAACGGCCTTGGCCGTTGACGCCCTTGCGACCACTCTGCTCCAATCCGCAATCCGCAATCCACAATCCGCAATTGAGGCGGTCTGCCGTTCGGCCGAGTGGCTTATACGGAATACAGACCGCGGACGATCCACACCTGCCTCCCCCATCGGCCTGTACTTTGCCCGGCTCTGGTACTTCGAGGAGCTTTATCCCATCATTTTTGCATTGTCTGCTCTGAGCAAGGTCCAAAGGCTGCTTGTTGGCCCTTGCCTGCAGCAATGATAGATGTGCTTCTACGGCATCCGCTTCGTCAGGCGGATATCGTCGATATAGATCCTGCCGGTGCCGCCGGGCTTCGGGTTCTTGCGGTCGCCGACGCCAATTACCATCTTCTTGACCGCCGCCACGTCCACGCCTGCCGCTCGCACATCCGCCAGAGCGATGTGCCATTTCTGCCACTCGGTCGCCAGCACCGCCCCCGTATCCGGGTGGACCACCACCGCGATCCGCCCAGCACTGTCCTCAACCCCTACATACAGCGGGTCCCGCGCGTTGTGCGTCTCGCCTCGGAAGTACAACGTCAACGTGTCCGCGCCGCCGGCCGTCCAGTCCTGCGCCGTTGCCCAGGTCCGCTGGGCCTCTGAATACCACGGCTTCTTCACATTGTTGTAGTCCATCGGCAGGGACTGCTTACCACCGTGAAGGATCGTTTGCTCGGCAAAGAGGAATCCTCCGCCCGTGCCGTTCAGAAAACCAGGTATCCAAGTGGAGAACAACATGCCAGCAACGAGGTTGATATCATTGGTGTAACTCTCAAAGTCGTCCACGACGCTCACGACGAAGTCAACCGTCGTGAAGCTCCAAACACTGCCTTTCCAGGGGCTGCGCGGATCGGCTTCGGCAACTCCGTCGATTCGCCAGTAATACGTCGTGCCCCATTCGAGTATACCGGGATCATAGGTGGTTGTCCCAGGCGGCTGTCGACTGCGATAGATGCCTGGGCTTCCAGGTGTTGCAGAGGCCACCGCATCCTTGTCTTTCCCGAGGTACATGTCGTATTGCAGGCCCGGTCCCCCAGGTACCCAACTCAGTATCGTCTGTTGGATGACATCGATGGCATGATTCGCCGGGCCGGGAGATGTGATGCAGTCCGTCGTGGTGAAGCTCCAAACACGGCCTTTCCATGGGCTGTCGGGATCCGCTTCGTTGACCTCGTCAATTCGCCAATAGTAGATCTTGCCCCAATCGAGAACTCCGGGGTCATAGGCGGCCATCTCCATTTTCTGTCGACCCCGGTAGATGCCCAGGCTTGCGCGCGTTGCGTTTGCCACCGCGGTCTCGTCCTCGCCGAAGTACACATCGTGCGTAACGGCCCTTCTCGCGGCACCCCAGGTCAGGGTGGCGGGTTGGATGACATCCGCCGCGCCGTTCGCGGGATCAGGAGAGCAGGCCCAGAACTCCCATGCCAATCCCGGATACTCCTTCCCTTCCAGAATCCACCAGGTGTCTTCCGTGCCGTTGGCCGTCTCACCTACGAAGTCCCAGCCGCCGTCCAGGAACGTCTTGGCCGTGTGCATCTGAGCCGTCGTCTTGCCGGTGCCTCCGGTACTCTTCGCTTGGCCTGACGTCTGGGTGTCCCAGAAGCAGGCGGTCACCGTACTATCCCAAAGAGGGGGCACGTCCCCGATCAGTCCGCCGACTTGCGTGTTGCCGCTGACCATACCCGTGCTGTAGCACTGGTGCAGAGCGCCGCCGTGAATGCCCACCAACCCACCGACCGTACTCTCTCCGCTGACCCTACCGGTGCTATAGCACCGCGTCAGATTGCCCCCCGATCCAACCAACCCGCCGACCTCCCAGTGGCCGCTGACCGCACCTGTGCTGTAGCACTGCGTCAGATTGCCCCCCGATCCAACCAACCCGCCGACAAAGACTTCAGTGCCGCTGACCGCGGCGGTACTGTAGCACCGCGTCAGATTATCCCCTGACCCTGCCAGGCCGCCGACAGAGTATGTTCCGGTCACCGTGCCGGTACTGTAGCATTGGATCACATTGGGTCTCGGCCAATCGTTCCAACCGCTGCCCATCAGTCCACCAACATCGTGGCCTGAACCGGTTATGCTGACATCCACCACCCCCAGATTCTTGACCTCGGCCTTGCCTACCACTTGACCAAACAGGCCCAGATAACTTCCACCCGTAATCGTGAGGTGCGAGATCGTGTGGCCGGCGCCATCAAACGTGCCGCCGAACCGGGGGATCGCCGCCATGCCCCAACGAATCCCGGTAAGATCAATCGAGGCGGCGAGTCGATAGTGGGCATCGGGACTATAGTACACCATCGCTCCCAACCCCCACGCGTTGGATATCAAGTACGGGTCCTCCGCCGTCCCCTGGCCTTGCAGTTTAAGGGAGGTGTATCCGTTGAAGATCGCCAACACCGGGTAGCCACCTCCTTCTGGCATTTGCCAGGTCTGGTGGGTTCCATTCTCAATTTGGCCGACGAAATCCCAGCGCGCACTCAGATACGTCTGGATATCCTGCATCTCGGCGGTGGTCTTGCCTGTACCGCCTGCGCTCTTAGTAACTATCTCAAAAGGCTCAGGCGGTGCTGACGGCGATACCAAAGCAGGCCGCAGCACAGTTGGATCAGGCCCAGGTAATTGCATGACTTCTTGGCGTAACGAATCAGAATCGCACGACACTTGCTCATCCAGC
>JAPLMX010000122.1 GCA_026386805.1 Phycisphaerae bacterium | reverse complement strand
GGAGGCGTGCTTGTTCATACCATCAGTACGGACGCCACCCAAGAAAGTTCACAAAAAACCATTCACGTATTATTCCGCACTATCCCCCTCGAAACCCGCGAAAACGCCGAGAAACGTGCGGCTATGTCAGGAGGTCTGAACTTATCTCCACAAGACAATCCCCGTGATCTCAGACCGGAAAAAACAAGTAGGATGGGCTTCAGCCCATGCGGATTCTATCATATTATTGGAGTTGATTACTCTACTATTTCGGCCTCCCAATGATGAGTCAACGGTTCTCTTAGGCCTCTCAAAGTTGCCACGTTCCACAGTTGTTAAACCAATCATAGGCAACACCAAAGAGAAGTCAAGATCAAAACGCATAAAAAGACCGAATCTCAGACAAAGCCGCCAAGCCACGAAGCTCTGAAGGCACTTCAGTACGATTCCCTTTGTGCCTTTGCGTCTTTGTGTGAATCGATTCTCTGGTTGCGTCCTTACACGCCAATAATCCCAATAGGCGGCGTGGTCTTCCAGCGGCCTCGGGTGAAGTCGGGGACATCCATGGGGCTGCTTCGTTTCGCGACCGACTTTTCGCTCAGCTCCGTGATGCAGCTCCAGGTGGCGGCGTCGTAGACGTCGATGTCCGGGGCCGTGCCGGTCCGCAGGGCTTTGATCAAGCGGTAGAGCGTCATCCAGTCGGCGCCGCCGTGGCCGCCGTGAGACAGGGCCTTCTCGCCCCAGGCCTTCCAGAGCGGATTCTCGAATTCCTTGTAGTACGCGTCCATCGGCTCCCAGGTGACGCTCTTGGGGCTGCGGCCCTCGATGTAGATCTGGTCCAGGGTGGCCGAGTAGATGCCCTTGGTGCCCTGCACGCGATAGATCAGATCGTAGGGCCGGGGCAGCTTCGTGTCGTAGTAGAGCGTGACCGTCTGGCCGTTGACGGTCCTCAGGAGGCTGGTGTTGATGTCGGCGTCGCGGCTGCCCCGCGTGCCGTCGGCGCTCATGGAGACGAGGTAATCGAAGCGGTTGCCGCGATTGATGTCCAGCCATTGAGCGACCGGCCCGAGGGGGTGCGTCGGATAGGCGTTGGCCGAGCGGGCTTTGCCGTCCCGCACGCGGCCGGCCGTGGCGGGGTCGGCGATGTAGTGCTGGTAGCCCGCCTCGCAGTGGCGCAGCTCGCCGAACAGGCCCTTCCGCAGCATGTGGTGGACCAGCATCACGTTGCGAAAGTAGCAGCAATTCTCGAGGATGACGCAGTACTTGCGTGTTTTCTCCGCCGTGTCCACGAGTTGCCAGCACCCTTCGATGGTCTCGGCGGCGGGGACCTCCGTGGCCGCGTGCTTGCCGGCCGTCATAGCCGCCACGGAGATCGGCACGTGCCACTTCCACGGCCGGACCGCGTTGATGACGAGGTCCAAGTCCTCCGTCTCGCACAGGCGTTGGAAGTCGGTCTCGCCACGAGAGTAGCCGGTCGGCTTAGCCTTGCCGGCGGCAGTCACGAGGTTCTGCCCTTTCACAACGCGATCTTCGATGATGTCGCAAACCGCCTTGACCTCGACCCCTTCCAGGTCCAGCAGAACCTGCAGCAGCACGGTCCCGCGCGCGCCGATCCCCACTAGGCCGATGCGTACCTTGTCCATCGGCTTCACGTCAGAGGTATCCGTCGCCAATGACTCTCGCCCGATAGCCCACGTTGCTGTCGCTGCTGCCCCGACTCTTAGAAATCCTCTACGGTCGTACTGTTCGTTCATGGTTGTCTCCTCGATTCTGCGTCATTGTCCACGCGAGGCTTTGGCCCTATTTGCCTGAGACCATTATGCCCCCAAATCGCCGTGGCATCAAATGCCAAGGAGGAAGAGGTGGCAGTCGCATCCGCCCCTTCGGGGCGGGGATTTCCCGCTTTACGCCAGCAGCATGGCAAGGAGACACGACGCTTTGACCGACAACGGGTCGCACATCTGGCGTCGCCTTTCTATCATGCTTCTGGTCTCAAGCGCACAATCTCAGGGGTCTGGGGACGGCGGCCCCAACGGCCAACGGAGTTCTCTGCGGCTCAGTGCAATTTCTTCTTCCGCGTGAGAATCGCGGCACCACCGGCTCCGCCCAATCCCAGAGCCAGGGCGATGGCGGTGCAGGCAATACGATGGTCGTTGCAGGGCCGGCGGTCCACCTCTGCCGAGGCCAATATCTCGATGCAGCCGGGGACGTTGCGCTCGATATCCTTCTGCTCCTTACGCTGTCGAATCGCGTCGAACAGCTCTCGCTTGTGCTGCAGGTCGCGGCTCTCTTTCTCGAGCAGTTGCGCTCGTTCGAAAAGCTCGTTGAACTGCGCCTGCTCCGTCTGATACTCCTCGCTCAGAAGTTTTTCCTCATATCTTGCCCGGGCCAGTTCGTGTTCGGGAGGCAGTTGTCCCGGCCCTGCGGCGGGACGGCTTTGCACATTGGTTCTGTCAAGGGCACTGACCTGGTTCACATCCGACGTCAACACCTTGATTCTCCGCCGCAGTTCGGTGAGACGGGCCTCGGCCTCATCAAGACGAAGCCTTCTGGCCGAGACAAGCGCTTGCGGCGTGTCGGTACCGAGTGCTGCACACAGGTCCGTATAGGTCTTCTCCCCACCCTGAATCTGGCTTTGCAGAGCGTTGTACTGCTCCACCAATTGGCGATAGAGCCGCTCCTCGGCCGCATTCGAATATTCCCCCACATACTGCATGTATCGATCGAGCACAGTATTGACAATAAGCTTGGCGTCGGCGGGGCTGAGGGCCGTGAAGGAGACGTCGATGATCTCCGTCTGGGGCCGGGCTTGGACGGAGAGACCATCCTTGAGTCTCTCCACCGGAGGAACCACGTCTCCACGCCACCGCTGCAGGAGCGTCGTGGCGGGGTTCTTGAACCATTGTGTCGTCCGGACCTCCGGGCGATCCAGCACGCGCTCCAGGACGCGTGAGCTCGTCAAGAGCGAGACCTGGGTGTTCACGAACGAATCATAAAAGGGGATCACTCCATTGTCCTCCGTCTGGAAGACCAGGCGCGGGATAATCCGCCCAACGCGTATCTCGCCTCGCGCCTGATACTGTGGTACGATCAGGGTCCAGATACCTGCGATTGTTGGAGCCGATACCAGAACAAACACAGTCAACACGGAAACCAAGCGCTTCATTCTTCTCTCCTTTGCCAAGGCTGTGGATGCCCGTCGCCGCACCCATGGTTGGGGGTGCTTTCGTGAGCCTCCAGCACGCGCCAAGTAGCCGCGTTCACGATTACAGAATAGATGATAGGTCCAGGCGGACAGAAAAGCAAGTTTAAAATACCCGTACCCGTAACCGGTCAGTTACGGGTGCAAGAACCGCGATAGGACTCATCCTAACCGCGATTCGCCACCCCATAACTGAGGGGTTACCCGTACCCCTTGCCTGGGGCGGGATGTGAGGCGTGACGGCGGAAGGGGCGGGAGGGTCATGGCAAACCGACCGCCGTATGATTATGATGAAGACAGATGATACATGACGAGCAACAACAACCGATCGTTCTCTCGTTCGATCGCGGGACGCTCCTGCTGAAGGGACCGCCATCTGCGCCACGCTCATCTCCAAGCGAGCATGTCCACGCCAGCGTGGACATGGCACCCAGGACGGAGTCACCCATTTGGAGATGGGATGCCCGCGTGGGAGCGTGGCGGTGCGAGGCGATTCATTACCAGGCGATGCGCGAGGCGCTCAGCCGGCGGTTCGGAGCGTGCTTTCAGGATCAGGTGCAAAAGCCGGTTCACGTGTCGTGGCCGAAGAGGGATTTGCCGGAGCTTCGGACAGAGCAGAAGGAAGCGCTTGACGCGTGGGTCAAGGCTGGCCGGCGCGGGCAGATTGTTATGCCGACCGGGACGGGTAAGACCGAAGTGGCCTTTGCCGCGATGGTCGAGACTCAAGTGGCGACCCTGGTCGTCGCGCCTGTGCGCGATTTGATGTATCAGTGGCACCGGCGCATTCTGGCGGCGTTCGGTTATGATGCGGGAATCGTGGGGGATAATACGTTCGATATCAGGCCGGTCACGGTGACGACCTATGACAGTGCCTACATCCACATGGACAAGATGGGAGCGGGCTTCGGGCTGCTCGTCTTCGATGAGGAGCACCATCTGCCGGGTAAATACCGGCGCGAGGCGGCGATTCTCAGCACCGCGACGATGCGGCTGGGACTGACCGCCACGCCGGAGCGATCCGACGGCCTGGACGCGGACTTGGATTGGCTCATCGGGCCGGTGGCGTATCGGCTGCCGTTCAAGACCGTCCGAGGCTCGACGCTTGCTGACTTCGACGTCGTGCGCATCCCGGTCGCCCTCAACGACACCGAGCAGGCGACGTATGACCAGTGCAGCCGGCTCGTGCGGCATTTTCTCGGCTCCCGCCGCAAGGAGACGCCGGGCTATACCTGGCAGGACTTGTGCAAGGAGATGGGCAAAGACCCGCAGGCCCGCCACGCCCAGAAGGCGTACTATCTGAAGCAATCCATCGAGGACCGCGCGGCCGAGAAGCTCCGCGTGCTGGAGGACATCTTCCGGCTCCATTACGGCCAGCAGACCCTCGTCTTCGCCGGCTCGAACTCGATGGCAATCGAGGTCTCCCAGCGGTTCCTCGTGCCGACGATCCTCTCGCACACGCGGAAGCGCGAGCGGTTGGCCGTGCTCGAAGGCTTCGCCAAGGGCGAGTTCACGGTCCTGGTCGCCAATCGCGTGCTTGACGAGGGCGTGGATGTCCCCGAGGCCAAGGTGGCCGTGGTCATCGGCGGGCAAGGCTCGACGCGCCAGGCCACGCAGCGGCTGGGGCGCGTTCTGCGCCGGTCCGGTAGCACGCGGGCCACGCTGTATGAAGTGGTCTGCGAGGATACGAAAGAGGTCGAGCGGTCCCGCAAGAGGCGGCAAGGCGATGCTTACGAGCGAACAATCCATCGTCGAGTATAGGGCCGGCCGGGTCGTCCCCGACCGCCTGACGCAGAACACGCACCGGCACTACGTCGAGTGCGCCGAGCGGATGCTGGCGGTCTATCGCGAGGGCATCGGCCTGCAACGCCGCGAGTTGCACCGGCAGATCGAGGCCATCTTCGCCGACGAGCCGGACTGCCCCGTCCGCCGGATCGAGGCCTTCTGCAAACTGCTCGACGATGCAAGTGAGTTTCAGGCTGACCCATCCGGCAGAGCGGCGAAGCTGCGATTGGAGGTGTTCTCCCGAGCCGCCCGTCTGCATCCGCTCGTGCAGGCACCGGATCAGCTCTTCGAGCACGATGAGGAGAAGGCCAAGAGTCAACTGGCCCAAGAACTTGCCATGCCGTGGGACGTGATCGAGCAGAGCCTCTACACGGATGTGATCGCGTACCAGCGGCTCGAACAGTTCACCGGCTACCCCGACGCGGCGGCCTTTCTGTCCCGCTACAACGTCGCCCAGCTTCAAGCCTGCCTCTACCGGGCCGAGAGCATGATCGTCACGGCCACGCGAGACCTCAAGACGATTGTTCGCTATGCCAAGCTGGCCAAGCTGCTGCACGAGATCACGCGTGGCGAGGGCGTCCCGCTCTTGTACGACGTGGCGAGGCCATCCTGGCCTTGTTCTTCCGAGAGCCAGACGCACGCGCCACGCCAGCATGGACTCGGGGGCCGAGATGCCTTCCAGGCAGAGACACAAGGGCGGGACGCCCGCGCCACGTCTGCGTATCGCATCACATTCACCGGCCCGGCGTCGGTCCTGCACGAGACCCGCCGCTACGGCGTGAACTTCGCGCGCTTTCTGCCCGCGCTGCTGGCCTGCAAAGGCTGGAGCATGGAGGCCGTTTTGCAGACGCCTTGGAAGACCCCCGCGAAACTCGTCGTCTCCGACGCCGACCGCTTCACCAGCCACCTGCCGCCGCCGGAGGAGTTCGACTCCGCCTTGGAGGAATCGTTCGCGAAGAAGTTCGGCCCGAGCCGCGACGGTTGGCAACTGATCCGCGAAGGCGACATCCTCCACGAGCACCAGAAGACCTTCATTCCGGACTTCACCTTCCGCCACGAGGACGGCACACAGGTCTTCCTGGCGATCGTCGGCTTCTGGACGCCGGAGTACCTGGCCCATCGGCGGGAGACACTTCACCAGTTCCATCGGCATAAAATCCTCTTGGCGGTCCCGGAAAGCTCGATCCGCGCCGGCGCCACGATCACGGACAACGTCCTGGTCTACAAAACGGCTTTGAAGCTCCCGCCTCTGCTGGCGGCCCTGGAAGCCGCCCGTCTGAATCACTAATCAAGCTCTGACCCCCGAACTCCCTGACCGACACGACTGGGGCAGTCTGATGGCGGAGAGACATCGGTCGTGCAGAACCGCAGCCTGGCAGGGCCTCAGGAAGCGGTTGCCGCCGGGGGCGGCGTGTGATACCATCGCCGCCCGGGGGCGTGGGTCCCCTGAAGTCGGTGTCGTGGACTGGCCGCGGCAGCTCGGGTGTGGGCCTGGAGGTTGATCGTATGGACAAGAGAACCCCGTTTCCGCCCGTGTTCTGGGTGGCCAACTCGGTGGAGGTGCTGGAGCGATTCGCCTACTACGGCATCTACATGGGCTTCGGCATCTACATGCAGCACCTCGGGTACTCCCAGGACCAACTGGGCTTCGTGCAGTCCATTCTCTTGTTCTTCTCCTACGTCGTGCCGGTGATCTCGGGCAGCCTCGCGGACACCTTCGGCTTCAAGAAGATGTTGATTATCTCCTATCTGGCCTACCTGCCGTCGATCCTGCTGCTGCTCTTGACGAAATCCTTCTCGGGCATCGCCCTGACGATGCTCAGCATCGGCCTGGCCGCGGGGATCTTCAAGCCGCTGATCTCGGCGACCGTGCGGGCCGTGACGGACGGCACCAATAAGACCCTCGGGTTCGGCATCTTCTATGCGATGGTCAACGTCGGCGCGACGTTCGGCCCCCTCACCGCCGGCAAGCTGCGGGCGATCTCCTGGAACTACGCCTTTCTGGCGGCCGCGGCCGGCATCGTGGTGATGTTGATCATCACGATCCTCTTCTACCAGGAACCGCCCCGGCAGATCGAGGGGATCACGCTCCGGCACAAGTGCCGGGACATCTACACGGCCTTGTCGGACCTGCGGTTCCTGGCGTTTCTCGTGCTGCTGGGCGTCTTTTTCTGGCTGCCGTTCTGGGCGTTCTTCAACGTGTTGTCCATGTACGTCGATACGAACCTGGACACGGCCCGACTCTACCACGAAATCCGCTCCGTCCTCGGAGCCGCCGTGGCCAACCTCTTCTCGCAGGTGGACCAGGAGACGGGGGTGCGCAAGATTCTCGGGGAGACCATTTCCCAGGACGGCTACGTCATCATGATCTTCCAGGTCCTGGTCTCCGGGATCGTTCAGCGGTTTCGACCCATCCCGGTCTTTCTCGCGGGGCTGGGGTTCGCGGCGGCGGGTTTCGTGGTCCTGGGCTACGCGGCGGTCTCCGCGCCGTCGCTGGTCTTTGTGGGCATTTTTTTGTTCGGCGTCGGGGAGATGATCGCGTCGCCGCGCATTCAGGAGTACATCACCTGGATCGCCCCCAAGGAAAAGGCGGGCCTGTACATGGGCTCGAACTTCCTCGCCACCGGCATCGGCGGCCTCACCAGCGGCATGATCTACACGTCCCTGTACGGCCGCTTCCAGAGCGTCGGCCACCCCGGCTACGTCTGGTACACCCTCGCCGGCCACGTCCTCGTCGGCATCGCGGCCATCTACCTCTTCACCCGCCTCGCCGGCGAATTTCACGAGCAGAAGGAGTGACCGGCCGGCAACGGTGCAGAGGTACGAGGAAGCGACCGCGATCGTATCGGGACTCACCCCCGAAACACCCATTGGCGTAGAAGCGCCATTCCTCTATCGCGATTCAGGTCGGCGAGGAATCGGCGAAACCCGTCCTTCAGTTCGTACCGTGGAATATCGTGCAACTCCTTTGGAGTGCTTGGGAGATGATACTGTCTGGGATCGACGCCGCACACCTTGGCTCTCTGGATCAGCCAGTCCTCCAGCCTGGGACAGACGACAATGAGTCTCTGGCCACTGCTGCCCCGACGGACAAACAAGCAAAGCCCCTCCGCGGCGTTTGTTTCCTGGTAGTTGCTCAGGTCACGTGGTTGGGCACTGGTGGGATCTTCGTCCACCATGCCCACCGCACCGGGGGTCTTCTTCAGCCAGTTGAATACCTCGCCCTTCCTGGCCTCATGGAGCAACTGCTTCCTCGGGACCCCCAGCGCACGAAGCACCGCCTTATCTGGATAACACTCGACCGCGATCTTCATTGCCCTTCCCCAATGAAACGGTCCAGGTTGAAGAAGGGGTCTGCTTCCATCAGTTCTGATACCTCGTCCGACGTCAGAGGCTTCACCTTGGTCTGATAGTCCTTGAAGTATGTGATGAAGACTTGGACATCCTCTTTGCGGCCCTTCTCGATGATAGCTGACAGCAGATATGGATTATGCGTGGCGATGAAGAACTGATTGGTCTCGTCCAAGGCGATCCGCTCTCCCAGGTACTTCGTGTAGTATGGAAAGGCATTCGACTCCGGCTCCTCAAACACCAGCACCGAGTCCTTGTTGGAGGCCATGGCGACCGTGTAGAAGACGATCCGGCGCAACGTGTCCGACTGCAAGGTGTAGGAGAAGCTGATGACCAAGTCATCTACCTGCTTCTGAATTTCAAAAACTCTCTCTTGAGGTTTCATGACCACTTTGAGCCTGTATTTTCGAAAGAACTCTACCATGGTTTCTCGGAGAGTCTTTGAGCTGAAGACACTGGAGAATAGGTTTGTCCCGTTCGGTGGCTTAAGGCTGCCTGGTTCACTACTGTTGTACGTCACGAGATCTTTGAACCGGTAGAATCAGAACCACCGGCAGAGCCGGTGGTATGAGGAAGGCCCCTAAAAGGGGCCATCGCGTGACTAATCGAACATTCAACTACCCTGGTCCTCCCGCTTCTCGCGGTCTTTTCCTCTTGGAGGTGCTAACGTGGAGTCT
>JAPLMX010000006.1 GCA_026386805.1 Phycisphaerae bacterium | reverse complement strand
ACGCGTCTGGACGGTGATCGCCACCTGCCGCCAACAGAGTCGCCGCGTCTTCGAATTCTTCTGCCACGCCCTCAACGCCCATTTTCGACAAGAAGCCGCTCCCTCACTGTTGCGTTGACTGAAATTCGTGAACGGCTACGGGCCGATCAACCCGACGATCTGTCCCTTGTGCACCGTCAGGGAGACCTCCCGCAAAGCATAGACCGACTTGGCACGGCCGGCCAGCAGTCTGCCAAAGACCTTCGTCAGTCCCCTGCACTCGACCACCGGCGCCGACGCGTTGCCGGTAGGGGCGGTATCACGGATGGTATCGATGAGCACGCTCTACCTCCTTCTCTCTGTGCGAAGAAAGGAACATTCTGCCTTTTCGCCTTCCCACGGGCTGCCGGGGTACGAGGATGAGGAGAAGATGGGAGGTCCCTTCTTTCCCACCCCGGCATTCCACCGCTTTCGACTCAGGTGCGGCCGGCATGCGGCAGCGGATTGCGGATCCAGCGTGCCGGCCCGACCCCGGAAATTGGCTTTATTTCGCACGCTTGTCCTCGGCGGCTCTACCGCTTGCGGTCCTGCCAGCCGGCGACTCTTCCGGTCGGTGCGGGCCAATTGGCTTTATTTCGCACGCCGGGCCCCACCGGCGGCACCGGCAGCCCTGCCGCCTCTTGCCCACCGCTGTCCGTCCGGCCATTGGCTTTGTTCTGCCGAGGTCTTTTGCGGGTCCAATTCATCATAACTCTCTTTCCACAAAGTACTTGTCCTCGGTGTTGCTCTGGCGGAATTGGCTTTGTTTCGCACGCTTGGGCCCGGCGGCGCCGGCCTTGGTGACCTTACCGGCCCTCGCCCGCTGGTGTCCGCCCACGGGAAATTGGCTTTGTTTGGCGCAGTTGGCATCGGTGGGGTCCCCGCCCCGGCCCTGCCGGCCGCCCCGTATTCCGTTCGGTGCGCGGAGCGTTGCCCAGGGGACGACGGGCCAACCCTGCCGCTTGCCAAGGGAAGCTTCCCGCCCGCTGGTATGGTTCCGGACGATGGCGCTGGGCCGTTCACGACGAACCCCTCCGAAGCCGTGGTCTCTTGTCAGTGCTCATTTTATGTTGCTCGATTATCATACAAGTGCATCAGTTTCTCGTCAAGAGAAATCGCGGCCCTCTGGGCCCATGCTTCTTTCCTATTCGTAGCGCAGGGCCACCATGGGATCGACCTTGGCCGCCCGGCGCGCGGGGAGGTAGCTGGCCAGAAGGGAGACGGCCGCGAGCAGAGCCACCGTAGTCCCGATACTCACGGGATCAAGGGGGCTGATGCCGTAGAGTCCGCTGCGAATCACCCGGGCCAGAACCACCGCCAGCAGGATTCCGATCGACAATCCCACGAACGTCGAGGCGGCGCCTTGCCGAAGTACCAGAACAAGAACATCCCGTCGGGTGGCCCCCAGGGCCATGCGAATCCCGATCTCGGGCGTTCGCGACGCAACCATGTGGCCTTTGACCGCGTAGAGGCCCAGGCCGGCCAGGAACAGGGCCATGGTCCCGAACATGGTGGCCAGCTTGGCGGTCACTCCCAGTTGTCGCACGGTCGAGCCCTGGCGGTGCTGGTCCATCAGGCTCGTCGCCGACACGACCGGCAGGCGCGAATCGATCTTGCGAATCTGTGCCCCGATACTCCGGACCAGGGCCGTCTCGGCCTGGGGCGCCGTACCGGCCACACGCAGGTGAATATAGATGGGCACATGGTCGGCGCGGAGCGGCTCATAAAGGTGGGACCAATTCGATAGATCGCCCGAAAGAGCCCGCAGGCTCGGCACGATCCCGACCACCCGGCACAGCTCCAACTCCGAGCCCCAGCCATGTTGAATCAGACAATCCACGGCGTTGCCGTCCGGTCGGAGCTTGCGGGCCAGGTGCTCGTCGATGATCACCACCCGCTCCGCGTCGGGGGTATTATCGAGAGGGCGAAACGGCCGGCCGCGCAGAAGCGGTATTCCCATCGCCTCGAAATAATCGCCGTTCACCTCAAAGGTCATTGGTCCCTTTGCCAGCAGGCTCTTGGAGGGGTCGTCTTCGGCCCCGGGTTCGTACGCGACGACCCGTTGCGAAAAACCGTGACGGGTATCGCCGACGGGAAACGACGTGGACAAGCCCACAGCCTGAATCCCGGGCATCCCCCGCAGGCGTTCTGCCAACATCGCGCAGGCCGTCGCGGCCTGGGCGTGAGTGTACCCGGCCGCGAGCGGGTCCATCCGGACCACGACCTTGCCGGCCAGACCGAATCCCGGATCGGCCCCCGCGGCCTTCAACGCCGTGCGGGTAAACAAGGTTGCGATCATCACGAGCACGACGGATAGCGCGATCTGAAAGACCACCGACAGGCCGCGTGGGACGAGCTGGTGTCTTCTGCGTGTCGACCGGACCACGCCGCCGCCCGACTCCTTCAAGTCGCTGCTGACATCGCGTGCGGACAGACGCAGGGCGGGTCTGAGACCAGAAAGCACAGTCGCGATGAGACAGAATCCCAAGGTGACCCCCAGGACGCGTGCGTCAAAGGTGGTCGCCAATTGAACGGGCAGAGTTCCCGTCGCGAGCCAGGCGTTGAGAATGCGGACGCCCCAGAAGGCGGGGAGCAACGCCAGAACCCCTCCGAACAGCGCCAGCAGCAGCGACTCGATGAACAACTGTCGGATGATGCGCAGGCGTCCTCCCCCGATCGCCATGCGGATCGCGATTTCCCGCTGCCGCGCTGCCCCTTGAACGGTGATCATATTCGCCAGGTTCAGACAGGCGATGAGCAGGATGACCCCGGAGATTCCCATCAAAACCATACTCACAATGCTCAGCGTCTTCTTTTCACCGTAGTCGTTTTCCCCCTCAGCACTCAGTCTCGCCAACCGGGCGAGATACAGCTTGGAGTCGTCCTTCCAGCGCCGGGGGTCACTGTCCTTCAGACGCGGAGCCAGAGCCTGCAGGCGTGCCTCGGCCGCAGGCATGTCCAAGCCGGGCTGGAGCCGTCCCACTAACATGAGCGCCGGGTAGTCCCAGATGGCCCTTCTCCTTCCGGTCGGCCTCTCCTCATCGTAGTGATCGACAAGTCCACAGGCTCCCAGGGGCAGCCAGACATCCGGACCTCCAGCCGCCGTACCTGTGAATCCCTTCGGTGCCACGCCCACGATCCGGCAAGGCCTGGCGTTGATGTTCGCGTATTGGCCCACGATCCTGGGATCGGCCCCTTGCCGCTGCCAGGTCCGGTAGCTCAGAACAACGACCGGCTCGGCGCCATACCGCTCCTCCTCGGGCAGGAAGGTCCGTCCATACGCCGGAGCCACCCCCAACGCGGAGAAGTAATTGACCGAGACGTACAGCAGATCCATGTGTCTCACGACGTCGCCTTGCACCCAGGTGCCGCGGTAGGAGCCATAGTTGTGGGCGATCAGATCGCTGAACACCGGATTGTCGTCGCGTATGTCGACATACATCGAATAGGTGACAAAACCGAAATTGCGAATCCCGCAGTACACCAGCCGGTCCGGCTGTTTCACGTGCATCGGGCGAAACAGCAGCGCATTGACCACGCTGAACATGATCGTGTTGGCCCCGATGCCGATGGCCAAGGTGACCAGGGCAATCGCCGTGAACCCGGGCGACTTCCTCAGCATCCGCCCGGCGAAACGAAGATCTTGCCACAGGATACTCATATCTCTCTCCTATTCGTACCGCAGTGCCACCATCGGGTCGATCCGCGCCGCCCGCCGGGCCGGGAGATAACTGGCCAGCAGGGCAATGCCAATCAGGACGAGCGAGACGGAGGCCAGGGTCCACGGATCGGTGGGGCTAACGTTGTACAGAAGGCTGGATAGGACCCGAGTCAGGGCCAGCGCGCCTGCCACACCCAGGGCTACACCGATCAATGTGAGCCGGAGCCCTTGTCTCAACACCGCCCGCAGGACATCCACCTTTCGCGCGCCCAGAGCCATGCGAATCCCGATATCGTGGGTCTGCTGCGTCGTGGCGTATTGCAGCAGGCCGTAGACGCCGATCATCGCCACGACGAGCGCGATGCCCGCAAAGAGGCTCAGCAGGACCATACTGAACCGTCGCGGCGCGAGCATGCCGGAGAGCATCGTCTCCAGGGGTTCGATCTTGTTGATGATCTCGTCTTTCTCCAACGAGGCGACCTGGGCCCGCACGGCGCGCGCCAACTGCATGGGGTCGCCCTCCGCCCGTGCTACCAGGATCATCGTCTGATAGCTCCGTTCCAGACGCGTGTACAACATGCCCTCGGACGGATCGAGCGTCTGAAAATCCCTCGTCGTGCCCGTGACTCCTACGATCGTCATCACCAGATTGCCGTCGTGGATGAGTTTTTGCCCGATGGGATCGGTGTTGGGAAAGAAGTCTCGGGCCAGCTTTTCGTCCACGAGCACGGCATCGTAGGCCGTGTCCTTCTCGGTGAGGGGCCGGCCCTTGAGGAGCCTGATCCCCAGGGTCTCCAGGAAGCCGGCGCTTACCGTCGACCGTTTGGCTCGGGGCATTTCCTCCGGACGGCCGGGCGGCTGACCCGGGACGGAAATGGTAATATCCCATTCGGCCTCGCCCAACTGCAGGCCGTCGCCGAACGTCAGGCCAGCGGAGCGGACGTGCGGCAAGGCTCGGACCTGCCGCAACAACTCGTCGAAGAAGGCGGTACAATGCTCCGGCGTAGGATACTTGGCCTGCGGCAACTGCATCTGCACCGCCAGCACGTTTCTCGGCTCAAAGCCCAGGTCCAGTCTCTGCAGGGCGATCAGACTTCGCACCAGCAGCGCCGCCCCGATAAGCAGGATCAGGGACAGACCGATCTGCGAAACCACGAGACCACCGTGAAAGCGCCGCCAGCCGCGGCCGGTTCCCGAATGCCCGCGCGTCTCTTTGAGGACTTGGCCGGTACCGACAGTGCAGGCTTTCCAGGCTGGCATCATGCTGAACGATAAACCGGTGAGCACGGACACTCCCAAGGCAAAGAACAGAACGGACGGGTCCACACCCGTCTCCTTCAGACGCGGAATCTCCGCCGGGCACAGACGCACCAACCCCTGGATCGTCACAAACGACGTCAGAAGGCCCAGAACGCCGGCGAACACGCTCAACAGGAGACTCTCGGTAAGCATCTGACGCCAGATGTGGCGCCGCGAGGCTCCCAGGGCCATTCGCATCGCGATCTCGGGTTGGCGCACCGTGGCGCGGGCCAGGAACAGGTTGGCTACATTGCCGGCCGTGATCAGGAGCACCAATCCCGCCGCTCCCAGCAACAGCAGCAGTAGGGTGCTGCTCCCTTGCACGACCCTGTGCCCCAGCCGGTCGGCGCCGATGGTCCAGTCCGTGCCGGCTTTGGGGTCCGCCTCTTTCAGGCGATTCGCCACCACGGCCAGCGCCGCACGGGCCTGCTCCAGCGAGACACCCTTCTTCAGCCGGGCCACGGGAGCCACGGGGATTCCGGACCGCCACGTTTCGTCCTGCCGGAGCACCAGCGGGACCCAGAACGGCGCCGGATTGCCAAAGGGGCACTCAAAACCGGGCGGCATGATGCCCACGATCGTGCAACTCCTGCCGTTGAGGGTCAAGACCGTGCCGATGGCCTGAGACGCTCCTCCCAGCTCATTCTTCCAGAAGCTGTGGCTGAGGATGACGACGCGGTCATTGCCTGCCTGCTGTTCCTCGGGTAGGAAACCCCGGCCCAGCAGAGGGGCAACGCCAAGCAAAGGAAAGAGGTCGGACGTGACGGCGGTGGTGATGAGCTCGCGGGACCTTTCGATTCCCGTGACGTAGAGGCGCGCGTGCGAATATGCGGCCATGGACTCGAACACCGGATTCTGCTGGCGCCAGTGGACGTACTCCGGATGGAAGGGGCGTCTCTCGCCCTTGGGGGTTTGCTTCCAGAGGACCACAATGCGCCGGGAGTCGTGGTACGGCAAAGGCCGGAGCAGGACGGCGTTGACCACGCTGAACACCGCGGTGGTAGCGCCGATCCCGACCGCCAGAATCAAGACCACGACGGCCGTGAACCCGGGGCTCCGCGCCAGAATTCGAACTCCGTACCGGATGTCCTGCCATAAGGTTTCCATTTCGTCCGTACTCCCGCGCCTTGCGTACCCACTTCTCTTCTCCCGCAGGCTCCCGGGCCTCAACTGCTGCCTGCGCCCATCCGATTCTCCGGATTGGGGAAACGCCAGACCTCGTCATACTCCTTCTGCCTTCGGCGGGGATCGGAGTCCTGGTGCTCCGCCCGCGGAGTGCCGCCGTTGTCCTTGCCGTCCTCGCCGATGTTGTAGATGACGAAGCCCTCCCCTTCGGGCCGGTAGTGCAATGGTTGGTCCGCGAAGGGGTCGATCAACTCCCCCAGGCCCAGCGCCGCGAGCGTTTCCGGAAATGCGCCATGGGCCCGCTTGTATTCGAGTAGCGCCAACCCGGCCCGGGTCATACGCAGTTCCGCCACGTCTCTGCGGTAGATGTAGATCTCGTAGTTGGACCTCCCGCTCAGCATGCTGGCCAGGATGTTCCAGCGCGACGTGTGCAGGAGCTGATCGTATTCCTTTTTGTCGCGATAGGGACCCCGGAGCAGGTCCACGCGCTTTCTCATCAGGTCCAGGTACGCGGCGTGGTCGGCGACGAGCCTCGGCCGGAAAGCAACCACCTGGAACCCCAGCCGGTAGATGGCCTTCACCAGGCCCGACGGCATGGCGTTGCCATCAGGGCTACCCATTTCCTTCCGGAGGATCTTATCCAGCTCGTCTCGGGGCAGGCTGAAGAACCGTTCCCCGATCAACAGGCGTTCTCCGTCAACGCCCCGGATCAGCAGATCGATGTTATCCTGCCGCTGCAGGAGAGTGTCAAGGGCTTGGACCTGTTCCCGGTCCGGCGGGGTGGTTTCACACAGTTCCTGGATGGTGCGACAGACCCGGGCCGCTATCCCCAGGCGGGTGTATTGTGTGGCCGACGTCGGGTCGAGACGCAACGAATCCGCGAACCGCAATTGCGTCAGCGCGAGGTCCCAAACCTGGGCCGGATGGCCGGCCCCAGATTCGATGGCTGCTCGGGCTCTCATGATCCACGCCAGATTCCTTATCATGTCCACGCCGGATACATCGGAAAAAATCGAAAGTGCCCCACTGTCGTGCTCGAACTGGCAGGCGGGCCGGCGCGTGCCTTGTTCGACGAGCGACAATGCCCTGTCCACGGCCTCCTGGCCGAGCAACGCGTTCAGCTCCGGCTTGGTCTTGGGCCGCAATCGATAGTTGGTGAGCCGCTCATACAGGCTCGTATCGCCGGCGGGCTGGCCTTTGAGCAGCAGCACGGCACTCTGATAGAGCACCGCGGCATTGTCGGCGTCGGAGACCTTCGGCGGCAGGGTCTCGGCAGCCTGCATGGGCCGTCCGTCTGCGGCAAGGGCTGCGTATGCTTGGCGCAGCTTGACCGTCGATCGCACCAGCAGAAGGGCATAAATCGCGGCGAGCGCGACGAGGAAGATGCCGAGACCGGTCAGGATTCTCTTGGATCTGCGATGCATACGCTGACTCCTTCGCTTGAATTCCCGAGTATAGATCCACCGTCGGTTCGGCTGGAAACCGACGGCTTTCCGATTCCGCGGGGCCGGACGTCTGGGCCGCACCATCCGAGCCAACGCTTATTTGGGCTTGTCCCGATTCTCCGGATTGGGGAAGCGCCAGACTATATCGTACTCGATCGGCTTGTGGCGGGGGTCCGAGTCTTCTCTCTCACGCCTCGGGGCGCCGCCGTTGTCCTTCAGATCGTCGCCAACGCTGTAGACGACGAAGCCCTCGCCCTCAGGGCGATAGTGCAGCGGTTTGTCCGTGAAGGGGTCGATCAGTTCTCCCAAGCCCAACGCTTCGAGCGTCTCCGAGCATGCGCTGTGAGCCTGCTTGTATTGCAGCAGCGCCAGTCCGGCCCGGGTCACACGCATATCCGCCAGCCACCGGCAGTAGGACTCCTTATCACTGCCGGAATACCCGATCAGCTTATAGGCCAGGAAGCTCCGTCGAGGTATTTGCATGAACTCCTCGGCTTGCCTCCAAGTCCGGTAGGGGCCTTGCAGCAGTTGCACGCGTTTGCGCATCAGTTGCAGGTACGCGGCGTGATCGGCGAGGAGCCTGGGTTTGAAGGCGAGGATGAGGAACGATATCCGATGCTCGGCCTTCAAGAGAGCCGGGGGCGCGATATTGTTCTTGTTCTGCTCCTTTTCCTTCCACAGGGTCTTGTCCAACTCCTGCCTGGGCAGGTGGAAGAACCATTCGCCGATGAGCAGGCGTTCGCCATCGATAGCGCGAATGAGTGGCTCGATGTCCTCCTGTCGCTTCAAGAGGTCCTCGATGGTTCGAATGTGCTGCCGGTCCGGCGGGGCGGTCTCGCAGAGCCGGCGCATCGTGCGACATGCCCACCCGGCCAGCCCCAGACGCGTGAATTGCGTGGAGGAGGACAGGTCGCCGCGCAAGGAATCGGCGAAGCGCAATTGGGTCACCAGCAAGTCCCAGGCCTTGGTCGGAGCGCCGGTCTGGGCCTCGAATCTTGCTCGGGTCATCATGAGGGAGGCCAGGTTTCTCATGTCGTCCAAGGGGGGGGCATCTTCCACCTGCAGGACACGGCCATTGTCGTGCTCGAATTGGCACGCCGGCCGGCGTGTCCCCTGCTCGACGAGCGACAGGGCGTTGGCCACGACCTCCTGGCCGATCAATTGCCTCCTCTCGTCTTCTCCCAGACGTTCGGAGGCACGGTCGGTGAGTCGTTCGTACAGGCTCTTGTCGCCCGCGGGCTGGCCTTTGAGCAGCAGCACGGCACTCTGATAGAGCACCGCCGCGTTGTTGGCGTCGGAGACCTTCGGCGGAAGGATTTCGGCGGCCTGCATGGGCCGCCCGTCCGCGGCGAGGGCCGCGTAGGCCTGGCACAGCTTGGCGGTGGCTCGTATCAGCAGGACGCCATAAGTCACGGCCAAGGCGACAATGATGATACCCAAGCCCATCAGGATTCTCTTGGATCTCCTGTGCATTCTGTTATCCCTGGATCTGGACTCATTTCATACGTAGGAGTCGATCTTCAATCCGACCGGAAGCAGCCGGCTTTCGTGTCCGCTGGGGCCGGACCCATCCGCCGCGTTATCCTGTTCGGCCCCATCGAGTGTTTTTCGAACGCTCTGAATGTAATCGAGCAGGGCGGAGGCGTCGCGTGCCGGCGCTCCGCACGTCGCGATCAGGTGCCGGACAAAGGGACTGTAGGGCATTTCCGGCATGTCCTCGAAGCCGGCCGATTCCATCCGGGCGGCGATGGGCCAGCCGGCCTGCCACGGGGCCACCGTCCGAACGCTATAATAGTTGGCACAGGAGACGATCAGCACGGCCGCCGCCGCCGAGAGGCCCAGATGCCGCAGCGGGACCCGCCAGGGGACCTCGGCCGGGGCCTGTTTCCACGTCTCCACAGCCGCACCGAGGATGCGAGCTTTGAGCTCCTCCGGCGGCCCCGCCAGGCGGGCCCTCTTCAGAAGCTGCTCGACCTCATCAAGTTGTCTGTTCACTTTTTTCATGATTCCGGGTCTTTCAGCAAGGCTCGAAGCTTCTCCAAGCCATAGCGGTAGCGGCTGGCTACGGTACTCAGAGACAAATCGAGCATTGCGGCGATCTCTCGAAACGTCTTGTCTTTGTACGTCTTGAGCACGACAATTTCCCGTTGCACGGCCGGCAAGCGGGTCAGTGCCGCCTGCAGAGCCTCAGATTCTTCCCGGCTCGTGTCGGCCGCCTCGGCCGGGACCAGCCAAGGCTGGGAGTCCGACTCCAAAGGCCGCTTTCGCCGCCGCCGCCGAAGGAAGCTGGTGGCTTCATTTCGTGCGATCTGGTGCACATACGCGTCCAGATAGCGGGCGGCGGCCAAATGCCGTCGCTTGCGGACGATCCGCAGGAAGACCGTCTGGAGGACATCCTCGGCGTCGTGCCTCGAACAGAGTGCGGCCTGCAAAAACGCGAGCAGGTCAGCTCCGTAGCGGTCCCAGAGCAACTCACACGCCGCCGGGTCATCCCGCTGCAATGCCGCTCGTATCAACTCTTCCGCCGCCCGTCTGTCCAACAGTTGTCCTCGGCTTATCGATCGTTGCACAGATAAAGACGACCACCCGGCCATCGTTTTATCTAGGAACCGGCTTTTTTTTGTCAAACTGCTGCCTGCAGTGCGCCCGTCAGGGCATCCCCAAGGCAGTCCTTGTGAAGGCGAGGCGTGGCAACCTTCCGTGCGGGATTCTTGAAATGCAGTCGTGATTGGCGGGTATAAAACGGATTCGGAAAAATCCGTGCGCGGTGTGGACTCTGTCATCCCTTCGCAGAGCTCAGGGCAAGCTCTGAGGCGAAGCCGAAGAGCCTGTCCTGAGCCTGCCGAAGGAATCTGGCCACCAAATAGGAGGTTTCTCTCGTTCGCGGGCCAGATCCTTCCCTCCGCTACGCTCCGTTCAGAGCCTGCCCTGAGCTTGCCGAAGGGATGACAAGCGGGAGCGCAGGAATTAACCAGAATCCGTATAAGACGGGACGCCGGAGACGATGCCTCATCATCTCTTTGATGATGGTGGGCATGGTCTCCGGCGCCGGTCGTGGCGGAGCATCGTCTGAGCGTATGGGTCTCGGACCCGTGGCGTACAGATCCTAAACCTTTTCTGGCGGCACAGGTCGCGGCTCGTTCGGCTCATTCGGGTCCACTGTGATGCCGCTGAGCCACAGCAGCGAACCCGTGGAGAGAATCATCTCCGGCTGAGGGACCGCAGACGCATTGGGGTCCACGGGGAGGTTCGGGTCGGGGGGCAGGTTGGGATCGGCGTCGAGCCAAGCCACTGCCGCCCGGACCGAGGGTGTCCATGCTGTGCTGCCGCAGACCATCGCGAAGGCGAGCAGCGCTATCAGCAGTATGATCGTTTTGACAGGTACTTGTTTCATTTTTATCCCCTTTGAACAAGGATCGGTTGATCGTTCACGACAGTCTCTTCTCTATATGACAGGCTGCGGGACCCCAACCGCGCTGTTTCGCGTTTGGGAGCCCTACGTGCTTTCTGCATACGTTGTCTGATTCGGCTTGATGACGATGGGACTGGTAATGCCACTCGGCAGCATCTTATCCCCTTCCGGCGTGATACTGATGACGCCGACGTCGCCCAGCTCGGTGGTCTCTGAGCCGCCGTCACCGAGCGTGGCGCCGATGTTGGTGACATATCCACTGGGATACGCGCTCGTGTCGAACATGGAGATGATCGTTCCATAGATTTGGGCGTTGCCGCGGATGTCCACGATCCCGCCGACGATGGCACCGGTCAGCACGTTGCTGTCGCTGTGCTCCGGATTCGTGTTGCCGAGGTTCACGTTGAAGTGGGGCGCGAGGATCGTCGCCTCCTGGATCGAAGACTGGTTGTTGAAGGCGGCCTCGCCCGTGAAGTACAGGCAGTTGTTGACCCAGTTGAAGGGCTGTGGGACGCGCGTCACGATGACGCCGTTGAAGGTGCAGTTCTCGAATCGGATGTTGTTCGCATACGACTTGGAGGCGCTGGTCTTGGAGCAATTGACGTACAGAACGTTCTGGAAGGTGCAGTTCCTGAACAAGGCATGGCGGTTCGTGGGGACTATCACGTTGGAATACGTCTGGTTCTCATACACGGACCGCGAGAAGGAGGTGCTGCCCCCGTCTCTCGGCAGGGTGTAGTTGCCCGCTGCGTGCGGGAAGTACTCGGTTCGGTGCGTACTGGTGGTAGGGAGGGTGGTCAGACCCTTGGTATAGCTGTCGGTGTCATAATCGGAGATATTCAGGCCGGGCATGTTGCTGAACGGCTGGCCGTAGTTGATCCCCTGGTGGTAGCCCTGGATCTCATCGTGCGGCCCGTGATAGCGATCGGCATAGTTCGTGCCCAGGGGATTGCTATTCACATCGATGGGCTGGTTGTCGGCGCTCAACGTCTCAAGGTCGTAGGTGTCGCTCTGGATCTGAGCCAGGGTGCGCACCGTGCTGATCGTGCCATTGACGGTCGTGTCACTCGTCATGTTGTACGGCGAGATTCCGGCTCGGCTCCATGTGCTGAATAGGTTGCCGTGGACGGTGGTGTTTCCGGTGAGCCACATGCGGCCGCGACCGGCCAGCGCGTAGTTCAGGATCTCGCGGTCCTTCGTGACCGCCATGTCCATGCTGACCCGTCGCGAGGCCGCCCCGTCCGTGCCGGTCGATTGCATCTTGATCGTGCACGGAGCGGAGTGAGGTCCCGATGTATATCGGTAGAACCGGATGGCGAACTGTGCGTTCGCGACGCCGGAGTTCAGGGCTGCCGTCACCAGCTCGACGCCACTGTCAAGACCCTCGGTGAATGGCTGCGCGACGGCTGGCTTTCCATCAAGCCGGGTGGCTGAGGCTTGGACATAGGTGCACAGGCTGGCCCACGTCTGATCGGCTTGGGCGGTGGTCACCGTGTTGGAGTTCGTCTGCGCCAGGCCCGGCACGGTCTTGACCATGTACTTGGCGCACTCGAGCCCCGATTGGGCGGCGTGGAGGGCCCCGTTGACCTTGTGTTGATTCGATGCCACTTGCACATTGGACCCTGAAACGGTCGCCATTGCGACGGCCAGGGCCGAGAAGATCGTGAGGAAAATCATGGCCAGCACGAGCACCGCCCCACGGCGCTCGCCCCGGACCTGTTGCACAGCGGACATTTTCTCCCCTTTGTGGAAAACTGCGGGCTACTGCGTCTCGAAGGCACTTCTATGGTCTATGGAGAGCATAAGAAATACACGCACGCATGCAAGTGCTTCTCTGGGCCATCGTCAGTGGAGGCGCGGCCAGATGGTCTACGGGAGAGACCGGGGGGGAGTCGGGAAACGAAGAAAGGGACCGCCGTGCGGTCTCTTTGGGGACGAATCGGTCACAGGCATGAGCTGTCCACGGCCACGAGCGTTCCCGGCGGTGGAATCGGCCGAGGTCTTGCCGATGGATCAAGGGGCTATTGTGCGTTCGATCGGCCCGGAGAGGGGCTGCGCCACCGCGACGCAATCCCTGGCCAGCCAAACGGCGTCCGCTCTGGCCGGCTTGACGAGCGTGACATACTGCAGGGCAACGACCGCCACCAACAGCTCTAACATCAGGACCAGAGTTCGGATGGACACCCTTTGCATCACAGGACCACCTCCGAATACGAGGATCGATCATAGTTGAGGACAATCTTCGGGACGAAACCCGCCGGCACCTCGTCCAGGCCGGACCGGTTGAAACGCAGATCGGAGTTGCCGCTAAGCGTCATCGCCTCGCTAGAGTAGTTGATGACCGAGCCGTTGATCGTCCCGCCGGCATGGCCGTGAAATCTGATGCCATTGGCCGCGATGGCCCCGCTCAACGTACTGAAATTGCCTCCGAAGCTCACGGAGAAGCCCGGCGCCATGACGAACGTGCCCACTTTTCCGTGGAGGCCCGCAAACTTCGGCTGGTCAGTTGGCAGTTGGCTTACCGGAAGGCTATTCACGTTGCCCGTAAACGCGATCTGATTGTCTCCGGAGTTGTCTGTGGCGTCTCCGTTACCTATGATGATGGCGCAGACATCAGTGGTTCCGCTGAAGGTGACTACGTTCGGCCTCTCAATCCAGATGACCCCTTTGAGCGTTGCGTGGCCGGAGAAAGAGGGGTTCATGCCGGCCGGAATCCTTATGTTCTCGAGCGTCACGGCGGCGCTGGTGTCCATCGTCGGACTGAGGACACTGGTTTCGGGCTCGACGTAGGAATAGAATTGCTGCGGCACCATTTCCGGGAACTCGCTCGGCGGTACGCCATACTCGGTGTACGGCGGATGCGTTGCCGCCTCGCCCGTGACTCCTCCAATACCGGCCTTTTCTCCCTGTAAGACGACTTGGCCATTTGAATTCGTGAGCTTGACGTTTCCCGCAATGTGGGAATTGCCGATGATCTCGAGTCCGGTCGTCCAGTCAGTTTCGATATAGGCGTTGGATTCGACAGCGATGTTGACGCCTTCCATGTCGATATTCCCTGATAGCTGGACGGGGCCTTTAGAGGCGACACCGAAGTCGAACACGTTGTTGGCCCGTATATCAAAGACGAAATTCGAGCGTATGGTCCGGCTCAGAGAGCCGTAGTGGCCGGTCACTTCGATCTGAACATTGTTAGCGTCGACACTGGTCAGGATGGCGGAGAAGCGCTGGTCGTTGCTCGAAAGGAGCGGGACGTTGGAGACCCAGATGGTCCAGTCGGTGGGGCGGGTAAGCTGATCGAGAATGTTCGTAATCCCGGCGTCGCTCAGCTTGCTCTGGAGCGTAGTGAACAACTGGTCGAACCGCTCACTGGCCGCAATCGTGCCGGACATCTCCACCTTGCTGACCCAGTAGCGCATGACTTCCAGGCCCGATTCCGCACACGCGCGGGTGGTATCCGCCTCGCGCAGGTTCTCGGCGATCTGGACGTTGGCGCCGGAGAACGCGGCCATGGCCACCGCCAATGCGGAGAACATCGTGATAAAAATCAGTGAAAGAACGAGTACGGAGCCTTGTCGGTTCCGGGGTGGGAGAATTCTGGCGTGTTTCATTTTTCCCCCTGTCGGATGATGAGATTACGCATGAAACTGTGGCAAACTTCGATGGCTCCAAAGAGAGTATACGCAGAATTAGGCGGACCGCCAAACGGAGAAAGCGGCAAGTGGCGAGATTCTTCGATTCCCGGCGATCAGATACTCGCGAGCCTGAGTTATCGGGCGTTTTCCTGCTCGGCGAGGTAGGAACTGCGTGCGAATGGCGCGGAGAGGACCCAAGGAAAGCCAACTTCCATCGCCCGCTCCTTCCACCAAGCGAATTTTTCCGGCGGGATATACTCGACGACATCGAGCGAATCTTTCGAGGGCCTGAGATACTGGCCGATCGTGACTCGATCGCAGCCCGCCTGGCGAAGGTCGCACAAGACCTGCATAACCTGGTCATCCGTTTCGCCCAGGCCGAGCATAAGGGAAGACTTCGTCTGGATGCTTACATATCGGTCTTTCGCCATCCGAAGCAATCGCAGCGATCGCGCGTAGTTGCCGCCGGCCCGGGCCAGGAGATACAGCGACGGAACGGTCTCGACGTTATGTGCGAAGACAAAGGGCAGGGCGTCCTGGAGGATATCCAACGCCTGCTCCTGGCAGTTTTTGAAGTCCGGCGTGAGGATCTCGAATCGCATAGCCGGGCACTGCCGTCGGACCTCGTGGAGGCAGTCGCGAAAATGTCCCGCGCCGCCATCGGGCAGGTCGTCCCGATTCACGCTCGTGATGACCAGGTACTTGATATCCATCCGCTTGGCCATGTCGGCCAGCCGGGCCGGCTCGGTGGGGTCCGGCGGCTGGGGCCTGCCCGTGGCCACGGAGCAGAACCCGCAATTCCGCGTGCAGACGTTGCCCAGAATCAGGACGGTGGCGGTCCCTCGACCCCAACACTCGCCCCGGTTCGGGCAGTTGGCATTCGTGCAGATCGTCTCCAGGCCCAGCGATGCCAGGGTGTCGTGGGTGTGTTGAAAACTATGTCCGGCCGGCCAAGGCCGTCGCAGCCACGACGGCAGTTTCCCCGCCTGTGGACTCATGGCTCCCTCCTCGTAGGGCGAGCGTTCCCGCTCGCCTTTACCAGTGAGTTGCGCGAGGACGCGCGACCTACATAGCGGACCAGGATCTCGCCCAATTGAGTCTTGATCTGCTCCATATCATGCACTTGGCCCGTCTCCTTCTGCACGGAGGTCATCTGCACTCCATCCAGCCCGCAGGGGACCATGAAGTTGAAGATGCTCAAGTCATTCTGAAGGTTGATGGCCATGCCGTGGCAGGTCACGAACCGTGAGACGCGAACCCCAATGGAGGCGATCTTCCTCTCGCCGACCCAAAGCCCCGGAAATCCTTTCCGTCGCTCGCCCCGCACGTCCAGTCCGGCCAGCAGTTCAATCCCGATGGCCTCCAGCGTTCGCACGTACTGATTGATGTCCAGCCGAAGCTCTTGCAGGTGCAGAATCGGATAGAATACCAGTTGGCCTGGGTTATGGGCGGTGGCCCCGCCGCCCCGACGGATTTCGACCAGATCGATGTTACGCCGGGCAAGCTCTTCGGGGCGGACCAGGAGTTTGTTCGCACTCTTGCGAGCCCCCAGCGTGATGACCGGCGGATGCTCGACAATGAGCACCGTGTCGGCCGCCTGTCCGGTCCGCCGTTGCTCCTGCAATTCCTGCTGCAGCGCGAGCACTTCCCGGTAGTCCGCCAGCCCGCAATCACGGATACACAAGCCGAAGCCTGTCTTCTTTTCTACCGACGTTTTCATCTCGACCATTCTATCGCTTCTTGCCCTAATTGCACGCGATTGGGCCGCCTTGGGAAAACGCAGACCGCTTGGGCGGCGGTTGACTTGCCCGCTCGACATTCGTATAGTAACAGCTATGATTCGTCCAGAGCACCACAAGGAAGATAGGCCCCGCTCTCCGATAACGCGGCAGCAAGTGATCGAGACACTACAGGCACATCACGAGCAGTTGAGACAGTTTGGCGTGAGGAAGATCAGTCTCTTTGGGTCGGTTGCACGAGAATCCGCCGGGTCTCAGAGCGATGTGGATATGGTCGTCGAGTTCTCAGAGACCACATACCGCCGGTTCATCGCTCTCAAGTCGTTCCTCGAATCGATTCTGGGCCGGAAGGTTGATCTGCTCACCCCTCCGGCGGTCGAGGGAAGACTCAAGGCAGAAATCGAGAAGGACCTGATTGATGTCCCGGCATAGCAACCTTCGCATCCTGGATATTCTGGATGCCATCGACAGGATTGTCTCCGACGTCGATGGGGACAGCCTCCGCATCTACAAGGACAGACAGAATCGGATACAGGCAGCCCTTACATTCATAGACCATCATCATAACAGGTGGAACGGCTTTCCGGTTGTGCTGTCTGCTGTGCCGGGAGCAAAGGCTAACGCGATTACCTTTGAGGGTGAATGGTCAGCAGTCATGGAGTGCCTCCAGGCAGAGCCAGTTGGGGTGTTTGTAGTTGTCGGCTTCAAAGACTCACCAAAGAAACAGAAGACATGAGAACGTCGATAGGTAGGAGTCGTTCCAATCGTGGCCGGCGAGTCCTCCGTCAGACCGCCCGGCTGACCCCGGGGAGACCGAAGAACTCGACGGCATTGCGCGTAGTTGCCTGCGAAAGAGTCTCCGGATTGACGCCCTTGAGGTCCGCCAAAAGCTTAGCCGTATGAACCATCAGGGCTGGCTCATTCGGCTTTTGCTTACGCACCGGCTCCGGGGACATGTAAGGAGCGTCGGTCTCGACCATCAGCCGGTCCAGAGGGACCACCTTCACGGCCTCGCGCGTCGCTTCGGCGTTCTTGAAGGTGACAACCCCCGTGAAGGACAGGTAGTACCCTCGGTCCAGAAGCTGCTTCGCCTGCTCGACCGAACCGCTGAAACAGTGGAAGACGACGCCTTTGAGCCCCCCGCCGCTGCGATCGAGGATCTCCACAGTCTCGTCAAAAGCATTACGGGAATGGACAACCACCGGCAGACCCAGTTCCCTGGCAATCTCAAGATGGGCAGCGAACACGCGTCTTTGGTCCGGCTGTTTGGAGAAGTTGTAATGGAAATCCAGGCCGGTCTCGCCGATGGCGACGACCTTATCCTGCTGGGCCAGATGCTTCAGTTCGGCCAGGGCAGCCGCATCGGCGTCTTTGGCTTCATGCGGATGAATCCCAATCGCCGCATACATGTTCTCATACAGCCCCGCCAACTCGATGGCCCTGCGACTATCCTCCAGACTGGTCCCAACTGTGATCCAGCCCATAACCCCCGCCGCCCGGCTCCGCTCGATCACCGCCGGCACGTCCGCCGCCAGCGGCTCAAACGTCAAATGACAATGCGTGTCGATCATCACGTGGCTTTTCGGATTCTCTCCTTCGCCTCGTTCAAATCAATGAAACTCATCTTGCCCTGAGCGACCTGTCTTTCTCTCTCTGCAAGAATAGCCTCATGCCAAGAGGGAGATGGCACGTCTTCCGGATTGCGGCACAGATCGTCCCACAGACGCTCCGTCTCCAGAAGCTTCTCAGAGGTCGTCATCTTGTCAAGCGGCAACGTGATTCCCATGATCCGATCCTATCTCTTGAACCGATTAGCGATCATGAGACAGTATACCACACCCCTTCCGGGACTTCAAATCGCAGAGCCGTGTCTCTCGTCCCACTGAGTCAATTCAGTAGTTATTCGGCTGTGGCGTGGACAGGTCCAACAAGCGATCTATGGCACGAAGGCGTTTTCGTAATGGCGGATTTGCGGGGCGCCCCGGCGGCTGAGGATCAGCGTGATGACGTCGAACCGCAGGGGGCGGTCCTCGATCCGATGGGCGGCGATGAAATGACGGGCGGCCTTGGCGACCCGCTCCCGCTTGGCCAAGTTGACCGTCGCCTCGGCGGGGGCGAACGTCTCATCCGCCCGCGAGCGGACTTCGACAAAGACGAGCGTACCATCGTCAGCCACCATGACCAGGTCCAACTCGCCCAGCTTGCAGGAATAGTTGCGGATGAGGGTCCGCAGACCCTTATTCTGGAGGAACCGCTCGCAACGTCTCTCCCCCCACCGGCCGAGCCTGGCCCTGTCGCTCAATAATCTGCGTCGATTGAGAATCATCTCGACGAGCTTCGGGTTGACTGGGCCTGAGCCTCCGGAACCAATCGCTCAGACCCCATGCTACAAACGGACTATTTGGACTTTGTGTGCTCGCTGTGCCGCTGCGAAAGCTTGACCGCCTTGCCGGTCCGCTCACGAAGGAAGTACAGCTTGGCCCGGCGGACCTTGCCGCTGCGGGTGGGCACGATGTTCAGCACGTTGGGCGAATGGAGCGGGAACTGCCGCTCGACGCCCTCGTTGGCGACGATCCGCCGGACGGTAAAGCTCTCGTTGATGCCGCGACCCTTGCGGGAGATCACCGTGCCGGTGAAAATCTGCGTGCGGGTCTTGTCGCCTTCCTGGATGCGACAGTGGACGTCCACCGTATCGCCCACCTCGAAGTGCGGGATCTCTTTCTTCAGACTCTTGCTCTCAACGCTGTCAAGTAATGCAGTTTTCACGGTCAATCTCCCGAAGCTTATCTTTCACCACGGTAGTAAAACCCGTATTTTAGCGGCACGTTCGCATAAGGCAAGCTTTTTTCGAGGATTTTCACCATCCAACTTCTGCTGATCGTCGGCAGGGGAGGTCCGCACCCCCGGCTACAAAGACAAGCGACTCTTCCCCCAATCAGAATACGCCCCAAAGACCCAGCCGTGGCTGACCTCAAGGCGATCAATACGGCTACTTTTGCCGGCGAAGGGTCATTTGCTCCGCAAGTACACAACGGCATCGCCCACGAAAGGTGCTTTCAGAGTCCGCCGGCCACCGCCCGCGACCGGCTCCGCGCGGATCGTTGTTCGCTCGGTTGGATGCAGCCATTCGGTGTCGAGCTTGCCCGCAGCAGCGGACAGGTCCACCGTCACTTCGCCCCCTTGAGGCAGATAGACGAGGTACTCTTTGCCGGGATCGGCCAGGCAGAAGCCGGTAGAGGCAAACTCGCCGTGCGGGATAGCAGCGGCCAGATTCATGCGCTCGGCGCAGGTGCGCGTCCGGCCCATCGCCTCACGCAACGCGTCCCAGTAGGGGTCCGGCGTGCCGCCGGCCGGGTCATTGCGGCCCGGATCGTGACTCGCATCCAGGTAGGGGTCCATGAACAGACACTGATTACCCCGCGTAAAATTCTCCCAGACCCAGGCCCGCTGCGCGGCGACCCCGTCCTGCTTCAGGCCTATCCAGAAATAGGAGTGATCGGTGTCGTTAAGGACGACCTTGCGGCCGTCGGCGGTGTACACTTTCGTGCCGGGCGATATCCAATCCGCAGGACTGGCCAGCAAGGCGGGTTCGTCCCCTTGCGGGTACTGCTGGGTCATGCCCACCGGATGCTGCTTGCTTTTGGTCGCCTCGCAGCTCTTGATGAACTGGATCATGTGAGTCTGCCAAGCGGTGTTGGCCGGACCGCCGCTGTCCTCATTTGAGATCTCGTAGAGCACGTTGTCCAGGTCATTGACGGTGTCGATGACCCTGCGAATGTAGGCTTCCTGGCGGGCCGTGATGGTCGGATTGGAAAGGGTATGAATGGCCTTGTCGCTGCCGGCGTCGACCCCGTTGACGTTGTTCTCCGGGTTGAAGGGGTGTCCTTGCCAGGGATCGCCGCCGACGTTTCCCTTGCCCTCGATGCTAAAGCCATTGAAAAGCATGATGGAGGCGTAGATGCCGTTGTCCCGGGCAGCCACGACACGACTTCGCATACGGTCGAAGTACGCCTGGTTGAAGAGCGTCAGATCGAACTTGGGCTTGCCGTCCCCGGCAAGGCCCGGCCCGGGCCGCTGATAAGGCATCGGATCGTAGGTGATTGTGCCCTGCTTGGCGTTGGGGTTGAGGGAACTCTCCCAGACCCAGAGCCGGAAGAAGTTGTGGTGGTGCCCCCTCAGAAAGGCGAGGTAGACGTCGAAGTCCATCGCGGGAGGCGAGGGCAGCTTGTCGTATGTGTAGTCCTGAAGATTGCCCCACGTGTGGGAGCCGACGAGCAGAATGGCCTTGCCGCTGCCGTCGGCGAAGTAGCGAGGATTCGTCGTGCTGACCCGGAGCGGCCCGGTGGCCGGTGCCACAGCCAGTACGGGCCACGCTCCAAGAAACACCATTAGGATCGCAGCTTGGTTTGTCGCTCTCGTTTTCATGGGTCCCCTGCCGAGCATCGTGGAGTCCTTCAAACCGCCGACAGAATACCACATGTCAACGAATTTCGCCAACTACCTTTGCGTCGACAGCCACACGGTTTGTTTTGGCCTTGAACGGGTCATCGTGGGCCGTATAATGCGGACGGTCAAGATTATGCGCGATTTCAGCAAGACAAAACGAGTGGTTGTCAAGATCGGCACGAACACCCTGGCCAAAGACGGCGGGATCGACACCGCGTACTTCAGCGGCGTGGCCGCCCAGATCAAGACCCTCCTCGACGGTGCCCGGCATGTCGTCGTCGTCACCTCGGGGGCCATCGGCATGGGGGCCGGCCAGCTCGGCCTCACCGGCAAACCGAAAGAGATGAAGATGCGGCAGGCCTGCGCCGCCATCGGCCAGCCGCTGCTGATGCAGGAGTACCGCGAGGCCTTCGGGCGCGACGGCGTTCAGGTCGCCCAAGTCCTGCTGACCGCCGAGGTCCTCAGCAACCGCAAGACCTACCTGAACCTCCGCAACGCCATCGAGACGCTGCTCGGCCTGGGCGTCGTGCCGATCCTCAACGAGAACGACAGCATCAGCACCGCCGAGATCGGCACCGCCTTCGGCGACAACGACCGGCTCAGCGCCCTGGTCGCCAGCAAGATCGACGCTGACCTGCTCATCATGCTCACGGACATCGACGCTCTCTACGACAAGAACCCGCAGAAGCACCCGGACGCCCAACCGATCCCCGTGGTCTTCGAGATCACCGAGGAGATCGTCCGCAACGCCGGCGGCCAGGGCAGCGTCCACTCGACCGGCGGCATGAAGACCAAGATCGAGGCCGCCCGGATCGCCGCCAACGCCGGCTGCCGGATCGTCTTAGCCAACGGCCGTGAAAAAGACGTCATCACCCGCATCATGGCGGGCGAGCCGATTGGCACCATCTTCCTGCCCAGGCGGAAGCTCAGTAACCGCGCCCGCTGGATTTTGAACAGCCAGCCCGCCGGCACGATCCAAATCGACGACGGGGCGCTGGCAGCCCTGCGAAACCACAAGAGCCTGCTGCCCAGCGGGGTCACGGGCGTCGAAGGCAGTTTCGACGCCGGGGAGGTCGTCCTGCTCAACGCCGCCGCCAAGGCCGTCGCGAGCCTCGGCAGCGCCCAGCTCAGACGGGTGGCCGGCAAGCACAGCACCGAGATCAAGAAGCTCCTCGGCCCCCAGCAGCGCGACGTCGTCGCAATTCCCGAGGACATCATCTTTCTGGACTACTGATCCCCGGAGAAACACGACACGTGAGGATTGACAAAAAGCAGAGAAAGTGCGAAGTTTGAAGTGTGATGATTGCCTCGGATCGAAGTCCGGGATGACATGATTGTTGATTCAAAAATCAAAAATCGCGCTTCCGGACAGGGAGTAGTGCACATGAAGAACTGGTTGTACCAGGTTTTCATCCATCAAACTACGAAGGAGTGCTACCAAGGCTCTCTCAGTTACATGACGCAGGGCAGCCATCTCTTGGACGTGGGGATCGGCAATGGCCTCATGCTCGAGACCTTTGGCCCGCTCATCAAGTCCAAAGGGCTGAAGATCACGGGAATCGACATCGATGCGGGCTATCTGAAGCACTGTAAGGAGTTGATCCGAAAGCACCAGCTCGAAGACTACATCGACGTCTGTCAAGGCTCGGCGGAAAGCTATACCTCTGGGCAGCAGGGATGCTTCGACTTCGTTCTATTCAGTATGAGCTTCATGGTGCTCCGCGACCCGCGGTCCGTCCTGGATCGAGCGAGGAGCTGGCTCAAGCCCGGCGGCGAAATCGTCTTTGTCCAAGCCCTGTTCAAGAGAAGGTCCCGCCTCGTGGACCTCATCAAGCCCAAGCTCAAGTACCTCACCACGGTCGATTTCGGGAGAGCGACCTACGAGAAGGACTTCTTCGATCTCCTGAGTGAGAATGGGTTAACCGTCCGAGAAGACCGAGTGCTCAAAGGCGAATGGCTCAACAGCCAATGCCGAATGATCGTGGCCTCCTTTCGGGACACGCCGCTCCCCTCTGCCAGCCCGCGAGACAGAGGCCCGAGTGCCATAAAGGTTCGATCCGCCAGGGAAGGACTGTGTCCCGTCGCCATCAAGGCGGTCTCACAGCAAGCAACGCCCCCATCCGGCCTAAGAAGATAGGGGCCGCATACCTCTGCATGCAGCCCCTTGGGTCTTCGTACAGCCGACAGTCTCTTCGCCACCGATCACTTGACAACCGGTGTGAGGATGATGTTGCGATACTTGACGCCGGTGTGGTCGCCCTGGAGGTAAATCGGGCCGGGCTTGAACTCGTCGGACCACAGGGCGCCGCCCGTGCAACCGAGCAACGGCTCGTTGTCGATGATCTTCTTGCCGTTCAGGACTACCGTCGCGTGACGATCCACGAGGGTCAGATCCATCGTCTGCCACTCGCCGGGGGCTTTCTCCGCATTCTCGGTCGGCGTAATTCGGCTGTAAATGCCGCCCATGTTGTGCGAGTCCAGCTTCTTGCCATAGGAGTCGCAGACCTGCACCTCATAGAGGCCCCGCAGGTAGACACCGCTGTTCTCGCCCTTGGTAACGTTCACTTCCAGCTTCAGATTGAAATCCTGGAATTCGGCGACGGTCCGCAGGTTGCCGTAGTTGACGTGCGGCTTGCCCTCTTGCTGGACCGGCTTATTGACGAGGACGCCGTTCTCAATCGACCAGCCGCTCTTGGCGCCCGGATCGGTCAGCTTCCACGCCTCCAGGTTCTTGCCGTCGAACAGTGCGACGGGCGTGCCGAACTTGACCTTGGACAAGTCCGGTTTGCCGGGCAGGGGCGGTATCTTCTTGCCGGTGAAATCCGCCGGCTTGGTCAGCGATCCGTCGGGACGCTTGGTGACCGTCGTGAGCTTGAGGTTGTTGCCGTCGAAGGTCGCCGTGATCGTCTCGGTCGCGGTGGTCTTGGTGCCTCGCTGCTGAGATTCATGAATGCGCGTCACGACAAGCTTGTCGCTTTCCATCTTGATGTCGCTAACAGGTTCCACGCTGCCGCCGCCCCAGAGAATGCTGGCGGAGAGCTTGCCGTCCTTTTGGACGACGCCGAGCCAGCCGGCACCGCCGCCGGGAATGGTCAACGCCCACCGTCCAAGGAAAGGACTGCCGCTTTGCGCACCGAGAGCGGACGTGCAGAGAACGAGCAGAACGACGAGAACCAGTGTGTGACGCGTGCCCCTACTCATGAGATTCACCCTTTCAGATTTATGCCAGTGACACGAACAGCCAATAGGATACCGCCGCCCCTCCGGCAGTCCAGCAAATTGCGTTTCCGTTAACCACCGGCTCTGCCGGTGAGCATTCACAAGGCTCTGCCGTTTCGTGCGTGTTTTTGGGTAGGTAGTTCCCCTTGAGGAAGGCCCCGCCGGGCCCAGGAGAACTACCATGAAAGAACG
>JAPLMX010000098.1 GCA_026386805.1 Phycisphaerae bacterium | reverse complement strand
GTCCAATCGTTCGAGATCGAGCGGACCGAGCCGGGCCTTGCCTCGGCGCCGCGGGGCTCTGCCCTGGTGGAGCCGGGCCTGAGTATTGGCGGCCGGGCCGTGAGCCTGCTCAAGGCGAGGGTCTTAGCCGATCCCCGGACGGGACATATCGTCGCGGCCAGTATCGAGTACCAGGGCGGCAGCGGCGGTGTGCTCGCCCGCGAGGAGTGGGTCATGAGCTATCCGCCCTGCGGACCCGCGAGCCTGTATGACCTGGGCGTGCCCGCCTCGGCGATCATCTCCGACCGCACGCACCAGTGGATCGGCACGCCGGGCGATGGGCCGGCGCCGACCCCGACCCCAACGCCGGCGCCGACGGGCGGGTTCCGGCTGGCGCCGGTGGAAATCCGGCTGCCCAAGCCGATGTTTGCCGGCACGCCGGGGGATGGCCGCGCGCCCAACCTCGAATTGCCCCGGGGCGGCCCGCGTCCCCCGTTCCTGGCGCCGGTTGGCACGACGAACGTGGCCCTCGGCAAGCCGGTCTCGTCCAGCGATCCGGAACCGGTGATCGGTAGCCTCACCGCGATCACCGACGGCGACAAGGAGGCGACCGACGGCAGCTTCGTGGAACTGAGTCCCGGTCCCCAGCACGTGACCATTGATCTGCGGGAGCGGTGCGAGATCAGTGCTGTGCTTGTGTGGCATTATCACCGCTGGCCGCGGGCGTACCTCGACGTGGTCGTGCAGGTCTCGGACGACCCGGCCTTCAAGACCGCCGTCAAAACGATCTTCAACAACGATGCCAGCGATTCTCTCGGCCTCGGCGCCGGCAGGGACTTATCCTACGTCGAGACGTATGAGGGAAAGCTCATGGAAGGTAAAGGGACGCAAGGCCGATACGTGCGTCTCTTCAGCCACGGCAATACCCACGATGGTCTCAATCACTACATCGAGGTCGAGGTCTACGGCAAACCTGTTGTACCGTGACCCGGCCGCCTGGGAATTCGCACGAGCGTGTAGCTGTAGGGCCGCAAGCGGAGCGAAAGCCGGACGCCGCTAAGGCCCTTCGTGCCGGCGACAGGCGCGATGGCTGTCGGGGTCTCCAGCGTGTTTACCGCCCAGGGCATGTTGGCCGAGAGCGTCTGGATTTGTGCTGTCTCGGCCGGTGCCGGACCCTTGAACTCGATCTCCAGGTCGATAGGTCGCTGCGTGCCTTTGTGCACGATCGAAAGCAACAACGTGCCATCGGATGACTCGGCGGCCAGAACGTCGAGGACCTTGCCGGTCCAGTTCTTTGTGACATTGCGCAGGTCGGGCAGGACCCAAGTCGCCTTTTCCGTCGAGCAGGCCAGCTCCGTTTTGACCGGGGTGGTCTCGGCGCAGGCGGCGAACATCGACTGGGCATAATAGCACGGATTGGCGAAGACGCGCTCGCGGGTCTTGCGCAAACCGCCGCCGTGATTGACCGTGGCCGAGTGGGTCACCATCTCCACGAAGGGAGCCAGCCGGACCGCCGCATGATAGATCAGGACATCATAAAGCGCCTCCGCTTGCGTGGATGGATTCACGAGCGTTTCGTGCGTCAGTTTCGCCGGGGCGTTGGAGGACGAGGAGCGGCCGAGATGGGCGAACATCTGCAACTCCGTGACCGCCAGCCGGGGGTCGGCGATCCCGCCGTGCTTCATGTCGTCCCGCAGGGCAGCCCATTTCTGCTCCAGCACCTCCGGCACGGCCATGAAGTCCCGAAAGACGTCCAGTGGTTCGGTATCGGTGGGGACTTGCCCGCCGATGAGCGGGTGGTCCGTCGTGGCTCGCAGCAAGTCGGCCGCACCGGCGATCAGCGTGTCGTTCCACCGTTTGCCCCACATCGCCGGCGCGCCGCAGGCGTAGACCTTGATGGTCGAATCGGCCGCGAGCATCGGTTTGACAAACTGCCGATAGCGGTCCACGTAGCCTTCCGGAGTCGTCCAATGGTACTGCCAGTTGCCCCAGAGCTCGTTGCCGATCTCCCAGTGCTTCACGTTGTAGGGTTTGGGGTTCCCGTTGGCTGCGCGGAGCTTTCCCATCGGAGTCTGTGTGTCGCCATTGCAGTACTCGATCCACTGGGCCGCCTCGGCGGGCGTGCCGCTGCCCGCGTTGATACAGATCATCGGCTCGCAGCCGACGGCCCGGCAAAACGCGATGAACTCATCGGTACCGAAGAAGTTGTTCTCCTGTTGTCCCCAGGCGTAGTTGGGCAGGGTCGGTCGCTGCTCGAGGGGGCCGACGCCGTCTCGCCAATGGTAACTGCTGACGAAATTGCCGCCCGGCCAGCGAAGGATCGGCAGCCGGGATTCTCTCAGGAAGCGAATCACATCGGGGTCGGCCCGGTTGACGTGATCGGCCGGGAGCACCAGAACGCGACTGATGATGAATTGCCCCGGCCGGTCGGCCGTGATGGCGAATCGGTAGGCCTTGTCGGCAGGCAGGTCGGTGGGAATTTCAAGGGTCGCCCCGAGTCTTCGCCATTGGGTCGTGACCGGCTGAATCACTTGCTTTGTGCAGACAAGCCTATCAGGTCCGAAGACGGTCACGGTCAGCGCATCCAAATCCGGCGACCGGACCCAAAGCTGCACGTCGTACTTCCTGATCCGATGCAAAGGGAGCCAAGTCCATTGCAGGATGCCTTGACCCGACGCACGAGCCGTGATTCGCTGTGCTCGCCCACCGTAGGGGCTGGTGTCCGGGCTGGCCTGGACATCGCCGAGCTTGGCCCACCAGCACGCGACGGCCTCGTTGCGAGACTTGATCAGGCCATCGATATCGGACGTCGGCCAGCCCCATCGCTCGGCGTCGCCGCGAATCGCGCGGGCGATCTCGTCCCGGCTGTAGTGGAACGTCGCGATGCCGTCGGGCGAGATCTGCCCAGTCGAGAACGGATAATCGCAGAACGTGGGGTTCTTGAGAATCTGGGCGTCCATCCCGTTGGTCACGTTGAAGTACAGGTGCTCGCAGAACTTGCCGGTGATGAAGCGCGGCACGGGGTACGCCGACTTCTGGTCCGCGTACACGACGAGCGAGGCCTTCTCCACGGCGTCGCTGTCCTGGGACGAGTCTGGGGCCTGAGCAGGCTCCTGCGCCCGACAGAATGACAAACAGGACAGAACGAGTAGCATGACAATCGATTTCTGTTTCACCGCGAGATCAGACATGGTCTTCATGGCGTAGTCCCCTGGCTCAAGAATAAGGCGTCCATTGTGCACCGTAACCCATGCATCATACGGGGCCGGGACCACTTGTGCAACGCGTCAAGCCGCCCTCTGAAGATGCCTGACGTCGGCGGTCGAAGAGCTGCCGTCAATGGATGCCGAAGATCTCCACGCTGGACGGCTGGCGGGCGCAGGTATATGATGGCGACCATGACAAACTTGCCCAGCTATGTGGATGGTGTGCCCAACCTTTGTGGCTTCGAGGACGTGATTGCGGAGGCGGTCAACCGCCGAGGCCCCGTCTTCCTGCCCGATAGCGGCATCGATTGGCCCAATATCAAGAGCGCCTACGCGATCGCTTTGCACATGCACCAGCCGCTGATTCCCAATCCGGACGAGGATCTTGAGCACGCCGAGATCATCAGCAATCTCAAGTACATGATGGGCCACCCGCACGAGGGTGACAACCACAACGCCTCCGTCTTTCACTCGTGCTATAAGCGGATGGGCGAGTTCATCCGGCAGCTTGTGGATGAGGGCTGCCGGCCCCGCGTCATGCTCGACTACTCCGGCACGCTGCTCCACGGCCTGCACCAAATGGGTCTGGGCGACGTCTTTGACAGTCTGCGGATCATTACGTGCGATCCGAAATACCGCCCGTGCGTCGAGTGGCTGGGCAGCGCGTGGGGCCATCCAGTCGCGCCTTCGACGCCCGTGCAGGATTACCGGCTCCACGTCCGGGCCTGGCAGCATTTCTTTGCGGGCCTCTTTGGCGTCGAGGCATTGAGCCGGGTGAAAGGTTTCTCACCCGCGGAGATGGCCCTTCCGAACCACCCCGACGTTTTCTACGAATTCATCAAGACCTTGAAGGACTGCGGTTACCGCTGGGTAATGGTGCAGGAGCATACCGTGGAACGCGTCGAGGATGGCAGGTCCCTCGAATACCGGCACCAGCCGTACCGCCTTGTCGCCAGGAACTCTCGCGGCCAGACGCTGAGCCTTACGGCCATCATCAAGACCCAGGGCAGCGACACCAAGCTCATTGGCCAGATGCAGCCGTGCTACGAGGCACGCGGACTCGCCCGAGTCGCTCTGGCCGGCAGACCGATCCCCTCGCTGGTCAGCCAGATCTCCGACGGCGAAAACGGCGGCGTCATGATGAACGAGTTCCCCCCGAAGTACCTCTCCGTGATGCGAGAGAGCAGCGGCACGCCCACGCCGCCGGTGAACGTCAGCGAGTATCTCGAATACCTCGATTCGATTGGGGTCCGCGAGGAGGACTTCCCGGCAATTCAACCGATCCTCCAGCATCGCATCTGGGAGCGGTTCCAGGAAGGAGCGGGGCCGGACGCCTTGGCCGCTCTTCTCGAGCAATTGACGAAGGAGGACTCGCGCTTCCACGTCGAGGGCGGAAGCTGGACGAACAATATCTCCTGGGTCCGCAACTACCAGGATGTTCTGGAGCCGATGCAAGCGGCGAGTGCCCTGTTCGACGAGAGGGTCCTGCGCCGCGGCGTCCCGCCGTCGGACGGGCGCTATCGCCGTGTGCTCTATCTTCTGCTCACGAGTCAGACGAGTTGCTACCGCTACTGGGGCCAGGGCCTCTGGTCCGATCGGGGCCGCGAGCTCTGCCGGCGCACGATGGAAATCCTCAATCGCGACTTCGCCTAGCAGGGTAGGATGGGCTTTAGCCCATGCGGATGGTTCGGACGCGACCGGACAAGGGCGGCATGGGCTGAAGCCCATCCTACTGACTCTGGGGGGCGATTCACAACGTCAACGGCAAATGAGATAGCGGCAGACCCGAAGAGGGCTTCTAACCGGGCGAAGCGGTACTCCAAAAGCAAGCTGACCGTCGGTGTTGTCAAACTGGCTTTGGGATTTGTTTTTCTTCTGGCCTTCCTGCTGTCGGGGGCATCGGAAAAGTTGTACGGCCTTTTCCACGGGGTGACAGACAACTACCACCTGGACCTGAGCGGCTATCTGCTGGTCTTCTCGACTGTTTATTATCTTCTGTTCCTGCCCTTGGATTTCTACAGCGATGTCACGCTCGAGCGCCGGTATGGCCTATCGAATCAAACCACAGCCGGGTGGCTTGCCCGGAGTGCGAAAGAGTGGGGGCTGTCTACGCTTCTCGTCGTCGGTGTCCTGAACCTGCTGTACGCCGTCATCCGCAACCTGCCGGATTGGTGGTGGCTCGTTGCCGCTATCGGCTGGTTCGTGTTGCTGGTCTTGATCAGCAAGATCACGCCCGCCGTGATCGTGCCGCTGTTCTACAAAACGGTTCCGCTCAAGGACCATGAATTGGCGGATCGACTACTCGCCCTGGCGGGTCGCTGCGGCGTCCGCGTCAAACGCGTATTCGAGATCAAGCTCAGCAGAGAGACCAACAAGGCCAACGCCGCCGTCGTCGGGCTGGGGCACCAGCGGCGCATCCTGATTGGCGACACCCTGCTGACCCTGTGCTCAGACGACGAGATTGAAGCGGTCTTCGCCCACGAGCTCGGCCACGTGGCCCTGCACCACCCCTGGAAGCTGTTGGCAGGCGGCGCCGCGTCCTTCGTGCTCGGCTTCTATCTCCTGTATCTCGTCCTTGGCCCTAGTTCCGTAGCCCTCGGCTTCCAAGGCCCCGCCGACATCGCGACCGTTCCCCTGCTGATGCTATGGATCGCGGGATTTGGCTTTCTCTCCAAACCACTGCAGACGGCGTACTCGCGGCGCCTCGAAAAGCAGGCCGACCTGTTCACTCTCGACAAGGTCGAAAAGCCGGAGACTCTCGCATCTGCGCTCACAAAGCTCGCCGACCGCAACCTCGCCGACCCCACTCCCAGCCGCATAGTCGAGACCCTCTTCTACACCCACCCACCCATCGCCAAACGGATCGCCTACATCGTCAACGCCGCCCCGCAACAACGGTAGGGGGGCTCCGCTTGCTGGGCGACTTCACTGCGCAGTCTCTCCAAAACCGGCAATCTCGTTGTGGAAGTCGCAGATCTTCTCATTGATGGGAAAGTGAATCGCCTCTCTCTCCCACAACCACTTGGCGCACAAGAATTCCTGAAAGGTCTCCTGAAAGAACATCAAGTCCTGCCCATCCTTCTGAATCAAGCCAAGACCCAACAGACGCGTGAATGCTCCTTCCAGCCTCTTAACGCTTGCTATGCCGAGATTGCTGCCCAACAGCTCTCTCACTCGGTTCTCGCTGGTACTGGAACGCCTCGAACCAGATGTAGATGTACGCATGTCAACCGCCAACTCTTTGAGGAAATTCTCTATGGTCGGCCGCTCCCAGTCCTCGATTCTCTCCCATCGACTGAGAAAGTCTTGGAGGAAGTCTTCGTAAATATCTGCTATCGTCGCATTAAGCCCCTCGGGACCTTTCTTTGCAATGCGCCGAACCACCAAGAGGAAAAGGAACTGATTACTGCATATTTCTCGCAACTTTCGCTTCTTGAACGCCTGACGCACACAGTTTTGAACGCGCTTCTCTTGCTTGGCCAGGAATTTCTTCTGTGACTGCCAAGTCAGGTCTCTGATGATCCACTTCCGAAACTTGGGAAGCCATGGGGCCTTATAGGCATTGGTCCGGCATGTTACAAGGCACCGGAGTTGAGGTAGTTGCGCGACCAGTACGCCCAGTCTGTTGACTACTTCGACCACATCCCGGTTCTCGGCGATGCCATCCGCAACTAATTGAATATTGCCTTGGCGGATTTGTTCCCTCAGAAACGCTCTGTCCTTACTGAATTTCGCATAATACAGTGACAAGTCACTCAAAAAAAAGACCGGGGTGCTCCAAGAACCCGAACAGGAGTTGTCCGTTCTGTTGCACACGCTCCATGCCATCCTCCACCGCTTGCCCCACCTCCCCGAGGTT
>JAPLMX010000212.1 GCA_026386805.1 Phycisphaerae bacterium | reverse complement strand
GCTGGATGAGCAAGTGTCGTGCGATTCTGATTCGTTACGCCAAGAAGTCATGCAATTACCTGGGCCTGATCCAACTGTGCTGCGGCCTGCTTTGGTATCGCCGTCAGCACCGCCTGAGCCTTTTGAGATAGTTACTAAGAGGCAAACCAATGGCCTTACACGTGAAAAAAGGTGATATGGTGCAGATCATCGCCGGGGACCACAAGGGGGCGACCGGGCGGGTGCTGCACGTGTATCCGGAGGACAACACCGTGATTATCCAGGGGCAGAACATGGCGAAAAAACATGTTCGGCCTTCCCGGCGTAATCCTCAAGGGGGACGTATCGGCGTGGAACAGCCGCTTCACATGAGCAACGTGCTGCCGCTGAATCCGAAGAGTTCCAAGGGCACCCGGGTCCGTTATCCGCAGACCGAAAGTGGCGGGAAGAAGCGCGTGGCGACGGATGGCACGGAGCTCGGGACGATAAAAAAGGCGAGGTAGCTGACCGCCGGCTTCGATGGGACGCCGGCACGATAGAACGAAGAAGATTATGGCACGCTTGAGAGATTTGTACAAAACGAAGATCGTTCCTGAACTGAAGAAAGAGTTCGGCTACCAGACGGTGATGGCCGTGCCCAAGATGGAGAAAGTGGTCGTTTCCATGGGCATCGGCAAGGCCACGCAGGACAAGAAGTACATTGAGTTGGCCCGCAAGGACCTCGCGATGATCTGCGGCCAGCAGCCGGTGGTCTGCAAGGCGAAGAAGAGCGTGTCGAACTTCAAGGTGCGCCAAGGCCAGGAGACCGGGTTGAAGGTCACGTTGCGCGGCGTTCGGATGTATGAGTTCCTGGACCGGCTGATCAACCTGGCGATCCCTCGGGTCCGTGACTTTCGCGGGCTGAACCCGAATAGTTTCGACGGGCGCGGCAATTACTCGATGGGTTTGAGCGAGCAGAGCGTCTTCCCGGAGATCAACCCGGCGAAGGTGGAGTTTCAGCAGGGCATGAACATCACGCTCGCGACGACGGCCCGGACGGATGAAGAAGCTCGTCGATTGCTGGTGTTGTTCGGCATGCCCTTCCGGGGCCAAACGTCGAGTCAGGCTATCGCATAGGGTCGTCCGCTTCGGCGGGTGTGGATTGAAACAAACCACAGTGGAGCGCGTGAATGTCAACGAAAGCGCTGGAAATCAAGGCAAAGAGTAAAGCGAAGTTCCGCGTCAGGCAGTATACTCGCTGTTTGATCTGCGGGCGATCACATGCCGTGTACCGCAAGTTCAAGGTCTGTCGGATCTGCTTTAGAACCTTGGCGAACGAGGGCAAGATACCGGGAGTGAGAAAGGCGAGTTGGTGATTATGAGTTGGAGCGATCCCATAGCCGACATGCTGACACGGATTCGCAACGCGAGCCGCGTGGGGAAACCCCAGGTTCAGGTGAAGGCGTCCAAGATATGCGAAGGCATCGCAGCCGTTCTCAAGAAGGAAGGCTACGTCGAGGGCTATGACCGCATCGACGACGGTAAGCAGGGCATCCTGCGGGTCATCTTGAAATATGACCCGGAGGGACAGCCTGCGATTACCGAGATCACGCGCGTGAGCAAGCCCGGCTGTCGGATGTACTCATCGGTGGACGACCTCCCGACTGTTCTCGCCGGGATGGGGATTGTGGTCGTCTCTACGAGCAAGGGGATCGTCAGCGATCGAAATTGTCGCGAGAACAAGGTCGGCGGCGAAGTTCTTTGTACGGTAAGCTAAATGAGTCGGATAGGAAACAAACCGGTTGCAGTGCCGAAGGGTGTGAAGGTCGAGCACCACGAGCGGACGGTGAAGATTACGGGGCCGCTGGGGGCCGCTGAATTCAGCTACGATCCCTGCTTGACCGTCAAGATCGACGAGGCAGGCGGCCGGATCGACGTGGTCAACCCGGAGCCGGAGGTGCGCCACAATAAGGAGCTTCACGGCACGACGCGGGCCCTGATCGCCAACATGATCGTGGGCGTCACCCAAGGCTATCAGAAGAAGATGGAGATTTACGGGACGGGCTACAACGTCAAGGAGCAGGGCGGTAAGCTCGTGCTCCAGGTGGGCTTCGCCCACTTGGTCGAAATGCCGGTCCCGAAGGGGGTGAAGGTGACGATCGACGTCGCGGCGACACGCGGCAATGACGTTCCGGCGAAGTTTGCCCTTTCGGGGGTGGATAAGTACGCCGTGGCCCAGTTCGCCGCGGAGATTCGCAAGGTCAAGCCCCCGGAGCCTTACAAGGGCAAGGGCATTCGGTACGCGGATGAGCATATCCGGCACAAGGTCGGTAAGGCGTTCGCTTCAGGTGGGGCATAACAGAGAAATTGGCTCTTATGAGAACTGAGAAACTAAAAAAGGCGGCGCTGCGGCGCAAGCATCACGTGCGGAAGAAGGTCTTTGGGACGGCCGAACGGCCGCGTCTGTCGGTGTTCCGCTCGAATCGGCAGATTTACGCACAACTGATCGACGATACGGCGGGCGCCACCCTGGTGGCGGCCAGCTCGATGACCAAAGCGATGCGCGACCAATTGGGCCGTGCGGGAAACAAGAAGGCCGCAGGGGCCGTCGGTGAGGTGCTTGCAAAGAAGGCGCTCGAGGTTGGGATCAAGTGCGTCTGTTTCGATCGGGGCTCCTACAAGTACCACGGGAGAGTAAAATCCCTTGCCGATGCGGCAAGGAAGGCGGGTTTGGCTTTTTGACGAGGCCTCTTTGAAACTGGGAGACGAAATTGGCAGCAGAACCGATCAGAGCACCCGAATATGAAGAGAAACCGTTGGAAGACACGGTGGTCAAGATTTACCGGTGTGCAAAAGTCGTGAAAGGCGGCCGGCGATTCAGCTTCGCGGCCTTAGTGGTTGTCGGCGATCGTTCCGGGTGCGTAGGCATTGGCTACGGCAAGGCGAACGAGGTGCCGGCGGCGGTCGAGAAGGGAATCAAGGACGCCAAGAAGATCCTGTATAAGATCCCTCTGGTGGGCACGACGATTCCGCACCAGGTGATCGGCAAGTACAGGGCTACCAAAATTATTCTGGCCCCCGCCAGCGCGGGTACGGGCGTGATCGCCGGGTCCAGCGCCAGAGCCGTGCTGGAATACGCGGGCGTCCATGACGCTCTGACGAAGGTCTACGGCAGCACGTGTGCCAAGAACGTCGTCAAAGCCACGATCGACGGCCTGCTGAAGCTACGCAGCAGAGAGATGGTCGAGGCTCTACGAGGTGTGGCTCTTTCCTAATGGTAACCATGACCAAGCAGGTGAGTTGAATGTTAAGTCATGAGATAACTTCCGTTGTCGGCAAACACAAAGCACGTAAACGCGTGGGACGCGGTTGTGGCAGTGGTACCGGTAAGGCCTCCGGGCGCGGGACCAAGGGTAGCCTCAGCCGGGCCGGCGCGATGCGGTACTCGCTCTACCAGGGGGGGCAGATCCCGTTGTTCCGGCACTTGCCGAAGCGGGGGTTCAACAATAAGAACTTCGCCGTCCGGTTCGAGGTGGTCAACGTCTCGGAGTTGGAGCGGTTTGAAGACGGCACTCAAGTTGGCGTCGAGCAGCTCTCGCGAGCGGGTTTGATTCCGGGCGCAGCGAGCAAGGTAAAAATCCTCGGCGACGGCGAGCTAACCAAGCGGCTGCAAGTGGCCGCCCACAAGTTCAGCAAGTCCGCCGAGCAGAAGATCGTCGATTGCGGCGGGACGGCCACGAAGATCAATCTCGAGGTAAAACCGATTAAGCGAAAGAAGCGTGGTTAGATGTCTCATATTCGTATCCGATCCGATGAGATCATACGGTATGTGGAGAGCGACCAGTGTTAGGAACAGTTGCTAATATCTTCAGAATCCAGGACCTGCGGAACAAGATCCTCTTTACCGTGGCGTTGCTGGTCATTTACCGGATCGGCTTCCATATCCCGATTCCGGCGTTCAACCAGGACGCGATCCGGCAGGCCGCATCCAGCCGGGACACGCAGAGCCCGCTCGGCAGGGCGGCCGACTACCTGGAGATCTTTACCGGAGGCCGCTTCAGTCAGAGCAGTCTGTTCGGTCTGGGGATCATGCCCTACATCACGGCGTCGATTATCCTGATGCTTTTGGGCGAAGTGGTCCCGTCCTTGAAGAAGCTGCGGCAGGAAGGGCAGACCGGCTACAAGAAGATCCAGGAGTATACGCGCTACCTGACGGTCTTGGTCTGCATCCTTCAAGCCATGATGTACTTGCGTCTGCTCGTCATGAGCGGCGGGGGTAACGAGCGGCTTATTTATCCCGGCATGGAGGTCCAGGCGATTGTGCTCGGCGTGATCTCCATGACGGCCGGAACCATCTTTCTCATGTGGCTCGGTGAGCAGATCGATGAATACGGCATCGGGAACGGGATCAGCTTGATCATCATGGCGGGCATCGTCGCCAGGACGCCCTGGGCGATCTACCAGGTGATCAAGATGGCGGACTTCCGGATGGGCGCCCCCGCCGGCAGTATCGGAACGGGCAAGATTCTGTTCTTGGCCGTTGCCTTCGTCTTCGTCGTGGCCGGGGCCATTCTGATTACCCAGGGCCAGCGGCGCATCCCGATTCAGCAGGCCAAGCAGATGCGGGGCCGGCGCATGTACGGCGGCAGCCGCCACTATCTTCCGTTGCGAGTCAACCACGGGGGCGTGATGCCGATCATCTTCGCGTCGAGCTTCATGATGTTTCCGCCGATTATCACGGAACAGCTTGCCAACTACTTTCGGAACTCGGTGGTCCTGCAAAGGATCAACGGGGCGCTGCAGTACGAGGCTTACACGTACAACGTTCTGTACATGTTGCTGATCATCCTGTTTGCGTACTTCTGGGTCAGTGTGCAGTTTCAGCCGCGTGACATGGCGAAGAACCTGCGCGACTCGGGAAGCTTCATCCCCGGTCTTCGGCCGGGCCGAAGGACGGCCGAGTATCTCGAGACGGTCATGGCTCGCATCACCTATTACGGTGCCGCGTTCCTGGCCGGTATCGCGGTGATTCCGCACATCGTCTCGCTGGGACTGGGCGTTCCGCCTCGCATTACCACCTATCTGGGCGGCACGGGACTGCTCATCGTCGTTAGTGTCTCGCTGGATCTTGTGCAGAAGATCGAGGCGAACCTTCTGATGCGAAGCTACGAAGGCTTCAGCTCATCCGGCAGAATCAAGGGGGCGTATACATGAGAGCCGTCTTGTTAGGTGCGCCGGGCGCTGGCAAAGGGACTCATTGTAAGCGGATCGCCGAGCGGTATGGCGTCGCTCATCTGTCCAGTGGGGATATCTTGCGGCGTGAGAGGGCCGAGGGGACTGAGCTGGGTAAGAAGGCCCAGGGATATATGGATGCCGGCGCATTAGTCCCGGACGATCTGATCGTGGAAATGATGACCAAGGCGATTCAGCAGGCCCCGACGGGGTACGTTCTGGACGGGTTCCCGAGAACCGTCAACCAGGCCGAGGTGTTGGATAAGGCCCTCGTGGCGCAGAAAACGGGGATCGACATGGTGCTCGATCTCCGTGTCAGCGACGGCGTCGTGGTCGAGCGCATTACCGGCCGGCGGAGCTGTCCGAAGTGTGGTTGCGTGTACCACGTGAAGAATATGCCGCCGAAGGTGGCCGACGTTTGTGACCGGGACGGAACGCCCCTGGTGCAGCGGCCGGACGACACGGAAAAGGTGGTGCGGAACCGACTGGAGACGTACTATCGCCAAACCGAGCCGGTCGTGGATTACTACAAGGCCAGGCGAACGGTCCATGACATCGAGGCCGACGGAGATCCGGATACCGTCGCGGCCGTGATTTTTCAGAAGCTGGACCCGCTTGCCGGAAAGAAGAAGAGCCGGCGCGGCAAGGCTTAACATCGCCGGATCGAGTATGAAGTCGAGTCAATGGCTATAACGCTTCGCAGCCGAAGAGAAATCGAGTTGATGCGGCAGGCGGGGGCCGTTGTAGCGGATGTTCTTTCAAAATTGCAGAAGATCGCTGAGCCGGGTATGACGACCGCGTACCTGGAGGGGATCGCGCTTCGCATGACCGCCGAGGCGGGGGCGGAGGCGCTGTTCAAGGGCGTCCGCAGCCCTCAGGCCCGAATGCCCTTTCCGGGGGCGATTTGTGCGTCGATCAATGAGCAGGTGGTCCACGGAATCCCCTCCGAGAGCGTCGTGCTGCGGGAAGGCGATATTCTGAGCATTGATTTTGGCGTCCGACGAAACGGCTACTGCGGCGATGCCGCGCTGACGGTCCCGATCGGCACGATCTCCGAGGAGCATCGTAAGCTGATCGATGTTACGCGGGAAGTGCTGGAGATCGCGATAAAACGCGTCAGGCCGGGCGTTCGGTGGAGTGAGGTCGCCGGCAAGATGCAGCGGCACGCGGAGTCGGCCGGGTTCTCTGTCGTGCGGGATTTTGTCGGACACGGCATTGGCACGAAGATGCACGAGGACCCGAAGGTCCCGAATTTTGTCAGCGACGAGTTGCTGGCGGACGACATCCTGCTCGCCGAGGGCATGGTCCTGGCGGTCGAGCCGATGATCAACGCCGGTGGCTACGGGGTCCGCACCCTGGGCAACGGGTGGACGGTGGCGACCCGGGACGGTAGGTACTCGGCTCATTTTGAGCATACGATTGCCATAACGAAGGGTGGTTGCGACGTGTTGACGAGAGAACCGTAACGAAAGGAATTGACTGACGAAACAGGCTGGCGGCGAAGGCGACGAGTTCAAAGGGTTGCGGCAGCCGGCCGGTTTCGTGTATGTTGTAGATGTTCATGGCGAAAAAAGACGCAATACGACTGCAGGCCAAGGTAGTGGAAGCCCTGCCCAACGCCATGTTTCGAGTGGAGCTGGAAGGCGGCCACAAAGTGCTGGCCCATGTGTCGGGGAAGATGCGGATGAATTTCATTCGCATCCTGGCGGGCGACGTAGTGACGGTGGAGATGTCGCCCTACGATCTGACGCGCGGGCGAATTGTGTTGCGCCATTGATGCCGCCGGGGTGCTGACGGAGAATCCAGAAGGCGTGGAATCAAGGTATGAAAGTAAGAAGCTCAGTCAAGCGGATCTGTGAGAACTGCAAGATCGTTCGCCGCAAGGGCGTGGTGCGAGTCATTTGCTCGAACCCGCGGCACAAGCAACGCCAGGGTTGACGGGTTGCCCTGGGCGACGAATGCGTCAGGCACGAACCACTGAGAAAAGGAAAGTGATATGCCGCGTATAGTAGGTATCGATATTCCGGATAACAAGTCGATCTGGATCTCGTTGACGTATGTGCCGGGAATTGGCCGGCATACGGCGGGTCAGATTCTCAAAGAAGCCCAGATCGAGCCGGCCGCAAAGGCCAACAGGCTCTCGGAAGACGAGTTGAGCCGGATCACGCAGATCATCGACCGCAACTATGTGGTCGGAGGCCAGCTCCGAAGGCAGGTGTCGCAGAATATCGCCCGACTGCGAGACATCGGCTGTTATCGAGGAATTCGGCACCGCAGGGGCCTGCCCGTCCGCGGGCAGCATACGCAGAGCAACGCGCGGACTCGCAAGGGACCGCGGAAGACCGTGGCCGGAAAGAAGGGCGTCAAGGAGACGCGCGGCTAAGCGCCAAAGAGCGCCGGTACACGAAGGTTTGCCGGTGGTAGACTGAGCACCAGGGTGCGAATAGAATAAGAGACGCAAATGGCAAAAAGCGCAAAACGCAAAATCAGAAAGAACGTGGTTCGGGCGATTGTCCACATCAAGGCGACGTTCAACAACACGTTGATCACGATCACCGACATGGATGGCGACGTCCTGTGCTCGAGTTCGGCGGGCTGCGTGGGGTTCAAAGGTTCCCGCAAGAGCACGCCCTTCGCCGCGCAGCAGGCGGCCCAGAACTGTGCCAACAACGCCATGCGAAGTGGCGTCCGTGAGGTCGAGATCAAGGTCAAGGGCCCCGGGGCGGGGCGGGAATCCGCGATTTCCGCGCTGCAAGGGGCGGGCCTGCGAATCGGCTCGATTGAGGATGTGACGCCGTTGCCGCATAACGGGTGCCGGCCGCCGAAACGTAGACGGGTGTAGGACTCCGTGGAAGTTTGAGGAGATTCGATTGGTATGGGACGTTACACTGGTCCATCCTGCAGGGTTTGTCGCCGAGAGGGCATGAAACTGTTCCTCAAAGGCTTGAAGTGTGAGACGGCCAAGTGCCAGATTGAGCGGAGGCAGCGGAGTCTGGCTCCCGGCATGCACGGCTGGCGCAAAGGCCGACTCAGTGAGTACGGCATGCGGTTGCGCGAGAAGCAGAAGATCAAACGGTACTACGGGGTCTATGAGCAGCAGTTCATGCGGTTCTTCCACGAGGCGTCGCGCCTGCCGGGCAACACCGGGGAGAACCTCCTGCAATTGCTCGAACGACGCCTCGATAACGTGATCTATAAGCTGAATTTTGCCGCTTCACGCAAGGCGGCCCGGCAGTTGATCACGCACGGGCACGTCCATGTCAACGACCACAAAGTGGATGTCAACGACTACATCTTGAAGCTGGGTGATAAGATCACCCTCAAGAACGCTGACAAAAGCCTCAAGCGAGTGAAGCAGCAGTTGGAAAGTAACCCGAACTTCACCACGCAGGGCTGGCTGCAGTTGGATCGCGACAAACCAGCGGCCACGGTGGTTGCCCTGCCGACCCGAACGGATATCCAGATTCCCGTGGAAGATCACTTGGTCGTGGAATTCTGTTCGCGGTAAGCCTGGAAACTAAATAATGCGGAATCACAGCATGCAAAAGAAGAGCGGGGAGAGTTCTGCATTCTGCTGTGTTCTCGGGGATAACAGTAGAAATCGGAGGCCTGTATGCGAGTAACATGGCGAGGTTTGGAGTTGCCGACCCGTGTGGAAAAGGACGTGGCCGTCTCCACGGATCGATACGGCCGGTTCTTCATCGAGCCGTTCGAACGCGGTTTCGGCACGACCGTCGGCAACAGCCTTAGACGTGTGTTGCTCTCCTCGTTGGAAGGTGGTGCGGTCACCTCGATCAAGATCGCGGGCGTGGACCACGAGTTCACGTCGATCGCCGGCGTCATGGAAGACGCCACGGATATCGTCCTGAACGTCAAAAGCCTGATCATCCGGCTGACGGGGCCGGGCCCCAAGACGATGAAGGTCACGGCGAACAAGGTGGGCGTCGTTACCGCCGGCAACATCGTGGCGGATCCGGCGATTGAGGTGGTTAGCAAGGACACCGTCCTGGCGACGTTGACCGCGGACGTCAACTTTGAGATGGATATGGTGGTGGAGAATGGCCGGGGGTACGTGCCCGTGTCGGATCGCATCACTGATGCGGATCGGTTCGAGCAAGAGATCGGGCGGATTCACCTGGATGCCGTGTATTCGCCGGTGACGCGCGTGCGGTACCTGACGGAAAACACCCGCGTGGGGCAGCGGACGAACTATGACAAGCTGATCCTCGAAATCTGGACGAATGGCACGATCACGCCGGAGATGGCGCTCGTGGAGGCCGCGAAGATCCTCCGCAAGCATATCAATCCATTCGTGCAGTACTTCGAACTTGGCGAGGAAACCGTCGCCGGGGAAGCTCCGGAGGAAGCCCCGGAGCCGCAGGTCGATCAAGAGCTGGAGGCGAAGCTCAATACGCCGATCCAGGAGCTGGAACTGTCCGTCAGGGCCAGCAACTGCCTGGAGTCGGTGAAGGTTGAGACCGTTCGCCAGCTTGTCCAGATGACGGATGCCGACCTGCTGAAGATCCGCAGCTTCGGCAAGACCTCGTTGCGTGAAATCAAGCGCAAGCTCGCGGACATCGGGCTGTCGCTGGGTATGAAGGACGTGGGCGAGCCCGCGGAAGGGTAATCCAAAAAACGGTTCTGAGAATCTCGAGTAGAAGAGGTACGTTGGCATATGCGTCATAGAGTTGCAGGACGCCAGTTGAGCAGGAATTCGTCGCACCGCCGGGCGATGCGTCGGAACATGGCTCAGTCGCTCATCGAGCATGAGACGATTTCCACAACCATCCAGAAGGCCAAAGAGGTCAAGCCGTTCGTCGAAAAGCTGATCACGCTGGCCAAAAGGGGCAAGCTCCAGCACCGGCGCCGGGCGATCTCGTTGCTCGGCAACCGCCGGATGGTGGCCATTGAGGACGGCGAGCCGGTGCAGAAGGGGACCGTTGTCGGCAAGCTCTTCAGCGAGCTGGGTCCTCGCTACCTGGATAGGCCGGGTGGGTACAGCAGGATCGTGCGCCTGTCGTTGCGCCGGCTGGGAGACAACGGCCAGCTCGTGCTGCTCCAACTGCTGGGCAAGGATGAGCCGCTCAAGAAGGAGCGTAAGACCTCTTCGAAGAAACGGTCGCGTCGAAAGGCCAAAGCGGCCGTTCCAGCCGCCAAGCCGGCGCAGGCCGAGGCGAAAACGAAGGAGCAGCCTGCTGAGTCCGTCGCCGAGGCCCCACAGGAGCCTCGCTCGGAAGCGGCGGGCGAGCCGGAAAAGGAGTCGAAGTAGCGCGGCGGCAGGGACAGACAGGATGGGAGCGGCGCCGCGGGAGAAAGGCATGGACGGCTGCATTTTCTGCAAGATGGTCGAGGGGGAGATCCCCGCGACCAAAGTCTATGAGGACAAGGCGGTCCTCGCCTTTCTCGACATCGGCCCGATCAGCGACGGTCACACGCTGGTCATTCCCAAGCAACACTGTGCGACGGTGCACGAATGTGATCCGCAAGTGCTGGCAGAAACGTCGGCCCGGCTGGGTAGAATCGCCGAGGCGGTGGTCGCGGCGACGGATGCCGACGGCTACAACGTGCTGTCCAACAATGGCGCCGCGGCGGGTCAGGTCGTGGCCCATCTACATTTTCACATTATTCCGAGAAAGATGGGGGATAGGGTCTTTACGCAGTGGCCTTCTTACAAGTATAAGAAGGGGCAGATGGAAGACATTGCGGTGAGGATTCGCAGCCATCTGAAGTGATCGCCTGCTCGCAAGGGCAGGGGCTCAAGCTTTTGGTTGCACAGGTGTATAAGTGGTTGTCAGAAATGGATATAAGCGGACTTGGTCGAACTGACTGATGGACGCAGCGTAGAATAAGACTATTGGCCGCGGGGTAGAGCAGTCTGGTAGCTCGTCGGGCCCATAACCCGGAGGTCGGAGGTTCGAATCCTCCCCCCGCTATTATGGATGGTACTTGTCGGGATAAATCCGCGTTTTCGATAGCGCCAGTGCGGTTGACAGCCTGCCGATTATCGCCGGATGAGGCGGTTTCAGGCACGATGCGCGTCGGATTCTGCGCCGCGCCCTCGAAATCCGAATCGCGAATTTGCAGATAGTACTCCCGTGCGATTGCCTTGCTGTTGCCAAGCCACACACAGACCAGATACTCAGGGAACCGCTCACACAGTTCGGTCTGCCGGCTGGAGCGCAAGTTTTGGAAGGTGCGCGGCCAAGGTTTCAGTCCGGCCTTGCGGATGATCCGGTGGAGTTGGGTTCGCAGATTGCAGTTGGCCTGCCGATACCGTGTGATACAGTAGACTGCCCCCGGCTCCGCCAGCTCAAAGACTTCCATCAGGTAGGGCCGTAGCTCCACGAACAACGGTATCAGCCGAGATTCACGGTCAGTGTACCGCTCCGTTTTGGGGGAATGTACGAGTATCCGGCCTTTGTCCCAGTCAATATCTGACCATCTGAGCGATAGAATCTCGGATGGACAGCGTAGACCGCCAAACCGTGCCAGTACAAAAAGCAGACGCCATTCAGCATCGGGGCAAGCATCCGCGACCCTCTGTGCATCCTCACGGCTGATGAAGCGCTGCCGGCTCTTGTTGGCCTTCGATCCTGAGTCCAGGCCGGCAAACGGATTCGCCGGTATCAGTTTCCTTTTGACAGCCGCGTTGAAGAACGTCTTGGCCTTCTCAGACCGCTTGGCAATAGTCGCCTCAGCAAGCCCTTGGCCGGCCAAGGATTGTCGCCAGTTTTTCGCATCATCCTCAGTAATCTCTTGCAAGGGTTTGTCGGCGCCGAAGTAGCTCACCATGTTTGTCTGGGCCTGCCTGAGCACAAGCACCGTACCCGGCTTGATGTCCGTCCGTCCGGCGATATAGGTATCAAGGAACGCCCCCAGCGCCGTGCTCGTGCGCGGCTGTATCAAGTTCACCGCGGCCAAGCGCTTGTGTAGTGTGCCGGGCAACCCATTTACCCATGCTGTTGTCTCAGGGTCCGGCGTGGTGTACCGTGCGGCCAGCAGAGCTTCTACGTGTTGCTTGACGCTCTCAGTCTGCCTGGCGCTGAGCTTACCCAGCCGGATCGTTCGCCGTTTGCCGTCGCGATCCATGAATAGAATCCGCCGTCGCCCGCACTTGTCCGTCGATAGTGAAGCCATGACCCATCCTCCTTCACCATCCTCCTTCACACTTATCCGCGTGCATCATACACACAGCGGCCCGGTGCCGTCAAGTAGGTGCCGCTTGACCACTACAAGCAGCGCCGCCCAATGGCGGTGGCAAATTTGCCACCAAGGAGTAATGTCATTTATGATAATCTTTTAACGTTCTATGATATTTTGATTGACACACGCGTGTCAGTGTGCGATACTACAATTGTATCGACGAGTTTCATCACGCTGAGTTCAGCCGTTGGTGTTCTCAGGAAAACACGCCCATAGAAAGGGTTGACCATGACGAATAGATATCTCAGCATCGAAGAAGTGGCGACTCACTTCCACGTGACGACACGCACCATTTTCCGCTGGCGAGCCGCCAATCTCTTGCCGTCGCCATGCAGCGGACCCGGCCAGCCGGTCAAGTGGTCCGAGGCTGATATCGTCGCCTTTGAATCGCGTGGTGGTCCAAACATGGTCTGTGAAATGCAGGCCGATGACCATGAAGCGGAACAACATGAGCATCGCAAGATCCTTGCGGAGCTTGCCGACGAATCGCCTCCTGAAGCCATCCGCCGAGAAATTCGCAGTCAATTGCGGCTCCCGATGGACGCGTCCGATGGCAGTGTGCTGGCGGCCATTCTCAATTTGACTGCCGACTTGGCACAGGCCCGGCGTGCGCTGGCCGAACTCAAGCACCAAAAACTGCTGGACCGCGATAACATCCGAAGAGCAGTTGCCATCCTTGATCGGCTCGTGCAGCCCGACGATTTGGAGCGAGCCAATGCAGAAATCCGCAAGGTGCGCGAGCAAGTGACATGACACAAAATAACGACTTTCTTTTTCATAGTCGCGACAGACGATGCCTAACGGAGAACAACAGCTTTGTGGCTGCTCCGCGAATCGTCACACGCGGATTGAATCTCCAATTGAGCTGGGGGGCAGGTTTGGCCGGTCCCCCAGTGGCAGTAACCAGCGTACCGGCACGTACCGACGCTGATTGACGATATAGCAAGACACGTGTTTTTTGATTAGGAGTTGTGTATGAAGAGTGCAAGTGAATTGCAGCATGAGAAAGTGGCGGCGTTCAAGCAAGCGCGAACCGTCGTTGACAAGGCTAAAACTGAAGAAAGAGAACTCTCAGCCGATGAACAGCGAACGGTCGATGATGCCCTGGCGGACATGCGAGTTGCTGACATGGAGCAGGCGGAAATCGAACTGAGCAAGTCCACCGGCCGGGTGACGGGTCCGATGGATGATACGAGCGTGCGAACGCTGGCCCCCGGCGAACTACGTTTCCTGAAGCCAGAACAGCGCTTGACGAGCTTCTATCCGCAATCTGACAGCGAGCGGGGCTTGAATCTCGGCAAACTGCTGGGCCTGGCCGCCGGGCGTAACCCTGACAATGCCGACGTTGAACGGCGCACCCTTGTGACGTATCTTGACGCTTCTGGTGGCGTGACATTGAGTCCGGCGGTCAGCGCCGACATCTGGGACGCCGCGCGGGCGCAGAGCGTCATTTTCAAGGCCGGTGCCGTGACGTTGGACATGCCGGCACCAAAAATGATTTTGCCCAAACTGACAACGGATCCTGCTGGGAGCTGGAAACCCGAGGGACAAATTGCGTCTGAAGACACGGTGGTGTTTGGCGGGCTGGAGCTGCAGGCGCGGACGATGTTTTTCTACCTGCCGATTTCCGACGAACTGTGGCAGGATTGCGGCACGCTGAGTAGTTTCCTGGAGGCGACACTGGCGACCTGTGCCGCCCTTGAACTTGACCGCGCAGCCTTGTCGGGCACCGGAACTGGCGAACAGCCCCTGGGCATCCTGAACAACGTGGCGATTACTCAGACGGCATGTACGGCAAACCCCTGGGACGATGTAAGCGGCTCGATGTCACGTATTGAGGCTGCCAATCACGCCGTGAGCGCGATGGTTATGAGCCCCCGGACGGCGGGCAATTTCCGCGTGCTCAAAAATGGCGACTCTGAGTACATCACGGCCCCCGTTTGGGCACCCAAAGCGTTCGTCACGTCTAACATCCCGGATACCATCTCCACGGACAAGAGTGCGGTCATCGTGGGTGACTTTAGCAATCTCATCGTCGGGATCCGTAGCTCGTTCAGGTTGGAAGTGCTGCGCGAAGCTCGCCGTCAGTACGGCGAAGTTGTAATCGCGTGTGCCATGCGTGCGGATATCGGCGTTGTCCGGGCCGCGTCCATTGACGTGATTAAGGATATCCCCAGCACCTACGGACAGCCGTAACCCGGCGGCTGAGTGCAGTCGTTGACAACAAAACAGAAACTCTGATTGTGGAGTAATAATTATGCATAGTATGCTCGAAAACGAAGAAATCCGCGTGCTGGCCGGCTATCAAGCAGACGGGGAAGGGACGATTACGTCCGCTGTTTGCGATACCGCAGGCTATGACAGCGTGACCTACATCGTGTTTGTAGGGACTGTCACCGGCTCCGGTACGGTTAGCGCTCAAGTGTGGCAAGATACCGCGCTGGCCATGAACGTCGATCTCGATGCGGCCACGGGCGCCGTGGCAGCGCTCGTTGGTTCCGCCGCTTCGGACACTGTCCTTGCCATTGAAGTCTACCGTCCGGTGGACAGATGGCAGGAGATCATCATCACGAGAGGCGTCGCGAACTCCATCGTGCTGGGTATCCTGGCCATTTTGCGTGATCCGACGACTTTGCCTGTCGTGCAAGGGGCGGCGGTCAGTGATTCGACGTTTGTGGCGTCACCGGCAGACGCATAACGCAACATTCTGCTTGCTTGGCGCGCTTTGGCAACTTGGGGCGCTCGCGGCAGTCGGCAGTCGGTCGTCGCCGCGGGCGTCCCTTTCGATGACCTTCTGTGGGCAGTCAGCCGAGTTTCGTTGGCACGTTTCACCGGAATTGGCTGCCCACTTTTTTGAAAGAGATAATCATGGCATACGAACAAGCGAAAGTATATCGGACAAACGGGGGCGATAAACTGGTCGTCGCGTCCGGCGGCGCCCTGTCCGTTGTGGCAAACTCCACCAATTACATCTGGACGAGCAAAGGCGGGAGCGACACCGTTGGCGACGGCAGCTTTACGTCACCCTATGCCACGGTCACGAAAGCACTTGCCGCCGTCACCGCTACCCGCACGACGATCCTTGTCATGCCTGGCACTTATGCTGAGGCGGCGGCGCTGGTGTGGCCTACGATTTCCGGCGTCAAGTTGATCGGCCTGGGCAGCATGTGGCAGACCACAATCAGTGCGGCCGGTACTTCGCAGGTGATTGGCGTGGCTCCCGGCGTTCAGACGGAAAGCTGGGAAATGTGGCTGGAGAACATCTACATTGACCACGGCACGGCGGGCCAAGACGGCCTGTTGCTCGACAACACGGGCATGGACTGGAAGCTCAATTGCTACCTGCGCAACGTTGGCGGCGATGCTGACAGTGCGAGTGACAAGATGCTCACGACGGTCCACGGCGACGCGGACAACGCGATTCGTGTCTACTGGTCCGGCGACGGCGGCGGCGGCGTGGAAGGCTGCGTCGAGTTTGTCGGCGGCAATGACGGCGACAGATTACATGTTGATGGCGTGGAACTCAACGGCGGGCTGGCCACTTCGGACACGGCGGTCGCGCTTGACATCCGCCTGCGTAATTGTGTCGTGCTGCATGAAGGAATTTCTGGCGGCAATGCCGCGCAGACCCTGGCCATCGTCAACTGCTTCAGTCAGACGGGCGGCACCTATGCCGTGGCCGACGCCGGCGACGTGGCCGGCTCGCAAACAGCGTCCACCGTGCCGGACTTCTCAACCTAACCATCGGTGGCAAATTTGCCACTACGATGATCGGCGGCCAATTTGCAGGGACGTGTACGGAAGTATGAATGCTCGGTTTGGCCGCCCGGCTTTTGACGAATATCCAGGACCATCCTGGACGATGATAGGCGCAACGAGTGAGCCGGTGACTGGGCGTGACTTATCCTCAAGCCAGCCGCCGGCCACTCAACTTGAGGATATGAGTATGAACGCGAAACACGACAAGCGAACCAAGCAACACAAGCAGGCCAAGCGGCCGTCGCCGAGCAGACCACGTGCCCGGACATGGGCCAACACGAACGTCGGCCGCAAACCAGCGGTCCGCAAGAACAAGCCCGCCCACGATGGCTGGGCCTCGCGCAAGCCACCATCCCTGACCAGACAGCGCGTGAAAGAGGCGCAGGACTTTGCCAAAGACGAGAACCTGCTTGACCGATACATCGAGATCGTTCAGCAGCGCGTCGCCGGCGAAGAACAAATCATTCGGGCGTGTATTCTTGTGGCCGCCGGTCGTCTCGTGGCAAACCCCGAAAACGACGCCAGCTTCAACCTGTGCTTGGAGTCCGCGTCGAGCGCCGGCAAGTCCTTTGTCATAAAGTCTTTTGCCCACACCCTGCCGACTTCGCTGAGAATACAAGTCGGGAAGGCTTCCCCGACGGCGCTGGGCTATCTCTTTCGAAACGACTCCGAATTCACTTGGGACGGCAAGCTGCTCTGTCTGAATGACATACCGTGTTCCACGTTGAATTCGGACACTACAAAAGTGTTTTTGTCCGGTGAGATTGAAGAACAGGCAATCACCAAGGACGGCCAGTCGAGCTTGGAGCATCTCAACGGCAAGCCCGCCGTTATTATGTCCACAACGAACGCCGGTCTACGCTCAGAGAACATCCGGCGGGTGTCTATTATCAAGCTCGATGAATCCGAAGAACAAACTGGACGCATTCTGCATAGAATTGCCGAGCGAAAAGCCGGCAAAGCGTCGAAGACCGATGATTTCGAGCTGTTGCAAGCATTCAACGTGCTGCTTAAACGTGTGCCGGTCGTCGTGCCCTGGATAGAGAAGTGCGAGAAGTATTTCGAGGGTGCCTCGATGCGTGTCCGAACGGATTTCGGCCGGTTTGGTGATTACATTGCCGCGAGTGCGGCATTCCATCAATACCAGCGGCGCAAGGACAGTGCCGGTCGCATCATTGCAAACGCCCGTGACTACAGTATCGCACGCCGGGTTTTCCGGTCGCTGAGGGTCATATCGGAGACCACCTATAGCCTTTCGGGACCGGCAAAAGACCTGATGGCTGAGCTGCGCGAGGGGACTCCCGACGTGAATACAAAAATCGACGGTAAACCGGTCGTCGGTTTCACGCAAGGGGCGCTGGCGGCGCTGACGAATCGTGACACGTCCCTTGTGTCCAGGACGCTGAAATGGCTTTTCGATAAGGAATTCGTTGTGTACACGAGAAAGCCTAACCCATTCGGCCCGCCGACGCAGGTCTGGCAACATAATGACAGAACGGTCAGATACAACCTGCCAACGGAGTTCATACAGCTTTTTGAGGATACTCACGAGTTTCTTGGAATCGTCAAACAAGTCAAATGAGTGCTTCCAAGGGTACTTATTTGATTTAATTGAGATGAAAAATGCGGGTCTCTGGGCTTTTGGGGCACGTATTGGATAGTGTGACACCACAATAGGACATGACAAGGTGCATAACGGCAGTCAAGTGGGCTTTTTGATGTCAAATAAGTCAAATAGCGATTTTCACGGGCACAAAGGCCGATTTGCAATCCATCCGGCGTGCATCGACGGCGCAGGGCCAAACTACCCGTGACGGTGCAGTCGATGCACACAGAGACGCTGCTACTTGTGTCAGGAAAATGGCTTTTGTCAGAGAGACATGAAAAGCGGCCGACGTAGGCCGGAAACTGAGGCTAACCCATGACGATTCCATACTATGACCAGTACGACGACAACACAGTCAACATCCACGGCGACTGGTGGTGTATGCAGTCGTTCACACCCGACACAGCCTTCTCCTGTCCCGCGTGGACGTTGTGGCTCGCCAAAGTCGGCATACCTAATGGCACGCTGACCTACGCACTCTACAACGCTGACGGCAATGGCAACCCGGTCAACCCGGCGCTGGCCTCAGCGACCGTGAGCTATGCGGGCGTGGGCACAGACTATCCCGGGACGCCGACGACGGCTATGTTTGCGTCGCCGGTTGCGCTGTTGGCTGCCACACAATACTGTATGATCACTCATCTGAGTGGCGGCGACGAGTGGGCCTGTCTGCGGCTGACCTACAAGATGGTGGGCAGCTATGCGGGCGGCAAGCGCAAGGCATCTGTGGACGGCGGCGCGACGTGGATTGATACAGTGAATGATCTGCGGTTCGCGGCGTGGGCGGCAAGCACAGCGCCCGTGTTCGTCAGCCCCAACGTGCCCGGTACTCCCGGCTACGGGATCGGCGTGCGCCTGGCCAACATCGGCCTATTCAGCGTCGGCTCACCATCCGGTATCAGCGACGATTTCCCAGCGGTATTGACCGTCAAGGATTCCGATGGTGATACGATCTGTAGCAAGACCTACAACACCGGCAATCCTTTTCCCACGAACGGGTACAGCGCGCTTGGCAGTGGTCTGAACTATGGCTTGTCGGCACAGTCACCCGTGTACATCAGCGTCGCGCGATGCGGGGCAACGGCACTGCCTGAGTTCTGGGTCATGTTCACGTATCTGCGCGCTGGCAACAAGATGTGCAGTGGTGCACGCGTCGCGGCAATGTCCGCGTGACGCGCCGACGCACGCACGCAAGCCATGCCCCGCGCTGCGCGTTGCGCTTGCCGGCACACAACACCCGTTCTGAAAGGACATCATGCCTATCGCACCCGCCCACATCGACGACCTGCACGCTGCCTGGCGGCAAGGAGCAGAAGACGCTCTGTCTGCAACCGTGTTCCTGCTGGGCGACGACATCCATGTACGCCACGTGCTGGAGCGCCTGCTCGCGTTCGCCGAGTCGCCTGACTTGTTTGCGAACGACGACGATCCACTACAGCGATTTGACGTGCTGGAGCGCCTGTATGAAGCGCGATACGGCCCCCCAGCACAGCGGCCGCAGTCGCTGATCGACGGGCACCGTAAGGCAATGGCTGTCGCACGAGCAGGACGCCGACATAGTGGATAGTACCTACTACAGGTAGTAAGTCCAAGGCGCAGAACACACAAGCACCCCCTATGGGGGGTATAATCTAAAGTGGACGTTGTCAAAATACCGGATTCCCCCCGGCGCATTTTCTTTCAACTTTGCTTATACTACTATAAGCAGCCCTTATAGTGGCAGACGCCACTGGCGGCCCCGAAAACGGCGATTGCAGGCTGAGACGGCCACGAAATCACGACACCGGGGGCCTGTTGCCATGCCAAAACCAGTCGTTTCAGGGGCGTTTGGATGGCCAAAACGTGCCGTTGCGGGGGCATTGCACCACTTTTCATACATCGGCCAACCTGCGCGGTCCTACGCAACCGTCGCGGCCAAGGCGATGGCGATGTACGAGGCGGCGGCGAAGGACCGCCAACGTGTGCGCAAGGGTAAACAGCCAGGCACAAGTCCGGCAAATTTGCCGGAGTTGTCAAAAGGCGATGCTCGTGATGAAGTTGGGAGCGCGTTGGGTGTCAGCGGTCAAAGTCGCCGCCGGCCTACCGCGATCATGGCTCGACCAACAGGATGATAGCCCGCCTGACGTGCTCTGGCAGCGTCGGCCACACTGCCAGCAGCCGTGCCAGCTCAGCACCGTGCTCCGCGGCCAAACTGCCGTCATGCCTGGCGGCTGTCGGGGGCTGTGGATCGTCGCCCACTACCGGCGTTTTGGGTGCACCGGGCGCGCCGCTTTTTGCGCCACCCCCCGCATCGCTGTTGCCTGCAATCGCGGTTTTTGATATCGCCAGTGCCATTTCAATGCACCCGGAGGTCGGAGGTTCGAATCCTCCCCCCGCTATTATGGATAAGTCCAGCAGGGACAGACATGTTGTGTCGGTTTCCGTTTTTTTTCTGCGCGGCCGATTTGACGCGAATTACGTGTAACAAGAGCAAGGTGCTTCGCAAGGACCCTCCTGTGAAGGGCGGAAGAAAAGTGCGGCGGGTGGCGGACCCAAACTGCAGCACCCCAGCCTCATCCCAAAGAGCTGACACTTCCGCTCGACGCCGTTGGCGTGGATTCAGCTCCCAATCTTCGGTCACCTGCGGTGACCCCTGCTTCGGCGCTTCTCACCAATTCCTCTACCGCTGCAAGTCCCCGTTCTCGTCGGCCCCCGGCTCATCGAGCAGTTGGATGCACGAGGCCGGTCCCAGGTCCGGGTCGGTCCATTCGCGAAACGCCCAGACCACCTTCTTCTCCGGCGTCACTTCGATGACCTGCACAATGGTGGGCCAGTCGTCTCTCTTGACGCCGGCGGTCCAGTTGCAGATCACGGTGTTGCCGTTGGCCAGTCGGGTCACTTGGTGAACGCCGTTGAGCTTGATGCCGGGCAGATCACCGTTCTTGACTTCCCAGATGATCTCGCCCTTGGGGTCGATCTCGCGGACAAAGGCGTGCTGGTTGCCGCTGATCAGCGTGTTTCCGTTCTTGAGCCGGACCGCGTCCCAGACCGACGGGGCATCGCACGACCAGATTTCCTTCCAGTCTTTGTCGTACTCGGTCACCTGGCCCAGGTTCATGTGCGAGATCAGGGTGAGCGTCCGGCGAACCCATCTTGGCATCGTGGATGTCCAGCGATACTGTGCCCTCCTATAAAGGAGGTGCATCATGGCACAGAAGACATCCCAGTCGTTGAGTCCACGGGGCCGGTTTTGGCGGAAGCATGTCCAGCA
>JAPLMX010000170.1 GCA_026386805.1 Phycisphaerae bacterium | reverse complement strand
TCACGAGAGCGTGTCTTATCCGCGCTGAGCCATCACGAGTCTGTGCGCGTCCCCGTCGACTTTTCCGGGCACCGTTCCTCCGGCATCGCCGCACTGGCCTATCCGAAGCTGCGAAGGTCTCTGGGCCTGCCGCCTGCTCCCATCTACATCTACGATGTCGTTCAGCAGTTGGCCATCGTGGGCCAGGACGTGCTCGACCGGTTCGGCGTCGATACGATCGAAATGGGGCGAGGTTTTGCCTTGCGTCCGGCCGATTGGACGGACTGGACGCTGCCTCGTGCCCGCCTGGACCCGCATCGAGCGCCAGCCGCACCGCTGGGTGATCCGGTCCCAGGACGGCACGATCCTCGCCCAGATGCCCGACGGGGCCTTGTACTTCGAGCAGGCGTATTTCCCGCTGGCGGAGGACGGCGGTCCTCGAACCGTGCGCGAGGCGCTCGATCAGACCATGTGGACAGCCATCGCCAGCCCGCCGGGGCCGGTCGATCCCGACACCCTCCGCGAAGGCGCCCGAAAGCTCCGTAGCGGCACCGACCGAGCCATCATCGGCCTGTTTGGCGGCAACCTCTTCGAGATCGGCCAATTCTGCTATCGCAACGACGTGTTCATGATGATGCTGGCCGGCGAGCCGAGAAAAGCCCATGCGTTCCTCGACGAGCTCATGGAGATCCACTTGGCGAACCTGGACCGCTTCCTCGGCGCGGTCGGGCAATCCATCGACATCATCCTGTTCGGCGACGACCTGGGCATGCAGACCGGGCCCATGATGTCGCCGCGAATGTACCGCGAGTTCTTCAAGCCCCGCCACCAGTTGCTATGGAATCGCGCCAAGAAACTGGCCGACGTCAAGGTCATGCTCCACTGCTGCGGCGGCGTTCGGGAGCTTCTGCCGGACCTGATCGAAGCCGGCCTGGACGCCATCAATCCCGTCCAAATCAGTTGCCGGGGCATGGATGCCGGCGAACTCAAGGCCGAATTCGGCAAAGACATCACCTTCTGGGGCGGCGGCTGCGATACGCGGGATATCCTGATCAACGCCACGCCCAAGCAGGTGGCCGAGCACGTCAAGCGGCAGGTCGAAATCCTGCGGCCGGGCGGAGGGTTCGTCTTCCAGCAGGTACACAATATCCTCGCCAACGTTCCGCCCGAGAACATCATCGCCATGTTCGACGCCATCAACGGCTGATCGCGAGGATGTCGCAGGCGCCGTCTCGTTCCACGGATTGCGTTTACCGCTTTGCGGGCTTCCAGCAGCACGGAAACACCGGCGTCCACGCTGGGTTGGCGACACGCAAGCAGGACGGGTCCCCCAAAGCTACATGCGTCTGGGAATCCCACACGCTCTGCTGGAAGCCTGCAAAGCGATAAACGCCCCTGGGATCGTGCGTCTTCGCACAATCTCCCTTGGGCATTACCGGCTGGCTGCCCTGGAGGTGCCGTGGCAGGCCCGAGGCACGATGTCTGCGGAGTCTGCCACTATCTGCCCCCGCACCCTCGACTCGCAGTGGGCGGTCAAAAACCTTGACATCCGTACCTATCTTAGCTATTCTCACGTTGTCCGTTTCGCGTAATTTGTTTTGAATCCCCGCTTTGCGTTTGGAGGCTGCATTGAGAGTTTTGTCGGGCATCCAGCCGTCAGGCCGATTGCACATCGGCAACTACTTCGGCGCCATGCGCCAGCATCTGCGGATGCAGGCGGAGCATGAATGCTTCTATTTCATCGCGGACTATCATGCCCTGACCAGTGGACCGTCGCCCCAGGCGGTGGCCGAGTACACCCTCGGCGTGGCGATGGACTACATGGCCCTGGGGCTGGACACGGACAAGACCGTCTTCTGGCGACAGTCGGACATGCCGGAAGTGACCGAGCTGACTTGGCTACTGTCGTGCATCACACCGATGGGCCTGCTGCAAAAGTGCGTCAGCTACAAGGACAAGATCGCCCAGGGCCTGAGCCCCAATCACGGCCTGTTCGCCTATCCGGTCCTGCAGGCGGCCGACATTTTGATCTTCCAGTCGGACCTGGTGCCCGTCGGAGCGGACCAGAAACAGCATATCGAGCTGACCCGCGACGTCGCCCTGCGGTTCAACAACACCTACGGCGAGGTCTTCAAGCTTCCCGCGGATCACATCGTGGAATCCGTAGCTGTAGTGCCGGGGGTCGACGGCCGCAAGATGAGCAAGAGTTACGGCAATACGATCGAGATCTTCGAGCCGGAAAAGAGCATCAAAAGCAAGGTCATGAAGATCGTGACCGATTCCACGCCGGTCGAGTCGCCCAAAGACCCGGACAAGTGCAATGTATTCGCCCTGCTCAAGTTGTTCGCCGCGCCGGAGGAACTGGCCCAGTGGGACCAGCGCTATCGAGCGGGCGGCATGGGGTATGGCGAAGCCAAAAAACGGCTGGCCGAGTTGATCGTCGAATTCTTCCGGCCCTACCGGCAGAAGAGGGCCGAGTTGGAGAACAATCCTGCCGCCGTGGACGCAATGCTTAAAAAGGGCGCAGAGCGGGCCCGGGCGGTCGCCGCACCGACCCTGCTGGCGGCCCGAAAAGCTGTAGGCTTAGGAGAACAAAGATGAGCGAGAAACTCGTGACCGTAGCGAGGTTCGATGACGACATGAAGGCGGACTTGGCCCGGCAGTTGCTGGAAGACGAGGGAATCAAGGCGTTCGTCATGGGCCAGAATGTGGGCAATGTGTACTCGGGCGTGGCAGGCGTCGTCGATATCGAGCTGCAAACACCCGAAAGCCAAGCCAAGGAGGCACGGGAGATCCTGGAGGCCAGCGAACAGGAGAGCCGGGAGCTTGGAGAAGACGAGGAGTTTGACCAGGACGAGGATCTCGAAGGCGAGCCGGAGCCCGATCAGGACGAGCAGGAGTAGCCTTTGGCTGATTATCGCGTCAACCTTGACATCTTCGCCGGACCGCTCGATCTGCTGCTGTATCTCGTCCGCAAGGAAGAGGTTGATATCTACGACATTCCCTTGGCCAAGATCACCGACCAGTATCTGCAGTACCTCGACGTGCTCAAGCATCTCGACGTCGATCTGGCAGGCGATTTTCTGGTCATGGCGGCGACGCTGATGGAAATCAAGTCGGCCATGCTGCTGCCGAAAGCCGAGCCGGAGCAGATGGCGCAGGACGACTCGGGCGACCCGCGGGCGGAGTTGATCCGCCAGCTTCTGGAGTACAAGAAGTTCAAGGACGCCGCCAATCTCCTCGACGCGGCGGCAGAACGGCAGCAGGAGCGGTTCAGCCGGCCCACGAGTCTCATCAGCCGCTTGGTCCCGGAGGCCGAGCCGGAAGTGGACATGGATCGCGTCAGCATCTGGGACCTGCTCGAAGCCTTCGACGCCGTCTGCAAAGCCACGGGTACGCAGACCTACACCGGCCATATCCGCGACGACACCCCCATCGATCTCTACCAGATCGAGGTCCTCCACCGCCTGCAAACGGAAGGTCCACTGACGTTCGAGCGGGTTTTCGATGCCAGGCCGAACCGGCTGATGATGGTCGGACTCTTCCTGGCGATGCTGGAGCTGATCCGCGACAAGCTCATCTGGGCCGAACAGGCCGAGAACTCGTCCCAGATTTACCTGCGGGCACTGACGGACGAGCCGCCCGAACAGGCCGTGCAGAGGGCCATTATGGCCGTCGAGGCGGAGCACGGCCCCAAAGAGGAGGCCGAGCCGGCTCACACGCTTCCCATCCCAATCGTGGAGCTGCCGGCACAGGCAAGTGTCCAGACCGAGAAGCAGGAGGACGATGAGGACGACGAGCTGGACGCCGCGGCGGCCGACGACGATCTGGTGTTCGGCAAACCTTCTGGGGATGATTGATGTTAGAAAGGACAGGGTCATGGCAGGCAATGTAATCGAGCTGTCGGATGCCAGTTTCGACGAGACGGTCCATAAGTCACTGGAGCCCGTCCTCGTGGATTTCTGGGCGCCGTGGTGCGGACCGTGCAAGATGTTGGCCCCGATCATCGAACAGGTGGCGGAGCAATTCGCCGGCAAGGCCAAGGTCTGCAAGCTGAACACCGATGAAGGACGAGATACCGCGGTCGAGTTCGGAATCAGTGCGATCCCGACACTCATCCTGTTCAAGGGTGGCCAGGTACAAAAAAAATGGGTCGGCCTGACAAGCAAGAAGGATATTAGCGAGGCCATTACCAAGCTGCTCTGAGGTTCGATGTCTCACAAGATCGTAAGCAAAAGGCAGGTTGGAGAAGACGTTTTTTGGGCCCAGGTCGAAGCTCCGCTGATCGCCAAGGCCCGCAAGCCCGGCCAGTTCATCATTCTCAGCATTGATGGCGATGGTTCTGAGCGTATCCCGCTGACCATTGCCGGCGTCAATCCCGGTTCGGGGACGATCGAGCTGATCTGGCAGCGCGTGGGCAAGACGACCGCCGCCTTGGCGGACCTGAAGGAGGGCGACGAAATCGCCAACATCGCCGGTCCCCTCGGTACACCTACCCATATCGAGCGGTTCGGCACGGTCGTCTGCGTCGGCGGCGGGATCGGCAACGCCCCGCTTCTGCCCATCGCGACCGCCCTGAAGCAGGCGGGCAACCGGGTTATCAGCATCCTTGGCGCCAGAGACAGAAGCCGGCTCATCCTTGAGGATCGCTTCGCTGAGGTGAGTGACGAGTTGATCGTTTGCACGGACGACGGCTCCTATCGGCGCAAGGCACTTGTGACGGAGCCACTCAAAGAGGTCTGCCAGCGCAGTCCCAAGCCGGACCACGCCTTCGTCATCGGGCCGACCCTAATGATGAAGTTCTGCTGCGAAGTGACCAGGCCCTTCGGCGTGCCAACCCAGGTCTCATTGAACACGATTATGGTCGATGGGACGGGCATGTGCGGCGGGTGCCGGGTCGAGGTGGACGGCGCGCCGAAGTTCGTCTGCGTCGACGGTCCCGAATTCGACGGCCACAAGGTGAATTTTGACCTGATGATCAAGCGGATGAACGCCTACAAGAAGCAGGAACAGCAGGCATACGAGGAATACAAGCAGCATCGATGTAAGATAGGCTTGTAGGGTGGGCCGTGCCCACCGATTCCCATAGGATGAATACAAGCAATGGATGGTGGGCACAGCCCACCCTACGAAAGCCCCTATTGTGACAAGTGAAGAGAGAAAGAAGCTGTTGCAGGATCTGCTGGTGAAGAAGGACTCCGGCGGTCTCAAGACCAAGGACCGCCTGGCGATCCCGCCGCAAGAGATGCCCGAACAAGATGCGACGGCCCGGTGCCGCAACGTCGGCGAGGTCGCCCTCGGCTATACCGAGGAACAGGCCCGGCTCGAAGCGATGCGCTGCCTTCAGTGCCGCAATGCGCCATGCGTGGAGGGCTGCCCCGTCCGCATCCGCATTCGGGATTTCACCGGTGCCATCGCCGAAGGCGATTACCGCCAGGCCCTCGCGATCATCAAAGAGAATTCCCTCCTGCCGGCGGTCTGCGGCCGGGTCTGCCCGCAGGAGGTCCAGTGCCAGGAGAAATGCACGGTCGGGCTGAGCCTCAAGGATGTGTCAAAGGCCGTCTCCATCGGCCGGCTGGAACGGTTCGTCGCCGATTGGCGTGACGAGCGCGTCCCGCCCTCGCGTGTCGCGGGCATCCTGCCCGCGAGTCGAGGGCAAGATGCCCTCGACACAAAAGAGCAAGGTCGGAACGCCCTTTCACCTTCTCACCTTCCCACCTTCTCACCTTCCTCAACTCCCACGGTGGCCCCGCCGACGGGGATGAAAGTCGCTATCATCGGCTCGGGTCCGGGCGGCATCGTCGCCGCGGCCGACACGCGCAGGGCCGGACACGAAGTAACCGTGTTCGAGGCCTTCCACAAGCCGGGCGGCGTCATGGTCTACGGCATCCCGGAGTTCAGGCTGCCCAAGGCTATCGTCCAGCAGGAGATCGAAACGCTCCGCAAGATGGGCGTCAAGATCGTCACGAACTTCATCGTGGGCCGGACGAGAACTATCGAGCAACTGATGAAGGAAGACGGCTTCGATGCCGTCTACATCGGCGTCGGAGCGGGCCTGCCCAGCTTCATGAACATCGAGGGCGAATCCCTTGTCGGAGTCTACAGCGCCAACGAGTACCTGACGCGGGCCAACCTGATGAAGGCCTACCAGTTCGGCTCGGGGGCGGACACACCCATCGCGAGGTCGAAGCGGGTCGCCGTCGTGGGGGGCGGCAACGTCGCGATGGACTCCGCGCGAACCGCCGTGCGGCTGGGGGCTGAGAAGGTCTACCTCATCTACCGCCGGACGGAGAAGGAAATGCCGGCCCGGGTGGAGGAGGTCCACCACGCCAAGCAAGAGGGCGTGGACTTCCACCTGCTCCAGAATCCCAAGCGAATCCTCGGTGACGCCAGCGGCAGCGTCGTCGCCCTCGAATGTCTCCGCTACGAGCTGGGCGAGCCGGATGCCTCCGGCCGCAGACGGCCCGTGGCCATCCCGGGCTCCGAGTTCCAGATCGATGTGGATACGGTCATCATTGCCATCGGCAACCAGGCCAATCCCCTGATCCGCCAGACGACCCCCGGCCTCGGATTCAACAAGTGGGGCAATCTCATCGTCGATGAGAACTGTAAGACCTCGATGGAAGGCGTCTACGCCGGCGGCGACATCGTCCTCGGGGCCGCCACGGTCATTCTGGCAATGGGCCAGGGCCGCATCGCCGCGGCGGCGATGAATGAGTATCTGGCCAAGAAGAGAGAATGCAGGAAGAGCTGACCCATCCCGCGCCGGGCGTTCCGTATTGACAATGCCCTTCCGTCTTCGGTATGATCCTCGCTTCCACGGATGTGAAGTACTCATAATAACGATTGGATTGTGAAGCTGCGACAATGGAAGTGAAGCCTTTCAAAGCGTTTCGGTTCGATGCGAGCGTGGTTGGCGACGTGAGCAAGTGCATCGCGCCGCCTTACGACGTGATCAACGACACGGAGCGGGACGGACTGTGCCAGAAGAGCAGGTACAACATCGTGCACATCACAAAAGGCAAGACAGGCGCCTCCGACGACGAGCGGAACAACCAGTATACTCGTGCCGCCGAGTACCTCCGAAACTGGATCACGGAAGGGGCACTCCGGCAGGACGACAAAGAGACCATCTACGGCTACGTCCAGGACTTCCAGCTCGATGGCACGGCCTACCAGCGTTTAACCTTCATTGCGTTGGCCAAGCTGGAGGATTTCGGCAAGATCGTCCGGCCACACGAGCAGGTATTCGAGAAGCCCATGCTCGACCGGCTGAATCTCGAACGGGCCACGGCCGCCCGCTTCGGCCTGGTCTTCATGCTGTACGACGACCCCCAGGGGGTCGCCGACAAGATCATCACCCAAGCCGCTGCTCAGGAGCCGCTGATTGACTTCGTAGATGACCAGGCTGTGCGGCATCGGCTCTATGCGATCGCGGCCCAGGACGAGATCCGGGCGGTCAAGGCGATGATGCAGGAGAAGAGCTGCGTGATCGCCGACGGCCACCACCGCTACACCACCGGCCTGAAGTACATGCGCGAGAGCGGCAACCCCAAGGCCAAGTACCAGATGATCGCCTTCACCAACACGCATCAAAAGGGCCTCGTGGTCCTGGCAACCCATCGCATCGTCGGAGGCATCAAGGACTTTTGGCCCTCGGACCTCCTCGCACGTCTGGCCAGGGGCTTCCGCGTGGAGCAGTTCAAGTTCGCCTCGGGCGCCAGGGCGAAGACGCAGGCCAAGAAGAAGATGCTGGCCAAAATGAAGAGCTTCTACGATCAGGACAAGACCGCCTTCGGCATGTACATGGGCGACGGCTCTTTCTACGTAGCCGCCCTGAACGACACCTCCCTCATGACGGCGGCGGCACCCGACAAAAGCAATGCCTGGCGTGCGCTCGACCTGTCGGTGCTCCATAAGCTCATCCTGGAGCGGCTCCTCGGGCTCGACGAGGAGAAGATGGGCAATTCCGACTACGTCGAGTACGTCAAGGACATGCCCAATGCCTTGAATGAAGTGATCGAGCGGATCGATGCCGGTCGCAAGCAGGTCGCCTTTTTTACCAACCCGATCAAGATGCGGCAGCTGACCGAGGTCACGGAGGCCGGCGAGCGGATGCCGCATAAATCCACGTATTTCTACCCGAAGATGTATACCGGGCTGACCATTCAGAAACTCTAATCACTTTACTGGAGACCCCAATGGCAGATTGGAAGAACCCGCCAAGATTGTTTATCCCCGGCCCTATTCAGGTCAAGGCGGACGTGTTACAGCAACTGGCCCGTCCCACGCTGGGGCATCGCGACAAGGAATACGCCCAGCTCCACAGCGAAGTGGTGGACATGCTCAAGAAGATCCTGTTCACGAATCAGTACATATTCCTCTCCACCTCCAGCGGCTCGGGACTCTGGGAAGCCGCGATCCGCAACTGCGTCGCCCCCGACGAGACGGTGCTGGCCACCTGCTGCGGCGCCTTCAGTGACAAGTGGGCGGAGGTCGTGAAGGACTGCGGCCGCAACGTCGATGTGCTCAAGGTCGAATGGGGCCAAGCCACGCCGCCTGAGCTGATCGACGCCAAGCTGGCGAGCGGCAAATACGCGGCGGTCACGCTGATCTACAATGAGACCAGCACGGGCCTGATGAACCCCATTTACGACATCGCCAAGATGATGAAGGCCAAGTATCCGAACGTGCTGGTCTTCGTCGATGCCGTCAGCGGCATGATCGGCCAGCCGATCCACTTCGACGAGCTCGGCTGGGATGTCGGGTTCGCCTCCGTGCAGAAGGCCTTCGGCCTGCCGCCGGGGTTCACGGTCGCCGCTGTCAGCAAGAGGGCCGTCGAGAAGGCCAAGAGCGTTCCCGCCAAGGGCTACTACTTCAACTTCATCGAGTGGGCCAAGGCCGCGGAGAAGAACCAGACCCTGGTGACGCCGAGCATCCCGCACATCATGGGGCTGCACTATCAATGCCAGAAGTTCGTCAACGAAGGGATGAAGAACGTCTGGGCCCGTCATAAGAAGATGGGCGATCTCGTTCGCGGCTGGGCCAAGCAGAAGTTCAGCCTGTTCTGCGAGGAGCGTTACGCCTCGAACACGCTGACGACCATCAAGAACACCCGCAGCATCAACGTCGCCGAGGTAATCGCGGCCGTTAAGAAGAAGCACAACACGATTTTCAGCGCCGGTTACGGCCAGCTCAAGGATAAGACTTTCCGCATCGCCCACATGGGCGACATCACGATCGATGAAGTGCGGGAGCTGCTCGGCTGGATCGATGCGGAAATCGGCTAAGCCATAACCTCCCGGCAATTCATGACTTGCGAACGGCCGTGTTCACGTTCGGAACGCGGCCGTTTTCTTTTGGGCCAGCAGCGGGAGGCACCGTGTAATGCCTCCTTCGATGGAATGATGTTGCTCACTTACGGAGACCGCATGGATTTGTCGATCGTCATCCCGGCGTTTGAGGAAGGCCACAAGATCGCCCGAGATGTCACAGCGGCCGCCCAGTTCCTCCAGGCTAATGGCTTGCGCGGTGAGATTCTCGTCGTAGACGACGGCAGCGGGGACAACACCGCCGAGGCCGCAAGGAACGCACCGGTTGCGGCCGGCGTCGAGCGACGCGTCATCCGCAACGAGTTGCATCGGGGCAAAGGGTGCGGCGTGCGCACCGGAATGACCCAAACCACCGGGCGGTACGCAATGTTCGCCGATTGCGGACTCTGCATTTCCTACGACAATGTCCTAATCGGGCTGGCGATGCTCAAGAACGGGACCTGCGACCTGGCGCACGGATCGAGGAGGCATATCCAGAGTGCCATTCTCCGGGGCCAACCCTGGTATCGGCGTCTTCTCTCGCGCACTTTCAAAGTGACGGTCCGAACCATGCTGGGCGTGCCCCGAGACTTGACCGATACCCAGTGCGGCTTCAAAATCTACCGAGGCGACGTCGCCCGCGAGTTGTACGGCCAATGCGTCACCGACGGCTTCCTGTTCGACATCGAGATCATTCTGCGGGCGGCCAAGAAGGGCTACCGCATCAGCGAGTTTCCCGTCCAGTGGGTCTGCGACCCGGACAGCCGGCTCTCCGTCACCCGCACGCCCTGGCCCGTTCTGGCCGAGCTGCTCGCCCTGCGACGGGCGATGGCCAACAAGAATATGGCCTCTTGTCATCCTGAGCGCAGCGAAGGATCCGGCCACGGACTTGAGTGACCTCCCATTCGCAGGCCAGATGCTCGGCCCCCCCCAACGCGAGCTTCTGCGTTGGGGGACCCCTGTGCTTCGTTCAGCATGACAGCACGGCGACCGGTCAGGTCAAATCAACAAGTTCCCCCTGCTTCCATTCGCCTGCGGGCACGATCCGCTCGCCCGATCCCGTTTTATCGCCCTGCATGATGAGCAGTGCGCGGACTTGCGGGTGATCGGCACAGAAGTCCCGGACCTCCTCCGGCGTCATGACCATGAACGCCGTCGAGACCGCGTCCGCACGGGCGGCGTCGGGGGCGATCGACCACGTCGCGATCTTGCCCTGGGCCGGCGCGCCGGTGCGGGGGTCGATGATGTGCCGGCCCTGTTCCACGCCGGAGCCGCTCACGGAGACGCCCGCCAACAAGACGCGGGCGAGCGTGTGGCTGCGGTCTTTCGGATGACTCAGAGTCACAGGCCATCCCGCCATGCCCTGCGGCGGATCGAGGGCCAGGACCGAACTGAAGCCGCCGTGGATCAGTGCCCGGTCGATGCTCCACTGGCGTAGCAGCTCGGCGACGCGATCCACGGCGTACCCTTTGCCCACCGCGCCCAAATCGACGCGGATCGGGCTATTCGTCAGGGCCACCGCGTGGGTCGGCTCATCGAATAGGATCAGGTCCATGCCGGTGTGTGCGCGCGCGAATTGCAACTCCTCGGGCGACGGCGCGCGGAACAGCTTCTTCTCCTTGTCCAGCCAGCAGTCCACGAGCAAGCCGACCGTCACATCGAAAGCCCCGCCGGTCTCGGCGAAGATCTCGGCGCTGATCTTGAGACACTCGAACGTGTCCAAGCTCAGCGCTGCAGGCTCACCGGCTGCCAGATGGTTGATTCTCGTGACGTCGCTCGTTTCGAGGAAGCGGCTCAGATGCCCCTCCACGCGGTCAACCTCATCGAAAGCCGCCTGGGCCGCCTGCCGGGCGTAGGACCGGTCCTCGTGCTGGATGATGACCTCAAACGTGGTCGCCATCGCCTGATGGGCGAAGCGATGCACGTCGGGCACGGCCGCCCAGTCACCGGCCACGAACTGTGTCTGCGGCTCTTGGGATTCGTTCGCCACGGCTTGTCTCCAGCAGCTCGCTTTGGTCTGACGGTTGGCTTGTTTGCTCGTCCCAGAGGTCTTTGCGGACGAACCCGAGCATCTTCACTCCGGGCCGAAACCACATGTAGTACGGCGCATCAAAGAGGTACAGGTACATGCGCCGGTCTTCACGCGGGGTCTCCACGGTCAGTCGGCGGGTCAGGGCCTCCTCCAGCGTGTCCGAGATGAGGATCAGCGGCCCGACCTCATCCGGGATGTCGGTGTACCATCCGACATGGTACGCGCGCAAGTACCAAGGGAGCGGCCAATAGTCCTTGCCGGCAGCGGCGACCTGGATCGGCATCTCGTCGGACTGCCCCAGGCCATGCACGCCCACGTACTCCTTGACTCTGTCCACGATGGTGAAGATCTCCGGCGTCGGGTGGGCGTATACGTAGGGATTGCGGCTATCCGCGTAGTAGACGAAATTCGCCCGGTACGTCAGAAAGGCCAGGTGCCCCGCCGCGACGACCAGCAGCGAGATCACAACCGCGCGGTGAGCGGGTCTCGGGGCCCAGGCCAAGAGCGTTGCGGCGCCCACGCCGGCCAGGAGAATCATGCCGTGCAGAAAGCTCAGCAGACACCACGGCGTCTTGTAAGGAACCGCAGAATACACGACGGTCATCACGACCGTGTACAAAGCGATGAATCGCACGAGCTTCACGTCGATCGGGCTGCGGAGCCGGCCTGTCACGGCCGCTGCCAAGCCAACGAGCGCCAGCAGCACGATCCAGCCCTCCGTCCAGATCGGGCCGTTGAAGTACCTGGCGAACACGATCATCTGCAGGTAATAGTACCACGGGTGCACGTGCGTGGTGTTCCCGCCCGTTCCCCGGCCCAGGTACGTCGCATAGGCCAGATACGAATCCAGCACGCCTTGCGGATGTTGGAAGAAGGACGAGTAGAACAGAGCTGAGACGCCCATGGCCGCCGCGAGACCGAGCACGAGGTGCAGCGGCTTGCTGTGTCGAGGGCGTCCCGCCCTCGAATCGCGGACTGGAAGCCCGCGACACGTCAGCACCAGGGCCAGCCCCATCGCGCCCAGCGCGATGATGCAGGTCTCCTTTGTCGCGTGCATCAGTCCGACGCATCCCCCCGCCGCGGCCGCCCAGGCCAATGTCTTGGTCTGCGCATAGCGGTAGCCGCAGACGATGACGCCGAAGGTGAAGCAGACCAGCAGCATCTCCTGAATGTAGTAGCGGCTGTAGAAAACCATCGCCGGCGAGAAGGCCACCAGCACCGCCGCCACCACGGCGGCAAGTCCCAAGCCTCGGACGAGCAGTAGAGTCAGCAGAACAACAAGTGTACCGAAAACGACCGGCACGATCCGCAGCGTGACTTCCGTAATGTCGCTGTAGCTGTGCGCCGAGCTCAGGCGGGCGGGAATCAGCGTGAAGTAATTGAGGGTGGGGCCGTGATACTCGTTGGGGTCGTATTTGTAGCCGCCGCGTTCCAGGAAGGCCTTGCGGAAGTTGTCGGCGTGAACGGCCTCGTCCGTGTGCATCGGCCGCAGACTTAGCCGTGGCGCGCGGACGGCCAACGCTACGAGGGCCACGACCAAGATGGAAAACCAGTATAGCTTGAGCCTCTTATCGCCGCAGGCCCAATCCTGCCATTTCATTCCGCCGGCTTGCCGTAAACGTCAGCCTCGATGTAGTGGTTCAGGTCGTTGCTCGTGTTGCCATTGCTGTAGAACCGGACGTACCGAGCCTTCGGGCTGCCCTGCGACAGCAGGTCGATCAGCTTGCCCTCGTTGGTTTCCACGTAGGGCTTGTCCGCACCGACGCCCAGCCCGGCCGAGTTGTCGTTATCGTTGTTGAAAACGGTCTTGACGTCCTTGATGAAGTCCGGGTCGTTCGACAGTTGCACGACCACGTCAAAATACACGCGCGGCTGCTTGTGATAGTGCCACAGCACGATGGCACACAGCTCGCAGGTCTTTCCCAGGTCCACGGTGACGTGCTGCACGAGCGGTCCCAGCTCGACGTAGCTGCCATCGGCGGCTTCCTTGTCGCCATCGGTGATGTAGCTGATCTCGCCGATGATCGGCATCTCATCGCTGGACTTGACGGGCTTGCCCTTGGCCAAGTTCACCGTCCCCTCGGGGGCCAGGAACGGGGGGCGTGCCCTGCCGAGCGGCTTCTCGAGGTTCTCGACCTTCATCTCCGTCGGCGTGCCGACGAACATCGGCTTGGGCAACTGGAAATCGAGCGCGACCATCTTGGCGCCGGACGGGGCAGCGGCCGCCTCCGGCTTCGGGGCCGGTGCCGCGGGAGCGGGAGCCGCAGGCTTGGGGGCCTCTTTCGCCGCCGTGTCCGTCAACGCCGCGGGCTTCACTTCCGCCTTCGGGGCTTCGCTCTTGACCTCCGTTGCAGCGGCTTTCGTCTCCGGAGCTTTCGGCGGGGCCGGGGTCTCCTTCTTGGCGCACGAACTGCCAAGGCACACCGCCAACGCCAGTGCCGCCGGGAGGACGATTCTTGTTATGGAATCCAGTCGCTTGTTCATTTGCCTAACCTCTTCTCACGAAACCTATGTATTCTTCACTCTACCTCGACTGTCTCACCTTGTGAAACACCTTTCCGGTCCGAATCGGACGAAAAGAGGCATCCTATCGGCCCCCCCGTCCGTTGTCAAGTTGCGCCGCCGGCCATTTTGTTACACATTTTCAGCGGCCTTACGCTCCTAAAAAAGCAGGGACTCGACCTGTGTCGAGTCCCTGCACCAGTACCCTTTGCACTCGTGAGACCGTGACGAGGCCTCTTCTCACTACTTCGTGGCTGCGGACGGCATCGCGACCACCGGCGGCTCCAGCCCGGCCTTCGCAAGAACGAAGTACAGGACGGCGCCAACGATAAACGCCACGAGAGGCGCCGCCGGAATGTTGGCGATTCCCACCAACGGAGCGATTCCCACGATGAACCCGATGGCCCAGGAGACCCAGCCCGCCACATTCCAGCCCTGGCGCGGCCCGGCCCACTTCTTGCCCGCGAGGACATAGTCCACCAGCATGGCCCCACAGATCGGACCGAACGATGCGCCGATCACGGTGAACACCGCGCCGGCCCTGCCCGCCCAGCCCGTCACTGCAAGAATGATGCTGACGATCGTGCCAATGCCCACCGAAACGAACGGGTTCACTGTCGGCAAGGTGGTCTTGAAGCTGTTGGCGGCAATAAACGCGGAGAAACAGGCCGAGGGGAAGGCCGCAATCGCCAACAGCACGCCCATGACGACGCCTGCGCCCTGGGACCCCATGATGCCTCCCATAAACTTGGGATCGGCCGGGTTCATGCCATAATTTCCCGTCAAGCCAAAAGCGCCGGCGGCGATCAGAATGGCCGCTCCCGCGGAGACAATGCTGGCCAGGGCAATACCCACAAGGCCGCCCATCTGGACGTCCTTCTCATCCTTGCTGTTCGTGCCAAAGTCCACACCGGCAGCACCGGCCGTGGCGAAGAAACCAATGACGAATGACATGCTCAGCGCCATCACCCCGAGGAAATCGAGACCGGTGCCCTTTGCGCCCGCTGCGGTAGCAGCCACAACCAGCTTCTGAGAGTCGAAGCTGCCCATCCCGCCGAGCGTCTTGGCCAGCAGGATGACCAGGATGGCAATGGGGATCAACGGCAGAAAGGTGGCGATCTTCGCGACATACTGAATGCCCTTGAGCCCAACGAATGCCGCCAACGCGGCCCAAAGGATCGCCACTACTTTCACCCCCACAGCGCTATCGCCAACGAGCGGCGACAAAGCCTGGGCGGAGAAGAATGCGTTGACACCGAGCCAGCCGAACTGGAGAACACCCATGAGAAAGCCCGGCATGAGGAAGCCGCCCTGCGTCCCGTAGGTCGAGGTGCCGACCACATACAGCGGCAGACCGGTCTTCAGACCAAGCAGGCCCGGAACGAGGTAGAAGAGGAAGTGGCACAGCAGCGCCGCGACGACCAGCCCCAGAAGGGCCGTGCCAACCCCCTGCGACAACACGCCACCCGGTATGCCGGAGCCGCCGCTTGGCGCCTGGCTCCAGAACACAAACCACAGGAAGATCCCCGCATAGGTGGGGGCCGTGTTCTTGTACCAAGGCGCCCGATTCGTGGCTGGATTCGGTTTGGCCATACTCACGTAACTTGGTAACGCTGGGTTGCTCATGATCGGCTCTCCTATCTCTTTATCTCCATCCATGCCTGCGCAACGCAGGTGACGTATTGAATCGGCAGACAGACTGCCTTAACGACAGAGGAAGTGCGCTCGCAGAATTGGTCCCCTCACCCATTAGAGCGATGTTCTTGTGCACGCGTTTTCTCCCTGCGGCTCCTGGCAAGCCGTGTGCCAGTGTTCACGAAACCCGCACTGGCGTCAAAACCGACCGACGCCGGACCCTACTGAGTCTGACAGTGTACAGCCCGTCTCTTCGTTGTGAAAGAGAAAAATGGAGGCGTACTCACGGCTCGTGCACCATCCGCGTTCGGATCGCCAGGTACGTGTGGAGGATGGCCACGATCACGAACACCAAGCCCGTCCAGCGATGGACCGCCATCGTAAAATACTGCCAGCTCGTTCCCAGGATATGGAACATGCTGATCACGACCGACAGGATCAGCGGCAGCGCCAGGAACATCAGCACCCAGAACGTCGCTTTGTACCCGAGCACGGAGTACGGGATCGGCTTGTCATCGGCCGGGACGCGCAGCCGCGTCGTGCGGCGGAGCAGCCGCTGAAGCCAGGGGCAATCGTCGGCCGTGAAGCGGTTGCCACCGGCCCAGGTGACGGCCAGAATGGCCAAGCACAGCGCAAAAATCGGGGCGAACGTCGCGTGGATCATCATGAGAAAGCCACCGATGTGCTCCCCCCGCACCAGCAACGGCCAAAAGCCCGTGATCACCAGCACGACAAAGCAGACCAGCGCTACCAGGTACGCCAGCTTCTTCAAAGCCCCCAGCAGGCTGGACCTCTGCTCGATCAGCAGCAGACTGAATACGTGGACCCCACCCTGAACCGCGCTACGCGGCCCCCCCGTCGGGACCAGGACCCAGTGAGCGGCAACACCCATAAATGTCAGCACAAGAGCGATATCGGCGATCGTCTGAAACATCCTATCCACTTCCCCAAGGACGGTTACTTTTCCTGTTCGGCCAGCACCCGGGCAACCGCGCCCAGCGCCCGCAGCCCGTACACCAGCAAAACGAGTCCAATCAGCCCCATCGAGCCGATGGCCACGACTTTGAACCACGGGCGGAAAACGAACGACCAAGCGAACGCCCACGTGCGGCTGTGAGGCAGCTTTGCGAATTCATACTGTACCTTCGTCAGCTTGCTGACTGCGGCAATCGGCGAATCCACGGCCACCTTCCCGAACAGGAACGCCGAGTTCGTGGAATGGCAGACCGTGCATTTGCCGACGCCCAGCGACTGGCCCGCCGGCCGGACGTTGTGGGCGATCGGCCAAGCATACGCCGCCGCCGCGGGATGATCCTGGTAGCTAGCCAACGTGCCGCCGTCATTCAGACGGTACAGCGTCCCGCCCGTGACGTAGACGGGCTTGGCGTCTTTGACCGACCCGGCCAGTGCCTTGAGCGCGGCGACGACCTGGTCCTCTTTGATCTCGGCCCAGTCGCCCGCCGCCGTCAGGGGGATATCCTTGAGCGCCGAGCCGACAACGGTCTTGACGGTCTCCAGGTCCACTGGCTTCACATCGCCCTTGTCGCTCATCGCACCCCAGTAAGCCGGCCAGATCAGCTTGTGCGGCCCGATCTTGCCGGGCGTAGCGCTGGCCTCGCTGCCGTCCACCGGAGTCTGCTTCACATAGACAGGATAGAGAACGTGCGGCAGCGCGGTGGGCGATTTGTTGACGGTGCGTGTGCCCAGCCCGTGGGCCTGGGATGTTTTGACCCGGTACGTCGTGTCAGCAGGCCAGGGGCCGGAGTGACAGGCGGTGCAGGCCAGTCGCTCGAAGTGAACGGTCGGAATCCCTTTGTGCGTCGGGACGGGCGCCCCGAGCCGGCCCCCTTCGGGCCGACTGCCGTTCTCGTCGCCGAGGTGGCAGCCTTTGCAGCTTGTCTTGGCCGCCATCTCGTTGGCGTTGACCTCGCCCTCGTAGCCGCGAATCGTATTGTGCTCCAGCCCTTCGCGGTGGCAATCGACGCACGTCAGCCCGGCGGCCAAGTGCACGTCCTCATCCCCCTGCCACTTCTCGTTGCCGCACTGATCCACGTTGATGTCCGAATGGCAGAAGTAGCAGCGTGTCGACGGGATCTTGCCGCTGACGTTGAAGAACACCTGGTGCTTGTCGTCGAAGGCATTCGCCTGGTATTTCACGGCCGGAACTTGGGCCTTTTTCTCGGGGTTTGTGACCGTGTCCGGCATCAGGTAGTCGAACGTGTCGTCCATCTCTTTGGCCGAGCCGCTGACGGACGCAAAAGGCGTCGACGCCGTGGCCGCCCAGCGAAAGCTCTGCTTGCTAACCTGGGCCGTATATTCCGCCTGATCGTGGGCGGGGTCCCGGTCGTGACAGCTCAGGCAGTTGATCTCCAGCTTGCCGGAGACCATCTGCCTCGGGATTTCGTCATCCTTCTTCGTATCGATCTCGCCGGCCCCGCCGCCCGGCATCTGCCGGCCGAAGAGTTGGGCAAACTTGAAGGGACTAAGGCCCACCTGATCCGGCCTGAACGTCCCGGGCCACGCGCGATAGGAGAGCGGGACTTGCGTGCCCGTGGCGGCATCGACATAGATCCACGGCTGGCCCGGCCGGCCCGCAGGGACGTTCGGATCGGTCGCGTTGAAATGCCAGCCCTTCTTGATGACATCGTAGTCATGCTTGTAGACGTGGCATTCCGAGCACGTGCCCCGCATCGAGAACGGCAAGGCCGGGTCCATCTGTTTAGTGATCTTGTCGCCCTGCTTGCCCGGCTCGGCCTCTGCATACAGCGGAATCCGATGGACGCCCGGGGTGCGGGTCCCGTCCCCCCGGGTGGTCACGGCCTTCGTTGCAGGTTCTGCCGCAATGCCCGCCGCAATCGACCACGCCAGCACCAACGACAAACACAATCCGGCAAAGAGCACCTTCTTCAAGGTATCCACATCCTTCCAGCGTGTAACACCCCTGTTCGTCCAAGCCCGGGACGCTCGGACACTTACAGACTAAACCGGCTCGCGGTCTGCACACCGCATTTCGCAAGCGTGCTCACTCCGCGAGAGAGATTGCTTCCCCTGCCTTCGCAGGGGCAGGCTTTGCTTCGCTCCTCGCAATGACATGACAGGCCTGTCATTGCGAGCGCAGCGAAGCAATCTATAACCGCACGGTTTCTGAAACCCGGCATCAGACCTTGAACTCGTCCGGCTTGAATTCCAATCGACGGGCGGCCTCGACGGCCTCATTGACCTTCAGGACCATCACGGCCGTCTCGTACCCGATCTCGGCCGGGCAGTTGAGCTTGGCTTTGCCGCGAACGGCGTCGAAGAAGTTCTCCAGGTGCGGCTGATGGTAGGGCTTGCCTTCCATCGTGACGGGGATCTCATACGCCGGAGGCGCCATCGTCTCCCGCACGTCCAGAACCGCCGCCCCGGCTTCTTTCTTCGGCTCTTCTTTCTTCGGTTCCTTGATGAAGCCGAGCTTGACCCACTTGTCCCAGTCGGGAACGCCGGCGCCATTCTCGCGATAGACCGACCCGCGCGCGGACGACTCGGAGATCACCAGAGTGCCCTGATCGCCCATGAAGGTCTCGTAGTAGCCCTGATTGCTGTTGGTCGTCAGCACCTGGTAGAACGCCCGGACGACGCCTTCCTTCGTCTCAAAATCGAAGATGGTCAGGACGCTGTCATACCATTCGTGCGTCTTCTTGTCGTAGTAGTCGGTACCGCCGCTGGCCATGACGCCCTTGGGGGTCGTGCCGAGGAACCAGGCGTAGATGTCGATCTGGTGGGAGCCGAGGTCCACGATGGGGCCGCCGCCCAGCTTCTTGTACCAGCGCCAGTTGCGGAATTGCTCCATCGAGCTAAAGCCGTACTTGGCCAGGGTCGCATCGTCCATCACCGCGTTCTTGGGCCAGCCGAGGGGCTCCTGGGCCGAGCGGTTCCACTGGCCGTTCACCGTCGTCATCCGGCCGAGGATTTTGGCTTCCTTGATCAGCTTGTCATAGCAGTGGATGTACCGCGGGTTGCTGCGTCGCTGGTGACCGATCTGGAGGAGCTTGCCCGTCTTCTTCTGGGCCTCGACCATCTGCCGGGCCTTGGCCAGATCATTGGACATCTCCTTCTCGCAGTAGACGTGCAGCCCGGCCTCCATGCAGGCGATCGCCTGCTCGGCGTGCCAGAAGTCCGGCGTCGCGATGATCACCGCGTCGATCTTGCCCTTCTCTTTGTCGAGCATCTCCTTGTAATCGACGTAGGCGTTGCACTTATGCCCATACCGGCCCAGCAGGTTGGCCACGCGCTTTTGGTTGTAGGCTTCCCAGATGTCGCAGACGGCCTTGAATTTCACATTCGGGATCTTGCGGCACGCCTCCATCAGAACTTGTCCCTCGGTCCCGGCGCCCAGCAGGGCGACGTTGATGTCGCTGCCCCCGCCGCTGGCCGCGGCGAACATCCGCGAAGAGAAGGCCAAGCCAGCGCCGACCGCTGCCGTGGAGCGCAGGAAGCTGCGCCGATCTATACCTTGTTGTGTCTGTGGCTCGCTCATTGTATCTCTTCTTACTCCATAAGTTGAACTTCACAGTTCATAACGGTTGCTTTAGTTTAGCCGGTCATTATCGTGACACCCAAAACGGCTGTCAAGCGAGTTGCCGTTTTTTTGCGTCGTCCGATAACAGCCGGCACGCTAATCCAGTTGTGTCGCGCAACACAAGCTTACTTCGATAGAGGTGTCACCACGATATTGCGATAGGCGACCGGGCCGTGGTTGCCCTGGAACATCAAAGGTCCTTCCGGCACTTCCTTGCCCGTGACGCCACCGGGGGTCGCCCCGGGCATGACCAGGTCCCTGTGCAGCACCTGGCCGTTGAGCTCGACTTTCACGAACTTGGCGTCTTGGGTCTTCTTGCCGTTGGCATCGAAGCGGGGCGCCTTGAACTCAATGACATACTGCTGCCACTCGCCCGGCTTCTTCGAGGCGTTGATGGACGGCGTCGCGGCGTTGTAGATCGCGCCCATGTCGCCGCTGCCCATCTTCTCTTTGCCGTAGCTGTCGAGAACCTGGATTTCGTACTCGCCCATCACGTAGACGCCGGAGTTCGAACCTTGCGGCACCATGACCTCCAGCTCGATCCGGCAGTCGCCGAACTTCGCCTTCGAGTAGATGTCCTGGCTCGCTCCATGCTCCGGCGACAGGTTGATCATCTCGCCGGTGCCCTCGACGCGATCCAACTGCTTCGGATCGGCCGCGAGCTTCGCCTTGCCGACGGCCCATTTATTGGCCTTACCCGAGCCGGCATTCGTCGTCCATTCCTCGAGGTTCTGGCCGTTGAAGACAAGCACGGCATCCTGGGGCTTCGGCGTGATTCGCTGGACCCGGATGTCCTTGAACTCCACGACCATCGGCGGACCAACGTGAACTTGCAGCGCCAGCAAACCGCTTCGCGACGCGCCCCGGAGATCCTTGGGATTGCCCGGATCGACAACACGGTCGCTGTCGATCAGCTCAATGGTCTTGTAGTCGTTGAGGTACTGGATGATGTGGTTGCCCCGGCAGACGATGTGGTACTCGTTCCAGTCCTTCTCTTGGTAGTAGCCGGCCTTGATCAACGCCTGCTTGTCGTTGATGTTGCCGACGACCCGCTTCTTGCCGTCTTTGTCGACGGCGACGAAATCGCCGACATTGACCAGCGAGCCTCGACCAGCCTCGTGATAGAGAAATCCGGCACTGGCCTGGTCGTTTATGACTTCCGCCTGGTAGCCGCCAATCCGCCACTTGTCGAACTCCTTGCTGCGGTACTGGATGCCCGAGTTGCCGCCCAGGATGCGAAACTTGATCTTGAGCTCGAAATCATCCAGCGGCCCGCCGCGATAGACGAGAAACGTGTTGTTCTTCGCAGGGTTCTCCTTGGTCGTCTCGCCGCGAATGACGCCGTCTTTGACCGACCACAGCCTGGGGTCGCCATCCCAGCCGGTGAGGTCCTTGCCATTGAACAGCGAGACCCACTCCTGTGCAACCGCCGGATGGACGACGCCAAGAGCCAACATCGTCATGACCAGAAGCGTTGCATGGCGGTCCAGAAGGTGATGGGCTTGGTCTTTCATCATGGTCCTCCTTAGTCCAGGGACTTGATCTTCAGGTTCCGGAACCATACCACGGGGGCGCCGTGGAACTGGAAGCCGAGATTGCCCACGCGCGGCATGTCCTTGTACGCGGTCTTGAACTTGTTCGACTCTCCGTTGGGATTCTTGCCAGCCTGGGTCCACTGGTCCAAGTCCATGTCGATGATGTCCACGCCGTTGAGATTCACGTAGATCTTGTTGTCCAAGCACGTGATGATGTAGTGGCTCCACTCGCCCGGCTTCTTCGTGGCATTCTTCGAGGGCGACAGGCAGTCGTAGACGGCGCCACACTGGCCGTGCTTCGTGCCGTCGGTCGTCGCGTGAATCTGGATCTCGATTGCACTGTAGATGTCTTTAGTATTGCCGGTGCGGATGAAGACGCCGCTGTTGGCCTTCTCGGGGGTCTTGAAATCGAGTTCGAGGATGAAGTTGCCGTAACGTTCCTTGGTCCAGATGTCACCGTGCGCATTGGGCATCGGGCCGAGAATACCGTCGTCACGAAACGCCCAGGCACCGGTTTCCATGATGGCGTTCGACAGGTCCTTCTGGAAGACATCCTTGGCCGGCGTCTGACTCAGCTCGGCGGCCGTCTTCTTGAACCACTCGGCGGACGCTTTGATCTCGGGCACGCTGTTGTCCCAATGATACTCGTACTCGGAGGAGAAGGGGCCTTCGAAACCCTCGGCCGCCAGTTCGGCCAGGACTTCTCGGGCCTTGCCCGCACCCGTGCCCCAGGGGACATCGTGGCCATTGGGGCCCATTTCGTTGAGGTCCTTGAAATGCAGGCTGCGAATGCGGCCGGCCTTGCCCAGGGCCTTGATCGCCACGACGGGGTCGATATTCGACCGCATCCAGTGCCCCGTGTCGGCACAGGAACCGATCCACTTGCTGCGGCCCTCGCAGACTTTCAGCGTCGTCTCGTAGTCCCAGTAAGGGGAAGGCTTCGGATGGTTGTGAATCGCCACACCGATCTTGTACTCCTCGCACAGCTTGTCGAGCATCGCGAAGGCGTCCGCCGGCGGCTCGGCCACAATATCCTCGAAACCCATGTCCTTCGCAAAGTCGAACACCTTGCGGCATTGCTGCTCGTTGTTCGTCAGACCGACCACGCCGTAGCAGGTGAGCGTTAAGCCGCTATCCTTGACCATCCGCTTGACCTCCTGCCGCTGCGCAGGGGTCATGTCGCTGAATACCGTATTGCCGAACTTGGCGCCGACCTTCTGTTGGGGATAGACTTCAATGTACTTCATCCCGCAGGATTTCGTCTTGGCGACCGCCTCCTCAAATGTGAATCGGTTGAAGCTATATGCCTGGGCCCCCAGCCGCCACTTGTCCTTCGTCTGCGCGCCGCTGATGCTCGCGACGCCAACACACAGCCCCGCCACGACCAGGGCCATTGCCACCTTTGTCGTCTTGTTCATTGTGTCTTTCTCCTGATCCATCAATAGTCAATCGTCTTTAGTGCATGGTCAATTCAGAGCGTCCAGCCCTTGCGGTACTCGCGACGGAGGAACTTATTCGCTTCGGGCATGTTCGTTACCTTCATGTTCGACCCGTCCCACTGGAGCTTCTGCTTGGCTAGGGCCGCGATGTTGCCCAGCAGGATCGCCTCGGCCAGCGGGCCCGCGTAGTCGAAGTTCGACAGCGGCTTCGGCCCGCCCTTGCAGGCATTGATCCATTCCTGGTAGTGATCCGTCCCACGCGAAAACGACTGCGGCGGTGCCTTAAAGCCCTTCATTTGCGATTCGGGGATCAACCTCGGATTACCGCCGTGCGGCAGGAGAATCGTCCCTTTCTCGCCGTAGTAAAGGCCGCCCTGGTCGGGCATCTTCCGCGCCTCTTCCAGCTCTTTGGGCCGGGGCGGCTCATTCTTGCCATCGCGCCACGTCACCGTCACCGGCGGCAGGTCCCCGCGAGCGGGGAATTCCCACGTCACAATCGTATGCTCCGGATAGGTCTCCTTGTTGAATGGCCCCGGCTGCGCCTCCACACTTGTCGGGTACTTCAGGTCCAGCACCCACCAAGCCGGATCAATGATGTGGCAACCCATGTCGCCCAGTGTGCCGGTGCCGAAATCCCACCAGCGCCGCCATTCCCCCGGCAGGTACTTGGGGTGATAGGGCCGGTACGGGGCCGGGCCAAGCCACAGGTCCCAGTCGAGCGTCTCCGGGACCGGGGGCGTATCGGTCGGCCGCTCGCCACCGCCCCAGTTTTTGCCGCTCCAGAGATCGACTTTGCGAATCTTGCCGATCACGCCGGCCTTGACCCACTCGACAAAGGTCTTCATCTCGCCGGTCGCGTGAAGCTGGGTGCCCATCTGGGTCATCACGCCTTTCTTGCGGGCCGCCTCCGTGAGCTGCCGGACCTCGTAGATGTCGTGGCAGAGGGGCTTCTCGCAGTAGACGTGTTTACCCATCTTAATAGCCATCATCGACGCCACCGCGTGCAAATTGTCCGGCGTCGAAACCGTGACCGCATCGATATTCTTGGCCTCCGCCTCCAGCATCTTGCGGAAGTCTTTGTACTTTTTCGCGTTCGGATGCTTGTCAAAGCTGGCCGCCGTGTGCTTACCCCAATCGACGTCGCACATGGCAACGATGTTCTCCGTGCTCACCGACTGAATGTCGCTGGCGCCCTGGCCGCCGACACCGATGCAAGCAATGTTGAGCTTCTCGCTCGGCGGCACCTGCCGGGCACCGCCCAAGACGTGCCGGGGCACAATCGTGAACGCCGCCACCGTCGCCGCACCGCCCAGGAACTGGCGTCTATTGATCTGTCTGGTCTTCACTGTACAAGTCCTCTCAATTCGATAAAGCTTGATCCCTATTTCTTGTCATCCTGAGCGAAGCGAAGGATCTGGCCGACGAAAGGGAGGAATCTGCGATGCTCGGCACGTTCATCATTCGAAGCCCAGACGCTTCACTACACTTCGTTCCGTTAATCAATCATCAATGATCCTTAATCAATCCCTACAGTGCCCAACCTTCGCGAAACACTGGGTTTATGTACTTGTTGGCTTCACTATTGTTGGTGATCTTCATATTCACCGGGTCCCATTCCAGCGGCGTGTCCTTGATCCGCATGGCGAGCACGCCCAGCAGGACCATCTCGGTCAGCGGGCCGCCGTAGTCGAAGGTCGAGCTGGCGGGTTTGCCGTCCTTGCAGGCGCGAATCCAATCCTGCTCATGACCGCTCATGCCGCCCTTGACGCGCGGGAGGGTCATTTCCGGCCGCTTGTAGGCCTTCATCTTCACTTCCGGGACGATGCGGACGCCGCCGGCGCCATGCGAGCCGTGCATGATCGTGCCGTTGTCGCCGATCAGCAGGGCGCCGTTGCCTTCCAGTTTGCGGCCGGGCTCCAGGTCCTTCGGTCGCGGCGGCATCAACCGGCCGTCGAACCATGTCAGCTTCACCGGCGGCATGTCGCCCCGGGCGGGGAATTCGTACCGGATGATCGCGGCCCGCGGGTACGTCTCGGATGCCACTTCCGGCTGATAATGGGTCGTCGTCGCCTCGACCCGCGTCGGGTGGCCCAGCTTCAAGGTCCAGAACGCCGGGTCCAGAATGTGGCAGCCCATGTCGCCCAAGGCCCCCGTGCCGAAATCCCACCAGCCGCGCCACATCAACGGGCAATAGGCCGGATGGTACGGCCGATATTGGGCCGGACCAAGCCACAAGTCCCAGTCCAGTGTCGGCGGGACAGGCGGCTTGTCTTTGGGCCGTGCCATAATCGGGAAGTCCGACCACGGGTCGCCGCCCACGGGCCGGTCGCTCCAAGCGTACACCTCGCGCACCGGCCCGATAGCCCCATCCGCAATCCACTCATAGAGCATCCGGATCTCGTCGGAGGAGTGGCCCTGGTTGCCCATTTGGGTCTGGACCTTGGCCTCCCGGGCGGCTTCGGTCAGCTTGCGCACCTCGGAGATGGAATGGGCCAGCGGCTTCTGGAGATAGATGTGTTTGCCGTGCTTGAGACAAGCCATCGCGATCACGGAATGCGTGTGGTCGGGAGTCGCGATGACGACCCCGTCGATGTTCTTGTCTTCCTTGTCCAGCATGACGCGGAAGTCTTTGTATTTCCTGGCGTTCGGGAACCGGTCGAATACCTTGGCCGCGTACTGGTCATCGACGTCGCACAGGGCCACGAAGTTCTCGGTGCTGCACTGCTTGATGTTATAGTCGCCCATGCCGCCGACGCCGATGGCCGCCAGGTTGAGCTTGTCGCTGGGCCGCTGCCCCGCCGCCCCGGCCAGCACGTGGCTGGGCACAATCGTGAACGCCGCTACGGCCCCGGCCGTCCCGCGCAGCACCTCCCGCCGTGATACTGTCTTCTTGTCCATAAGTCCGCCCCTCGTCATAGCATCCAGACCTGGACGCCATGCCTGCGCTCGCACAGACATGGCGCCCGGCCGATCATCAATATTCAATCATCCTTCATCAATTCAAATCGCCCAGCCTTCGCGATATTCCTTGGTCAGGTACTTGTTCGCCTCGGGCATATTGGTGAACTTGAACTCTTTGGCGTCCCAAAGCAGCTTGGTGCTGAGGAGCTTGTCCTTCAGGACCGGACGCAGAGCGATGTTGCCCAGCAGAACCACCTGGGCCAAGAGGCCCGCATGATCCGGGAAGTTCGACCCGGCGGGCTTACCGCCCTTGCAGGCGATGACCCACTCCTCATAGTGGCCGGGCGACCGCTCCAGCTTCTTCGGGGGCTTGCCGTATTCTTTCTGCCGGGTCTCCGGGATCAGGCGGCCCCCCAGCATCTTGCCCTTGTCACCGACATAGAGCTGGCCGTTCGTGCCCCACTGGCGGCCGTCCTCCAGCTCCGGCGGTCGGGGCGGCTTCATCCCACCGTCGTACCAATGCAGCGTCACCGGCGCCAGATCGCCCCGGGCGGGGAACTCATACGTCACCCGCGACGCCACGGGGTAAGTCTCATTGTTGACCAGCGTGCAGGTGGCTTCAATGCTGGTCGGGTAGCCCAGCTTCAGGGCGCGGAACACCGGGTCCATGCTATGGCAGCCGATATCGCCCAGCGCCCCGGTGCCAAAATCCCACCAGCCGCGCCAGACGAAGGGATTGTAGACTCTCTTCACATACTGACGCATCGGGGCCGGGCCAATCCAGAGGTCCCAATTGAGCGACTCGGGGATAGGATCTTCGCCCTTCGGTTTGTCCACCCCCTGCGGCCAGTACCACTTGTCGATCCCGTTCAGCGGCCGGTCCGTCCAGACGTGGACCTCCCGAACCTGCCCGATGGCCCCATCCCAGATGGTCTCGCACAGCAGGCGGACCTCCTCGCCAGCCTGGCCATTGTTGCCCATCTGCGTGGCAACGTTGTGCTCGCGGGCGGCCTCGGCCAACAGTTTAGACTCACGCACCGTGTGGGTCAAAGGCTTCTCGCAGTAGACGTGCTTGCCACGTTTGATCGCGGCCATGGAGATGGGTGCGTGCAGGTGGTCCGGCGTCCCCACCACGACCCCGTCGATGTTCTTGTCCTCCTTGTCCAGCATCTCACGGAAGTCCTTGTACTTCTTAGCGTTAGGATACCGTTTGAAACACCCGGAGGCATGTTGCCAGTCCACGTCGCACAAAGCCACGATGTTCTGGCTTTCGAGCTGCTGGATGTCATGTCCGCCCTGGCCCCCGACGCCGACGCCCGCGATGTTGATCTTCTCGCTGGGAGGGGTCTGGCCCGCACCGCCCAGGACGCTGCGAGGGACAATAGTGAACGCCGCCACGCCGGCCGCGGCACTTACGAAATCACGTCGAGTCAGCTTTTTCTCATTCACGGTACTACTCCTCATACCTAAGTATTGCGCCGAGAACCTGTTCGTTACAATGTTGTGATGGGTGGCAGCGTCAAGCACAGCGTGGGGATGGTCGTGTCGCGGGCATCCTTGCCCGCGATTCGAGGGCGCTCGCGCCCTCGACACAAAGAACCATCGCCAAGGCCTTCGGCCTTGACGCTGCCACCCGCTAATTATCGATCATTCTTCCTCAATCACAGACTCCAGCCTTCACGATATTCATCCCGGATGTACTTGTTGGCCTCGGGCAGATTCGTGACCTGCATGTTCGGGCCGTCGTAGTGCAACTTAAGTCCTTTCTCGTAGAGCTGTTTTCCCATCTTCAGGGCGATATTGCCCACCAGAACCGCTTCCGTCAGAGGCCCGGCCCAGTCAAAGTTCGCCCGGGCCGCCGGACCGCCTTTGCAGGCGTTGATCCATTCCTTGTGGTGGCCGGGCGAGCGGGCGATCTTCTGCGGCGGTTTGCCGTACTCTTTCATCCGCACTTCCGGGATCAGCCGGTAGCCGAGCATCTTGCCCTTGTCGCCGATGAAGAGATTGTCGTCCGCTTCGCCAAACTTGCGGCCCTCTTCCAGCTCCGCCGGCCGCGGGGGCATCAGCCCACCGTCGTACCAGGTCAATGTCAGCGGCGGGAACCCCTCACGACCGGGGAACTCGAAGCGGACAATCGACGCTTTCGGGGCGGTTTCCTCCTTCACGGCGGCTCCTTCATCCATGTTGCTGGAGCAGGCCTCCACGGTCGTGGGATAGCCCAGCTTCAACGCGCGGAAGACGGCGTCCATCTGGTGACAGCCGATGTCGCCGAGCACGCCCGTGCCGAAGTCCCACCAGCCCCGCCAACGGAAGGGCAGATAGACGGGATGGTACGGCCGATGCCTCGCCGGACCGAGCCACAGGTCCCAATTCAGCGTCGCCGGCACAGGCGGCGTATCCTTCGGCCGCTCGATCCCGCGCTGCGAGATGGGCCGATTGCACCACGAGTGCACCTCGCGGACCGTGCCGATCGCGCCATCCCAGATGATCTCGGAGACCAAGCGGTTGCCTTCCGAGGCCTGGCCTTGGTTGCCAAGCTGCGTGGCGACCTTCGCTTCGCGGGCCGCTAAGGTGAGCTGGCGGCATTCCCAGATGCAGTGGGCCAGCGGTTTCTCGCAGTAGACGTGCTTGCCCCGCTTGATGGCGGCCATTGCGACCATCGCGTGCAGATGGTCCGGCGTGGCGATCACGACCGCGTCGATGTCCTTCTGCTCGTCGAGCATCTTGCGGAAGTCCGTCCACTTCCTGGCGTTGGGGTACTTCTTGAAGACGCGTCCGGCATGGGCTTCATCCACGTCGCACAAGGCGACGATACTCTCACTGCGGCACTCATCGAGGTCGCCCTCGCCCCGCCCGCCGATCCCGATCCCCGCGATGTTGAGCTTCTCGCTCGGCGGCACGTTCCCCGCCCCGCCCAGGACATGCCGGGGCACGATCGTAAACGCCGCCACAGCCGCCGTCGTTCCCATGAAGCTCCTTCGTGATAGCCTTTTCTCTTCTGCCGTCTTCATCTCCGTAGCCCCTTACTCACCGTGACAGTTCAGTTCGTAGGATGGGCTTTAGCCCATGCGGTTCAGTACAAACTGACGACATTTGCTGCATGGGCTGAAGCCCATCCTACAACTTCACACTTCGCCTCACAGCGTCCACCCATCTCTGTACTTGCGTTGCATGTACTCATTGGCCTCGGGCAGATTCGTGATTCGCATGTTGGGCCCGTCGTAGGTAAGCCGCAGACCCTTTTCCTGAGTCTTAAGGCTCATGCGCACCGCGATATTGCCCAGCAGGATCATCTCGGTCAGCGGGCCGGCGTAGTCGAAGTTCGAGCCGGCGGGCTGGCCGCCTTTGCAGGCCTCGATCCACTCTTTGTGGTGTCCCACCGAGCGCGGGATGCTCCGCGCGGGCCGCTGGTACTCTTTCATCCGCGTTTCAGGGATCAGTCTGGGACTGTTGGCATAGCTATCGCTGACCAGTGTGCCTTTGTCGCCGATGAAGATCACGCCGCCGAGCTTGTCGCCGAGGCGCCGCCCCGGTTCCAGCTCCTTGGGCCGCCGCGGCATGAGCCCGCCGTCGTACCAGGTCAGCTCCAGGGGCGGCATCCCTTCCCGCTCAGGGAACTCGTACCGCACAATCGACGCCTGCGGGTAGCTTTCCGTATTGAAGGGCTTGTCCCAGGTGATGGTGGGCACGAAGATCGAGCAACTCGCTTCCACGCTGGCCGGCTGCCCGAGCTTCAAGGCCCAGACGACCGGATCGAGGTTGTGGCAGCCCATGTCGCCGAGCCCGCCGGTGCCGAAGTCCCACCAGCCACGCCAGAATTGCGGCAAATAGGCCGGGTGATACGGCCGATACGGAGCGGGACCCAGCCACAAGTCCCAATCGAGCGTCTCGGGCACGGGCGGCGTCTCTTTCGGCCGCTGGAGTCCCTGCGGCCAAACCGCGTGCGTCGTCCACCCGTGCACCTTGCGCACCGGGCCGATCACGCCATCCCAAATCCACTCGCAAATCAGCCGAATTCCCTCCCCGGAGTGGCCCTGGTTGCCCATTTGTGTGGCCACTCTCGCCTCGCGGGCCGCCTTGGCGATTTCGCGGGCCTCGTACATCGAGTGCGTCAGGGGCTTCTCGCAGTAAACGTGCTTGCCCATCTTGATGGCCATCATGGACGCGGCGGCATGGACATGGTCCGGCGTCGCCACCACGACGGCGTCGATGTTCTTGTCCTCCTTCTCCAGCATCACCCGAAAGTCGGAGTACTGACGGGCATTCGGGAACTTCTTGAACGTCTCGGCGGCCTGCCGGCGGTCCACGTCGCACAACGCGACGATGTTCTCGCTACTAACGTTCTGGATGTCGCCGGCCCCCTGGCCCCCCACGCCGATACCCGCGATGTTGAGCTTCTCGCTCGGCGGGACATTCCCCGCCCCGCCCAAGACGTGCCGGGGCACGACCGTAAACGCCGCGACCGTCACGGCAGTCTTCACGAACCCACGCCGGGAAATGCCCGCCGCCGGAGAACGTTGACTGCCCCCCACCCGGCCTGTCCGACTTGCTGTCACGGAAAGCCCTCCCGAAAAAGAACGGGGCCTGCGCTTGGTGCGGCAGGCCCCCGTGTTCACGACCTGACTCGCACCGGCTCTACACGAGATTGAAACCGGCGCGGTAGAACTTGGTGATGTAGTTGTCGGCTTCGGGACAATTCGGCGAGCGCATCTTCGCGGAATCCCACTCGACGCGTTTTTGCAGCCGCACGGCCAAGTTGCCGACGAGCAGGGCCTCGACGAACGGCCCGGCGTACCAGAAGCCGCTCTTGGCATCCTCGGGCTTGCCGGCCTTGCAGGCATCGATCCATTCCTCGTAATGGCCGCGCGACCTTGACAGGGTCTTCGGCGGCCGGCCGTACTCTTTCCTCTTGGCCTCGGGGATAATCCGGGGAGTGCCGGCGTGACTACCGCCCAGCAAAGAGCACTTGTCGCCAACAAAGAGAATGCCGTTGTCGCCCAGCTTCAGGCCCTCGTCCAGATCGGCGGGTTTCGGCGGCAGCTTGGCCCCGTCGTACCAGACCATCTTGACTGCGGGCCGGTCGCCCTGGGCCGGGAACTCGAACGTGATGATATTCCAAACGGGAAGCGTCTCATCATTGACCGGGCTGGTCTTGGCCTCCACGGCCGTCGGGGCGCCGAGCTCCAGGGCGAAGAACGCCGGGTCGGCATTGTGCACGGCCATATCGCCGATCGCGCCGCAACCGAAATCCCACCAGCCGCGCCAATTGAACGGACAATACGTGGCATCGCCGCCTCTGCCGTTCGGGAACTTGGCATACGGACGCCAGCGGGCGGGACCCAGCCACAGGTCCCAATCGAGCCCATCGGGGACCGGTACGCTGCCCGTGGGCCGATCGATCCCCTGCGGCCACCAGGCCCGCTCCGGCGTACCGGCGCGGTCGGTCCAGACGTGGACCTCCTTGACTGTGCCGATCATCCCGGCATGGATGTACTCCCAGTACAGACGCAGGCCCTCGCCTGCGTGACCCTGGTTGCCCATTTGGGTGACGACGCCGGTCTCCCGCGCGACCTGGGTCATTCGCCGGGCCTCGTAGATCGAGTGGGCCATGGGCTTTTCGCAGTAGACGTGCTTGCCCAGCTTCATGGCCATGATCGCCGCCGGGGCATGGATGTGGTCCGGAGCTCCAATCACCACGGCGTCGATATTCTTGCTCTCTTTCAGGAGCATCTCGCGAAAGTCGCGGTAGATCTTGGCGTTCGGGTGCTTCTTGATCGTCTCGGCGGCGCTGCGGAGGTCGGCATCGCACAGAAACGCGATGTTCTCACTCGAAACGCCGTCGATATCCGCCGCCCCGCGGCCGCCGACGCCGATGCCGGCGATGTTGAGCTTGTTATTGGCCGAAGGCTGCCCGGCTGCCCCGAGGACGTGCTTGGGCACGAATGTGAACGCCGCCACGGCGGCCGCCGTGCCAAGCACCTCGCGCCGAGACAAGCCGCCGGCCGGGGATTTCGTCGAATTCCTCATGATTGTCTACCTCTTTCAGTATTCGTTCTTCACAAGCCGCTCACGGCGGTGATACGTCAATCGATGCCCCAGCCCAACCGATAGAATTTCGTGACGTAGTTGTCCGCCTCGGGGCAGTTGGGCGAGCGCATGGTCTTGGCGTCCCATTCGACGCGTTTGCCCAGCCGCAGCGCCAGGTTGCCCACCAGCAGGGCCTCGGTGAACGGCCCGGAGTACCAGAAACCCGCCTTGGCGTCCTGGGGTTTGCCCGCCTTGCAGGCCTCGATCCACTCCTTGTGGTGGCCGGGAGAACGAGGCAGCGTCGGCGCGGGTCGCTTATACTCTTTCATCTTCGATTCCGGGATCAATCGCGGCGCACCGGACCAGCCGCCGCAGAGCATCCTTCCCTTGTCGCCAACAAACAGGATGCCGTTGTCGCCGAGCTCGCGGCCGTCCTCCAGCTCCGGCGGACGCGGGGGCAGTTTGCCGCCGTCGTACCAGACCATCTTGACCGCCGGCCGGTCGCCTTTGGCGGGGAAGTAGTAGGTGATGATCGACCATTTGGGCAGGGTCTCGTCGTGGGAGCCGCTGCTGACGGTCTCGACCGCCGAGGGGGCGCCCAGATCGAGACAGAAAAACGCCGGGTCGGCGTTGTGGACCGCCATATCCCCCATGGCGCCGGAGCCGAATTCCCACCAACCACGCCAATCGTGCGGGACGTAAGCCCTGTGATAGGGTCGCCAGTGGGCGGGCCCCAGCCAGGCGTCCCAATTCAGGGTCGCTGGGATCGCCATAGTGTCCGTCGGCCGGTCGATCCCCTGCGGCCACCACGGATGCCCGGGCGTGCCGGGGCGGTCGGTCCAGACGTGCACCTCGCGAACGGGGCCGATCGCGCCGTCGTGAATGAACTCGTAGATCAAACGAAGCCCCTCGCCCGCGTGGCCGCCTTGGCCCATTTGCGTTACAACGCCTTTTTCCTTGGCGACCTCGGTCATCCGGCGGGCTTCATAGATCGTGTGGGCCATGGGCTTCTCGACGTAGACGTGCTTGCCCATCCGCATCGCCCGGATCGCCGCCGGGGCGTGGCAGTGGTCGGGCGTGGCAATGACCACCGCATCGATGTTCTTGCTCTCCTTGTCCAGCATCACACGAAAGTCTTTGTACCTGCGCGCGTCAGGGAACTTCTTGAACGTCCCGGCCGCCCGCTCGTCATCGACGTCGCACAGGGCCACGATATTGGCGCCGTCCTGGGAGCATTGGTTGATGTCGCCGCCGCCCTGGCCGCCGACGCCGATGCCGGCGATATTGAGCCTGTTGTTCGCCGAGGGCTGTCCCGCTCCGCCCAGCACGCGCCGGGGCACAAAGGTGAAGGCGGCGGCCACCGCGGCAACCCCCACCAGCTCGCGGCGTGACAAACCTGGACTACGTTGGGCCTTCATGGAATCGCCTGATTCCTTCATAAGACACAACCTCAATTTCGCAATCCCCCTGCGATGTCATTGCGAGCGCAGCGAAGCAATCTCCCCTCGTGTGGATTGAGATTGCTTCGTCGCTGCGCTCCTCGCAATGACATTCAGTGTCTTGAGATAGTTCCTTAGACCTTCATTTCCAGCGGTCCCCAACCCTTGCGGGGCTCGCGCCAGGCCAGGTCGTTGATCTTCGGGTCGCTGACGATCTTCCCGGCTTCGTCCAGCTCAAGCTTCTTGCCCGCGCGAGCGCAGAGGTTGCCGAGCTGGATGTTGGCGGCCATGGGACCCGAGTAGCTCCAGTTGGTCTGGCTGAACTCCCGCGGCTTCTCGCCCTTACAGGCCATGATGAACTCCTCGTGATGGCCGGGAGAGCGTTCCAGCAGTTGTTTGGGTTGGCCGAACTCCTTGCGGCGCGCATTCGGGATCAGCCTCGGGCTCTCCCAATAATCGCCCTCAACTATCATCTTTCCCTTGGTGCCGATGATTAAGTTGCCCGTGCGCGGCAGTCGAGCATTATCCACCTTGAGCTCCTCCGGCGTCTCCGGCATGAAAGGCGTTCCGTCTTCCTTCTTGCCTTCGTACCAGAAGGTGGTAAAGCCGGGCTGGTCGCCCTTGGCGCGGTAGGTGCTCTTGACCACCATCCCGAGTGGCCATTGATCCTTGACGGGCCCGGTCATGATGATCGGCTCGGCGGTGGCCGCGTAGCCCGGCTTCATGATCGCATAGATCCCATCGGTCGTATGGCAGGCCATATCGCCCAAGGCCCCAGAGCCGAAATCGACTATGCCACGCCAGTTGAAGGGATGATAGGGACCACGGCCCTGTCTGTCCTTGGGATGATCGAGGAAAGGCCGCATCGGTGCCGCGCCAATCCACGCCTCCCAGTCGAGGTTCTCGGGCACCGGATCAGTTTCCGTCGAACGGTCACCGCCCTGCGGCCAGATGGGACGATTCGTCCAGGTATGAAACTCCACGATGTCGCCGACCGCACCCGCCTTGACATATTCGTACGCAATCCGCCATCCCTTATCGGCGTGGCCCTGGTTGCCCATCTGGGTGACGACCTTGGGATTCTTGGCATAGGCGGCCGCCAGCAGTTGGGCCTCGCGCACCGACCAGGTCAGCGGCTTCTCGGTGTAGCAGTGAATACCCATGGAAGCGGCGGTCATCGACGGGGCAAAATGGGTGTGATCCGGCACCGCGACGAAGACCACATCCAATTTCTTGCCGTGGTTCTCGAACACCTTGCGCCAATCCGTATACCCGGCCGCCTGTTCCCAGCCTTTCTTGCCCAGGACGCCGTTCCAGCGGTTCTTGTCAACCTCCGCAAAGGCGATGCACTGAAGGCCGGCCTTAGAGCAATAGCCCGTATGGCTCCCCGCCTGTCCGCCCGCACCGATGAATCCCACCTGGAGTTTCTCATTGAGTCCCTGGGCCCGGATGAGGCTCGGAAAACCGATAGAGCATGCGGTTCCCGCGGCAACGGTGCCTTTGATAAACTGACGACGCGTGATGTTCGACATGAGCTTGGCTCCTTTACTGCTATTGAATGGCAAAAAGAAAGGCGGTCAGCCCCGGGCGGGGCTGACCGCCCTATCAACTCAACTCTTCAACTCCCAGCCTTGGCGATAGTGCATCTGGACGTAGTCGTTGGCCTTCTTGTCGTTGGTGACGAGCATCTTGTCGCCGTCCCATTCGAGCTTCTTGCCGACATTCTCCGGCCGAAGCGCGAGGTTGCCCATCACGACCATCTCGGTGAACGGCCCGGAATAATCGAAGTTCGAGGTCGCCGCCGGGCCACCCTTGCAGGCACGAATCCAGTTCTGCTCGTGGCCGCCTTTGATTCTCTCCAGCGTCTGCGGCGGACGCTTGTACGCCTTCATCGCCGTCTCGGGGATCAGACGCGGGCTGCCCCCGTATTCCCCACAGCGCAGGACGCCCTTGCTGCCGATGAACAATACGTTACTGGACTCCTGATCCAGAGACCGGCCCACCTCCAGAACATCCGGACGAGCCGGCTTCAAACCACCGTCGTACCAATGAATCTTGACGGCCGGCATTCCTTCGCGCGCCGGGTACTCGAAGTGCACCATGGAGGCCAACGGGAACGTCTCCTTGTTCACCTTGGTGCAGCTTGCTTCCACGCTGGTCGCGTATTTCAGCTTCAGCGCCGAGAAGACCGGGTCCAGCACGTGGCAGGCCATGTCGGCCAGGGCGCCACCGCCGAAATCCCACCAGCCACGCCAGTTGAACGGCAGATAGCACGGATGATACGGGCGCATCGGCGCCGGGCCGACCCAGAGATCCCAATCGAGAGTCTCCGGAACCGGCGGCGTATCTTTCGGCCGGTCGATGCCCTGCGGCCAGACGGGACGGTTCGTCCAGGCATGGACCTCTCTCACCTCCCCGATCGCACCGTCCCAGATCCACTCGCAGATCAAACGGACGCCTTCCTGCGAATGCCCCTGATTGCCCATTTGGGTCGCCACTTTGTATTTGCGCGCGGCCTCGGTCAAAGCGCGGGCTTCCGACACCAGTCTGGTCAGGGGTTTTTGCACGTAGACGTGTTTGCCGCGTTGCATGGCCGCCATCGCCACCGGCGTATGAAGGTGGTCGGGCGTGGCCACGATCACCGCATCGATGTCCTTCTGCTCATCAAGCATCTTGCGGAAGTCTTTCCACGGCTTGGCGTTCGGGTATTTTTTGAAGACCGGGGCCGCGTAATTCCAATCCACGTCGCACAGGGCCACGATGTTCTCCCTCTCGCAGCCACCGAGGTTGCTCTTTCCCATGCCACCGATGCCGACGCCGGCGATGTTGAGCTTCTCGCTCGGCGCTTTGCCGTTCGCGCCGCCCAGCACGTAGCTCGGCACAATCGTAAACGCCGCGGTCGCCGCGGCGGCACCCATGAAGCGGCGGCGGGACAGCTTCCCATCCTGCCCTTGCGTGTTCTTTTTCTCTGTCATGTTCGTCGGTCCTCAAAAAAAACGTTGATTCGTCCTATCCCTTCCGGGTAGCAGCACGATCTGACCACGCTCATCGCGCTAAGGCTTGATCTGGCTGAAGATCTGCTGTGCCTGCTCCCGAATCGTATCGTTCTTGGTGCCCTGGATGACCTTCTGGAGCACTTCCTTGACCCTTTGCGGATTCGCGGCGACGATCGCCGGCGCGATCCGGACGGCCGCCGATTCCGCCTCCAAATGCAGGGCCACGTCATCGAAATACCCGGCCGCCATGTCCAGGGCCGCCAGCGACTTGGTGCCGGCCAAGCCCGAAAGCACACGCTTCTTCTCCATGGCGTCACCGGCCAGGTCCATCGCCTTTTTGTACAGGTCGATCGTCTGCTCGGGGGCCCGGTCGCTTTCGAGACCGAGCAGCCGCACGAAGCCACGCAGGGCGAGGACCTTGTGCACCTGGTTCGTCGAGGTCTGGACCACCTTCAGCAGATCGGGCATCGGCTCGGCCGTCGGCCAGTCCGACAAGGCGCGAATCGCCGCATCCTGGATCTCCGCCTCGCGGGTGCCCAAGGCCGTCCGCAGGGTCGGAAGCGAGCCGGCGTCGCCGATCCGGCCGAGCACGCGCAGCAGGGTCGCCCGGTCCGGGATATCTTTGACGTTCGGCAGCACGGCCTGCACGGCAGCGGACTGACGCGCCTTGTCCTCGATCTTGTGAGCCACGGCCGCCACCATCTTCTCCGCCTCGCCGCGGTCCGCCTCATTCCTGGTCTCCAGCAACAGATTGACCAGCGCGGGCATATCCTGGGGCTTGGCGACGATCTTCAGAACCCGCAACGACTCCAAGCGGACCCTGCGGTCCTCGTCCTTGCCGGTCTTGAGCAACATCTCGACCGCTCCGGCGATATTACGCTCTCCGACGGCACCCACCAGCTCCGCTTTGACGGCGGGACTGGCCGCCAGGAGACTCTGGAGAATCGTGGCGTCCACCTCCGGCCCCCGGAGCCGATAAAGCCCCTCGCGGGCCGCTTTTTGCTCGGTGCCTCTGGTCGCCGCCGCGCGATCGGCCAGCAGTCCAGCGTCCGCCACACTGCCCAATTGGCCGACGGCCCGCAGCGCCGCCACGCGGACGGACTCGTCCTGCGACTTGCTCGCCTCAATCGCCGCCGGCAGAGCCGTCGCATCGCCGCGATCGCCCAGCGCCGAGAGCAATTGGACCTGTCCGACTACCGGCAGCTTGGGCAATTCCTGCACCAGGGCCTTGGTGACCTCGGGGCCGGGGAGGTCCCGCACGATGGCGATCGCCCCGCTTTGCATCTGGGGATCGCTGCTCTTGAGCGCGTCGATCACCATGTTGATGATGTCCTGGTTCGGCTGCTCGGCCGCACCGGCGACCGCCGCACCAAGCAAGCCGATGGCAACCGTGGTAATCAGCAGGAAGAAGAATTTCATCGATCCATGCGTCATGACCATCGTCCTACTCAAATGACAGCCCCTGCACGCCCGAACGCAAAAAAGACCGCCGTCCGGGCGCCATGCCCACGCTCGCACAGACATGGGGATCGGGTGGCAGCCTTGAACGAGGCTGCCACCCGGCTCATGCCTGAAACGTGCGATCGAATCCGACTATTTCGCGCCGCCGCGGCTGGCTTTGACGATGCCCTGCAGCGCCGCCGAACGAACCTGGGCCGGCACACCTTCCTTGTTCAGGCCGGTGTAGATCTTCATCGCGCCGGGCCGGTCCCCCTTGCTCATCATCTTCTCCGCCGCCTTCAAAAGAGCGTCATAGACCAGCGTCTTCTGATTGTCCGGGGCGCTCAGCACAGCCTTGTCCAAGGCTTTGACCGCCTCGGGTCCACTGATCTTGCCCAGGGCGCTGATGGCCGCCCCGCACAGGACCTTGTCCGAGCCTTCCGCACACTTGGCGATGGCGGCCGTCGCCGCCGTGCAGCCGCGCTCGCCCAAGCTGTTGACGATGCCGATCTTGGCATTGCCGTCGGCCTTCGCGAGAGCCGCGCACAGGGCCTTATCCGTCGCCTCGCCCGGGATGCGCTCCAGGGCGTAGCGGGCCATGTCCGAGTATTCCTGGTTCGTCAGCAGGCCGGCCAGCACGGGCACCGACTGGTCCGTCCCGATGAGGCTCAGCTCGCGGCACGCGTACTGCTTGCCCGCGTACTTCGCCTCCGACTTGAGAACGTCATCCAGCGCCGCTTCATATTTCTTCAGCTCGTCGGGCTTGCCGTAGGCCTTGCGGATCGCGTCACTGAGCTCCGTCAACGCCGCCCGGCTATCGCCGAAATCATACGTCTTGACCTTCGCCAATTGTTGTTCCATGCCTGACCCCTTTGCCTGTTCCACGCTTGATTCCTTTACTGCTGCCGTTGGTTTTGTCGGTACCGGGAAATCCCCTGCCGCGAACTGAATGCCACGCAGGTAGTGTTCGAGAAGAACCGGGTTCATGAAGATCGCGTCGTTGTGGCCGAACGAGCAATAGAAGAGGCGACCCTTGCCCACGTCTTTGACCCAGGTCATGCCTGTGTCCTCATCGCCGGCTTTCCACTCTTTGACGTTGCGGGTCGTCGGATCGCTGGTATCGAGGCTCATGAGCACCAGTTGCTTGTCGCGCGAATACAGCGGCGCGGCGGTGCGATAGATCTCATCGCTGAGCTTGAAGCCCTGGCCCTTGAACGGCGCCATCAGCGGATGGTCGGGCACATCGATTTTGAACGCCCAAGTGCCGCCGGCGGTCCAGGGATGGCCACTGAACTTGTTGCCCATCATCTCCTGTCCCTCGGGCCACTGGTAGAAGTTGTCCGCCGCCGCGTGAATGCCGACCAGGCCCTTGCCGCTCTTGACGAAGTCCATCAAGGCCGCGCAACGCTCGGGCGTCGTCTTCGGATCGAACTTCAGACTCGTCGTGTTGTTCAGGCAGACGATATCGAACTGCTTGAGCGTCTCGGCCGTGAACACGGAGTAATCATCGGTAACCGCCGTCACCTGGAAGGCCCCGGTCTTCTCGCCCATGATCTTCAGGGCTTCGTTGGCCACCGGAATCACGGTATGAAAGAACGTCTCGCAGCGCCAGAAGATGAGCATTTTGCGCGGCTGCGCCGGCTTGGCGACCGCCTTGTCCGGCATAGCCGCCTTGATCTTGGCGATCTCTTCATCCTTCAGTTTCCGCAGCTCCTTGGGCGACTGGGCCCACAGGGCCGTCGACAGGCAGAAGCTGACGAGCAGCAGCGCGGCAATTCCTCTTGACCTTATCATAGTGGTTCCTTTCTACCTCAAAACCGAATGACCTGTCCATTCTCAATTACAGATGCCACGGGGCCCGCATCGGCCGCGACAGCAGCCGATTGGCCTCAGAATCGTTGACGAACTCTTCCTGCACGGGGTCCCACCGCACCTTGCGCTCCAGCAGCATGGCGATCTCGCCCAGCAGCCCGACGCTGATCGAGCGGCACGCCACCTCGATCGGCGCGATCGTTTTTTGGCGGGACTTTACGCAATCGAGGAAGTTCTGGTGGTGATCCCGGCTATGGTACAGCTTGACCCCCTCGGAGCCGATCACCTCGTTCCACAGCTCCGGCGGGTTCGTCGCCTGCCGGCCGCGATCCACGTGGACCCAGCCCTTTTCGCCGTACCAGACGGTCCCCATGCCCTTGGGCACCTGCTGGTCGCTGGCCACGACCATCTCCACGCCGTTGGCATACTTGCAGGTGAATTTGTACTCGGTCGGGGCGTTGTAGATGCCGTCTTTCGGGTAGACGCCCTTGCCTTCGATCTCGACCGGGCCGGTGTCATCCAGCCCCAGGCCCCAATGGGCGATGTCGATGTGATGGCCTGCCCAGTCGGTCAACTGACCGCCGGAGTAGTCCATGATCCAGCGCCAATCCCAGTGGACCCCCTGCCCGCCGAAGTCCATGTAGGGCCGCCAGGGCGCCGGGCCCAGCCAGAAATCATAGTCGAGGCCCTCCGGCACCGGCTTGACTTGCCTGATTCCGGTCCCGCCACCGGTCGGCAGGCCCACCTCTACGCGCGTCACCTTCCCGATCCGCCCGCTACGGACCAACTCGCAGCCGTGATGGAAATTCTCCACCGACCGCTGCCAGCTCCCGGTCTGCCAAATCCGGCCGTACCGGTTCACCGTGTCCCGCATCACCTTGGCCTCGTGGATCGTGCGGGCCAGCGGCTTCTCGGCGTACATGTCCTTGCCCGCCCGGGCCGCCGTCACTACAGGAATCGAGTGCCAGTGGTCCGGCATCGCCAGGGACAACGCATCGACGTCATTCCTCGCGATCAGCTCGCGGAAGTCGGCATACGTCGCACAATCCGAGTTGCCGTACTTCTTGTCGACGGTGCCTTTGGCCCGGTTCAGATGGCTTTTGTCCACGTCGCACACGGCGATGACTTGAGCGCCCTTCTTGCTCAGGAACGCCTGCATGTTGCCCGAGCCCTGGCTGCCGACGCCGATGCAGCCCATCGTGATTCTCTCACTGGCCGCTACGGCCCCGTTGGCCCCCAAGGCCGAGGAGCTGACGAGGTACGGGAAACCCACAACCGCCGCCGAGACGCCCGCCGCGTTTCCCAGGAACCGTCGGCGGGAGATATCTATTCTGGTCATGCACTGTTCTCCCATTCGCTCTTGCATCAGATGTGCCAAGGGCTGCGCATCGGCCGCCGCAGCATGCGGTTGGCCTCATCGTCGCCGACGAACACCTGGCGTTTCGGGTCCCATTTCAACGGCCGCTTCAACTCGTATGCGATATTGCCGAGGTGGCACACGGTCACCGAGCTGGCGCCGATCTCAATGTCGCAGATGGGCTTGGACCGCTTGCGAATGGCTTCGAGCCAGTCGGTGTAATGGTTCTTGCTGTCGTACAGATGCACCTGGTCGGTGCCGATCTTCTGGTCCTTGAGAGCATCGGGCCACGTTTTGAGATAGCCGCGATTGACCTCGACCTTGCCCGTCGTGCCCTCGAAAAGGACGCCGTTGACGCGCCCGCGACTCTGCTTGACATATTCCAGCCAGAGCGGGTATGCGTCGCCGGTGAAGGGAAGGCCGGTGCCGTCGGCGCCGCGGACCCGATCGTCCCGCGTCATGGTGATGCCGTTGGCGTACTTGTAGGTGAGGACCTTGTAGTCCTTCCCATCGGGCGGAGTGATCTCGACCGGACCAGTGCCGTCCATTCCGAGGCCCCACTGGGCGATATCGAAGTGGTGAGCGCCCCAGTCCGTCATGCCGCCGCCACCATAGTAACTGTGGTCGCGCCAGTTCGGGAAGCCGTCAAAACTGATGTGCGGGGCCAGGTCGTTGTTGTAAGGCCGCCACATCGCCGGGCCGACCCACATGTCCCAATCGAGGTAGTCGGGCACCGGCTCGGCCGGGAGCCGCTTGTCCTCCGGCGGTCCGCCCACACCGACGGTGACGTGCTTGATATCGCCGATGTAGCCGTTGCGCACCAGCTCGCAGGCGAACCGGAACTCCCGCGAGGAGCGCTGCATGCTGCCCGTCTGGAAAACGCGGCCATACTGCCGGATCGTGCTGACCATCGCCTGCGCTTCGGCAATCGTCTGCGTCAGCGGCTTCTCGCAGTAGACATCCTTGCCCGCCTTGCAGGCCTCGATCGTGGTGACCGCGTGCCAATGGTCCGGCGTCGAAATCACGACCGCGTCGATATCCGGCCGGGCCAGCAGTTCGCGAAAATCGTGATACCGCGTGCATCCCTTGTAGGAGCCGTCCTTGCGGTCGGCGTAGTGCTTCTCCACGATGGTCTTGGCGCTGCGCTCGAGTTTGAGCTTGTCCACGTCGCAGGCCGCCACGACCTGCGTGCTGGGGAGCAGGAACGACCGCATCAGGTGCTGGCTCTGCTTGCCGCACCCGATGAAACCCAGGACGAGCCGTTCACTGGGCGGCGCCTGACCCTGGGCCCCGAGGACCGATGACGGGACCGCAAAGGGAACCCCCGCGACGGCAGCCGCCCCCGCCGCTGTCTTGAGGAAGTCCCGCCGATTCATGTTTCTCTGCTTCATTCAATTACCTTCCTAAAGTAACATGGGCGCGAGCGCCCATGAGAAGACAGGAAGGAACAGGGCCAAGATGGCCCTGCGACACATGGGCAGAGCCCGCCCTGAGCAAAGCCGAAGGGATGCCCATGCTACGACATACCGTCTCTTCCTGCACGTTCTCATAAGTCTACAGATGCCAAGGGCTTCGATACGGCCGGCCCAGCATCTGGGTAGCGACCGGATCGCCGATAATCTCTTCGGTTTCAGGGTTGAACTTGATCTTTCGGCCCAGCCACATCGCGATCCGCCCCAGATGGCCCGGAGTCGCGGAGCGATGGGCCGTCTCGCAGGGCGTGATGGTCTCCCTGCGACTCTTGACGCAGTCGAGGAAGTTCCGCCAGTGGCCCGGCGTTTCATACAGACGAACATCGCTGGCCCCAAGTTTCTCCTCTTTCAGCTCTTTGGGCTCGGTTTGCACGCTCTTACCGAGATCGCCGCGGTCCACCCAGACCGAGCCCTTGTCGCCGATCCACTTGGTGCCGCTGCGAATATTCTTGTACCCGCCGGCGATGACCACCGTCACGTCGCCAGGGTACTTGGCGGTCAGCCGATACCGGGTCGGGCTGTCATAGAGCTTGTCTTTGGGGTATTCGCCGACCCCTTCGATCTCCAGAGGACCCGTCTTGTCCCAGCCCATGCCCCAGTGGGCGATGTCCACGTGGTGGCCGACCCAGTCCATGAGCTGCCCGCCGCCATAGTCGAGCACCCACCGCCAGTTCTTGGGCAGCAGTGCCGGGCGATATGGCGTATACGGAGCCGGACCGATCCACCTGTCGAAATCGAGCTCTGCCGGCACCGGTACAATCTGCTCCTGGCCCGCCGTCTTGGCGAAGTCCGAGTGTCCCGAAGGAAGCCCGACCTCGACCGTGTGGACCTTGCCGATCCGGCCGTTGCGAACCAACTCACACGCGAAGCGAAAATGCGCCTGGGAGCGTTGCCAGCTCCCCGTCTGCCAGATCCGGCCGTACTGCTTGACGGCGTTGCACATCGCCCGGCCCTCGCGGAAGTCGTGCGAAAGCGGCTTTTCCCCGAAGATGTCCTTGCCGGAGCGAGCGGCCTCAATCGCCGGGATCGCGTGCCAGTGGTCGGGCAGACCGAGCGAGACGCAGTCGATGTCGGTGCGGGCCAGCAACTCACGAAAGTCGTTGTAAGCGGCACAGTCCTGGTTGCCGTACCGTTTGTTGACGCTGTTGACGGCGCCCTGGAGCGTGTTCTTGTCCACGTCGCAGATGGCGACGATCCGGCAGTCCTTCTCGCGGAGGAACTGGCCCATGTTGCTGCCGCCCTGCCAGCCGACGCCGATACAGCCCATCGTGATACGTTCGCTGGGTGCGGGGCTGCCGTCTTTGCCAAGGGCCGAGGAGCTGATGATGTACGGAAAACCCACTACCCCCACTGCGGCACCGGCCGCCGTGGTGAGAAACTGCCGCCGGCTGACGTTCTGCTGTCTCATCATGCCTGCCACTTTCACTTTATACACGGGTGGCATCGTCAAGCCTGTTCGTAGTGACGCCGTAAGGCGTTTCTCTTCGTAGGTCGTGCGTCCCCGCACGACCTCTTCAGGCGAGCGAGAACGCTCGCCCTACGCGGAGAAGTCCATGCCCTTACGGGCACACTACGAACCAAGGCCTTTGGCCTTGACGCTGCCACCCGGCCTGCTGCAAGGCCCGGATGCTTTCGCAACATCCGGGCCTCACTGTAGTTATGACTATTTCTTCTCGAAAGCCGAGTCGAAGGCAAGCTGAGAGGGCTTGAAGTCGGCCTTCCTGATGAACTGGCCGGATTCCGCCGCCCCGTGCTCGCGGTCCATGCGACTATCCTCCCACTCGATCGAGAGCGGGCCTTGATACCCGACGTCGTTGAGCGCGACGATGATTTCCTCGAAATTGATGTCCCCGTGGCCGATGGACCGGAAGTCCCAGAACCGGCGCGGGTCGGCGAAGTCGATGTGGCCGCCGAAGACGCCGACGGTGCCATCTCCATGGCCCCACCACACGTCCTTCATGTGGCAGTGCCAAATCCGCTTGCCGAACGTGCGGATGAATTTCACGTAATCCACGCCCTGGTAGCCGAAGTGGCTGGGGTCATAGTTGAAACCGAAGCACTCGTGGCCCTTGACAGCGTCGACGGCCCGCTGGGCGGAGGCGATGTCGAACGCGATCTCGGTGGGGTGCACTTCCAGTCCGAATTTGATGCCCTCTTTCTTGAACGCATCGAGAATCGGCGTGAAACGCTTGGCGAAATCCGCGTAACCGGCATCGATCATGTCCTTCGAGACCGGCGGGAAGGAGTACAACAGGTGCCAGATCGAGCTGCCGGTGAAGCCGTTGACGACGCCGATGCCGAGCTTCTTGGCCGCCTTGGCCGCGTCGATCATGTTCTGAGCGGCCCGCTGCCGGACGCCCTCGGGCTTGCCGTCGCCCCATATCTCCGGCGAGATGATGGACTTATGACGCTGGTCGATGTTGTCGCAGATGCACTGCCCGACCAGGTGGTTCGAGATGGCAAACACTTTCAGGCCGTATTTGTCGAGCATCGCCCGCTTGGCCTTGCAGTACTTGTCGTCCTTGAGGGCCTTGTCCACCTCGAAGTGGTCGCCCCAGCAGGCCAGCTCCAGCCCGTCATATCCCCAGCTCTTGGCCTTCTGCGCCAGGACCTCCAGCGGCAGGTCCGCCCACTGCCCTGTGAATAGCGTTACCGGTCTTGCCATCTCGTACCTCCTTATCCAAAAGACTCCATGCTCTATGCAAAGCGTCTCTTCGCAAAGAAAAACGCTTACTATCCCCGTTTTATTGCGAGAACCCCGATTCCGCCCAAGTAGGGCGAGCGTCCCCGCTCGCCAAGAACGTCGTGCAAGAGCCTGCCCTGAGCCCGTCGAAGGAACGCACGACCCACTCATGCTCAGCCACCGGGCAGCCCGGCACAAATGGCCCTTGTCCCAGGTTCACAAGGGGACGCGGGACACAATCCTCCATGGCGCACCAAGGACGTATCATTATACAAGGCGCAAGTACGCAAGCAACGCCAATTTCCCGCCAAAATCCCGCCCCGTAGAGTGACCGCTCAGGATGGGGCGAGTATTCGCGCCTGCCGAAAGACGTTGTCCGTCTGACGCACAACCCACAACGCATTCAGTCCAGCTTACCACAGAGGCGAGGATACGGGTTTTCCGCCCATTCGGTTGACCCGCGCGACAGGCAGCACTATGATCGTCACTATGAAATGGCAAGAGTGGTCTGCCGCAGCAGACGATGTGTCTTTGTGGAAGAACCGAGAGGAAAGAGGATTGCTCAAAGCGGAATACGTGGGCGACTACGTTCTGCGTCTCTGGTTTGAGGACGAGATGGATGTCTCGATCTATGAGTTGGATTTCCGTCCTTTAGTCGTGGAGGACAATCCGGGGGGCGTCTTTACGGCCTTGAAGGATCGAGAACGGTTCAAATGGGTCCGGGGAGAGGACACATTGATCTGGCCCAATCCGGAGACGGGCGCCTATGACGAGCGGGCCATCGACATGGCCCCGGAATGTGTTCGGTTCTTCTGCGAGAAATACGGCAAGCCGCTGAAACTCGCCGCGAAGAGCAAGGCGACCGCATCCGCCTGACCCGCATCTTCTCCGATACGGATTCCCCCACGGATGGTTTAGACCCCGATTAGCGCGGATTCATACGGATCATCTGCCTCCGGCCGGAATGAAGGCGTTTATCGCGTTGCGGGTACCGGCGGGGATATGGTTGAGCCAGACGGCTTTCAGAACCCCACCCGTCCCAGCGCACCTCTGTCGGCACTCTGCTCCTGCGAATAGTTGACGTTTGGGACGTGACCCTGCTCTTCCCCTTCCCGCGGAAAGGGAATCCAGATTGCCATTCGCGCACAGGGGCAGCCTCCTACGTCCGTCGCCGTTTGCAGAGCCAACTCGCGAAGCCCAGCCCAATGCCGCCCAGTAGAACCGCGCTTGGTGCCGGGACAACCGACCCCGAATTCTGATCGTAGGTAAAGCTTCCCGCAAAATCCGCCGATGCAGCCACGAAAGGAGACCACATGTCAGATGTAAAGGAAACGAGATCGCCTTGGTCTCTCTCCGGCATCAACAACGGGGTCTGCTTAAGCAAGTACTCGCGAGGCCACTCCGTCGTCAGCCACACCCTGAGTTCGTCTAGAGTGATGTCCCCGTGGCCGTCAGCGTCAGCGAGAAGACGCCCCTCGTCATCCCGGCTGAATGCCCGAATCAGTGCCGACGTCAGAACGCCTTCACCCGGATACGTCAAGCCGGCTGCGTCCGTACCAGGCCAGCTATAGGCATCCTTGTCCTCCGCTGCCGCAGAAATCAGAGCGATGTTAGGCAACTTCTCCAAGTCTCCTACGTCACTTGAGTTGTTGTTGCCCCAGAAGCCCCCGGCGCGGCAACTATCCAGAATGACCCATTTCTTGATGCCGTCCATGTCGTCCAAGCCTAACGTCATCAGGTCATCACTGAGGAGTTGGTTGGATCCGATCGCCAGAAACTCGTTTCCAGGTGTTAGTGTGGTCTCAGAGCCACGGTCGTACGAGCCGCCATGCGAGGAGTCAAAGAGGATGAAAGTATCCCCAGGCAGCATTTGTTCTCGCAGGTCTGCGAACGCGTCACCCACTTGGTTAACGCTCAGGCCACCTGTCTGCATGTCACCTATCAGCACCCTCCCATCTTCAAAACGAGGCAGGTTGCTGGAAACCTGATTGTACAGCGACAATGCGTCGATGTCTACGTCGGAAGTTGCCCCGATCTCAGTTGGAGGTGCGATGGCCACTCCAAGCTGAATCCTACGCGCTCTTGACCTTCCTGGCAACACCTTATTCCTGAGTTTCATCCTGTAATTTGGCCTCCAGCATCCACAATTGCTGATGGCCCAT
>JAPLMX010000165.1 GCA_026386805.1 Phycisphaerae bacterium | reverse complement strand
CATGTGTTCATGGAGAAGTCGTTTGCCGTGGACGCGCCCGGCATTCGTCGCGTGCTCAAGGCCGGCGAGGACGCCAAGAAGAAGAACCTCAAGATCGCCGGTGGGCTGATGAGCCGTCACAACAAACCGCTGGAGGAAGTGATCGAACAGATTCATCAAGGCGCCATCGGCGACGTCATCACCTGCTGGGCCTATCGCGAGCACGGCCCTGTCGGCTTCAACCCGAAGGACCCCGGCATGAGCGAACTGCTCCACCAGATTCGCAACTACTCCTGTTTCACGTGGCTCAACGGCAGTTTCATCCTCGACTGGCTCATCCACAACCTTGACGTGTGCTGCTGGGTCAAGAACGCTTGGCCCGTGTCAGCGCAAGGTCATGGCGGACGCCAGACGCGCACCGAGCCGGACCAGTTGTTCGACCACTACGCGGTGGAATACCATTTCCCGGACGGCACGCGGCTGTTCGCGCAGGGCCGGCATATCGCCAAATGCTGGGGCTTCTTCGGCGACATCATCCACGGCGCCAAAGGCTCAGCCGTGCTGGGCGAAGGGGTGACCAACCCCCGCATCTTCAAAGGCTACGCCCAGACGCCGGCTGATGTCATCTGGCAGTACAAAGGCCCGCCCTGCAATCAGTACCAAGTCGAGCACGACCTGCTGTTCGAGGCGATCCGCCAGGACAAGCCCTATAACGAGGCCGAGCGATCCGCCTACGCCGCAATGACCGGCATCCTGGGCCGTATGGCCGCGGAGTCCGGCCAGTTGATCACCTGGAAAGAAGCGATGGCCTCGAACCTGGAACTCGCCCCCGGCCTGGACAACTACACAATGAACTCCAACCCGCCGGTGATTCCGGACAGCAAAGGCAACTATCCGGTGGCCATGCCCGGTGCGACGAAAGTCTTGTAGCCGAAGGACATCGGTGTACCATTGGTGAGCAAGTGAGCCGTTCCATGAGTGTGAATAGACCAAGGGCCCTCATTGCATTTGGAATGCTCCTCGGCGCATCCATCGGCTTTGCTGATGGTGTGCTGGGGCTGTGCGCGTGGCAAATGCTGGGCCAGCCCGATTTCTACATACGCAGAAGCTGGGGAGAAGTGCCTCATATCATTCTCCTGTCGTTCTGCGGTACCTTTGCGGGTATCGTATACAGCGGCTTCTTGATTCGTACAGCTTGTGCGTGTGGGGAGAAGCTTCGCCTTGGACGTATCTACTGTTGCTCCCTCGCCCTGGCCATCCCTGTTTTCTTCTGCATCCATTACATCGTTATCGCAAACCGCTTTTCCCTCTTCATGGGCGTCTTCATTCCGGAGATTTTAGTCTTCCTGCTAAGCGTCATCCTCGCAGAGTACATTGGCAAAGGAGCGAGCCGATGCCACCCGGGCCGGTATGATTCTGGAGGAAAGGAATGATGCCAGTGAGACAGTCACTACAATGTCGGGTGTCGGGTGCCATGCTTACGCTTGCGTAAGCATGTTGTGACCATCGGATGGAACATGCCTACACGAGTGTAGGCATGGCACCCATGTTGTGGAGGTCGTTTTGTGCCGGATGGAATGATTGTCAGCAACGAGATTCGACAGCGATTGCTGGCCTACCAGAAGAGTGAGATCACCGAGCACTATATCTATAGCAGGCTGGCCAAGTCGATCAAATCACCCGAGAACCGGCGGGTGTTGGAGAAAATTGCCAGCGACGAGCTACGGCACTGCGAGCAGTGGCGGACATATACGCAGCAGGAGGTCGCCCCGAACCGGTGGCACATCGCCAAGTATTTCTGGATCAGCCGCATCTTCGGGTTCACCTTCGGCGTCAAGCTGATGGAGACGGCCGAGGACAAGATTCAGGGTGACTACAGGCAATTGCAGAAGGTGATCCCCGAAGCCCAGGCCATCATGCAGGACGAGGAGCAGCATGAGAAGGCATTGCTCGGGATGCTGGACGAGGAAAGACTCCGCTACACCGGCTCGATGGTCCTGGGACTCACGACGCCCTCGTGGAGTTGACCGGCGCCCTGGCGGGCCTGACGTTGGCGCTGCGAGACGCAAGGCTGATCGCCTTGACCGGGTCCGTCACCGGGATCGCCGCGGCACTATCCATGGCAGCCTCCTCGTACCTCTCCACCAAGTCCGACGATACCGCCAAGAACCCGCTCAAGGCCGCCACCTACACCGGCGTGGCGTACATCATCACCGTGATGATTCTGATCCTGCCCTATCTGCTCCTGTCGAACTATTTCGTGAGCCTCGGCTGCACCCTGGCGGCGGCGCTGGCGATCATCGCCCTGTTCAACTACTACATCTCGGTCGCCAAAAGCGAGCCGTTCAAGGGACGGTTCTTCGAGATGGCGGGCCTGAGCCTCGGCGTGGCCTCGTTCAGCTTCCTGGTCGGTCTCGTCATGCGGGTGCTCTTTGGCGTCGAGGTCTGACAACCGGCATTTGCTTTGCTTCGGTGCCCTCGCTACAATGTCACGTCAGGTGGGAGAGTGGGAGATTCTGATGAACCGAAAGATGCTGACATACTGTGCCGTGGTCCTCTCGACGGGCTGCTTCCTGTCGTGCCGAACCGTACAGGTTTCCACCGGCCAGCAGGAGAAGACCTGGCTCGAGAAAGCGTATCGGTATGACGAGAACGGCTGGATCTTCCTGCACACCGAGGGGGCGCCCTTTGAGCGGGGATTTCAAAGAGGCTACCTGACCGCCAATGAGATCGACGAATTCCTGCGAACGTTGGCGTACACGGAGGAGTTCCAGACGGGCCACGACCTCGACTTTTTCGTGCAAGCATCCTCCAAGCTGTTCCAAGGGAATGTCCCTGCCGAGTATGTCCAGGAGATGCGCGGCATCGTCGCGGGCATGGAACGGGCCGGCAAGAAGGTGACCTACGAGCAGGTTCTCTTCATGAATGGGTTCATCGATATCCTCTGGTACTGGTGGCCGCAGGAAAAGAAGAAGCATCAAGACGACCACCCCGGTTGCAGCGCCTTCATTGCGACGGGCGACGCGACCGCCGACGGCCGGATCGTCATGGCCCACAATTCCTGGGACGGCTATGCCCAGGGCAAATACGCCAACATCATCCTGGACATCGTCCCGGAGCACGGCCACCGCATCCTGATGCAATCCTGGGGTCCCTGTATCTACAGCACCACGGACTTCTTCATCACCGGCGCGGGCCTGATCGGCACGGAAACGACCATCGGCGATTTCGAGCATTTCGACCGCCGGGGGACCCCCGTGTTCGCCCGGGCCCGACAGGCCATGCAATACGCCAACAGCATCGACGAATGGGCCGACACTCTGATCCGCAAGAACAGCGGCGCCTACGCCAATTCGTGGCTCCTGGGCGATATCAAGACGGGCGAGATCGCCTGCCTGGAACTCGGCCTGAAATACCACAGCCTCCAGAAGAAGACGAATGGGTACTTCACCGGCTCGAACGTCGCTGCCAATCCGAAGATATTGAGACTGGAAACCGAAGCGAGTTGGGATGACGTGAGGGACGGCGCCGTGGCCCGCCGGGTCCGCTGGGGCCAGTTGATGAAGGAGCACTACGGGCACATCGACGTGTCCCTTGCCCAGCAGATGCTCGCCGACCACTACGACGTTTATCTCCAGAAAGAGCAGCCGGGGCGCAGAACGATTTGCGGGCACGGCGAGCTGGATGATGGCCGTGTGCCCGGTGTGGACGCCGCCTACCGCCCTTGCGGGGCCTTCGATGGCAAGGTCGTCACGTCGGAGATGGCGAAGAATTGGAGGCTGTGGGCCAAATGGGGCGGGTCCTGTGACCTCGGGTTCGACGCCGCCGACTTTCTGGCGAAGCACCCCCAATACGACTGGATGAAGGGCTATCTGCCGGACTTGCCGGCCCAGCCCTGGACGATCTTCCCGCGGGAACACCCCTAGAGCCTTGCAGGAGCAGAATCTGATGTCACAGTACATGCCGCGTCGAGCGTTCTTGAAATCGATTGGTCTGGCGGCCACGGCCTGCCTGCTGCCGCATCGTGCCTTGGCCGCGGAGGAGAAACCGCGCAATGTGGTCATCATTTACGCCGATGACCTGGGGTATGGGGACGTCGGGTGCTACGGAGCGACGAAGGTCGCGACGCCCAACGTGGACCGGCTGGCCCGGGAGGGCGTCCGGTTCACGAATGCCCACTCGGCGTCGGCCACGTGCACGCCGTCACGCTATGCCCTGCTGACAGGCGAGTATGCCTGGCGCCGCAAAGGCACAGGCGTGTTGCCGGGCGATGCCCGGCTGATCATCGAGCCGGGGCGGACGACTCTGGCGTCGCTGATGCGGCGGGCCGGGTACAAGACCGGTGCGGTCGGCAAGTGGCACCTGGGGCTTGGGGCGGGCAGCATCGACTGGAACGGGGATATTCAGCCGGGACCGCTCGATATCGGCTTCGACTACTGCTTCCTGATCCCGGCGACGGGCGACCGCGTGCCGTGCGTGTTCGTGGAGGACCGCCGGGTCGTCGGCCTGGACCCGAAAGACCCCATCCAAGTCAGCTACGAGAAACCCGTCGGCAACGAACCCACCGGCAAGGATCACCCGGAGTTGCTCAAGATGCACCCCAGTCACGGGCATGACCAGACGATCGTCAATGGGATCAGCCGGATCGGGTACATGACCGGCGGCAAGGCGGCCCGCTGGGTGGATGAGGCAATCGCCGACACGATTACCGGCAAGGCGGTCGCCTTTATCGAGAAACACAAGGAGGAGCCGTTTTTCCTGTATTTCGCCACCCACGACATCCACGTCCCGCGCGTGCCGCACCCGCGCTTCGCCGGCAAGAGCGGCTTGGGCCCCCGCGGCGACGCGATCCTGGAATTCGACGGGTCGGCCGGTGAGATCCTCAAGACGCTGGACCGGCTCGGTCTCGCCCAGGACACTCTCGTGATTTTCTCCAGTGATAATGGGCCGGTGGTCGATGATGGATATAAGGACCAGGCGGTCGAGTTGCTCGATGGGCATAAACCCGCCGGACCCTTGCGGGGCGGCAAGTACAGTGCGTTCGACGCCGGGACGCGCGTGCCGTTTGTCGTCCGCTGGCCGGGGCGGGTTAAGCCGGGCGTTTCGGAGGCACTCGCCTGCCAGATCGATCTGCCGGCCTCGATGGCGGCGCTGACGGGCCAGAAACTCAATCTTGAAGATGCCCCGGACAGTTTCGACGTGCTGGGGGCCCTGCTCGGCCGGACCCACGTGGGCCGCGACCACCTGATGGAGCACGCCGGCACGCTCTCCCTGATCCAAGGGGTTTGGAAGTACATCGAGCCAAGCAAAGGACCCCGGATGAACGTCAGCACGAATACCGAGATGGGCAACGACCCGCAACCGCAATTGTACCATCTCACGGAGGATCTGGGCGAACGAAACAACGTGGCAGCGGAATATCCGGAAAGAGTCAAGGACATGGCGGCGTCGCTCCAGAAGATCCGGCAACAGGGACGCAGCTGACCCAGGGCGAAGGAACGGTGACTCGGATTCCGCCGCGACGCGAGGGAACGACATTGAAGGTGGCCGCTCACAACAAGAGAATTCGGATTTGTACTTGACAGGAGCATGACGTTGCGGCAATTTGGCATCGGCTTCTGTGTAACCAAGCGTGCGATCTGTGTTTAATTCAGTGAGGTTTTGGAGGTCCATTATGAGCCACCGGCGTTGTCTCCCACCCACCGTATGTCTCGTGCTTGCGCTGCTGCTAACCCCATCAGCGTGGGCATACCAGCAGCCGCTCGTCAACTTGGGCTTCACCAGTTTTCTGGACGGCGCGCCGCCCGCCGGCCCCGGATTCTACTTTACCGAGTACGTCATGTACTGGACGGCCGACAGGCTGCCCGGCATAGACTCCCCAAACGACCACTTCCGGGCGTTGGGTAGCCTCAATCAGCTCATTTACCAGTCGAATACGCCGGTGCTCTTCGGCGGCAAGTGGGGCCTCGATGTCATCCTGCCCCTGGCCAGTTTTGAGACGGACCCCATCAACAACAACGATGGATTCGGTGATCTTCTGGTGGGTCCGTACCTGCAGTGGGACCCGATCATGGGTCAAAACGGCCCGATCTTCATGCATCGCGTTGAGTTCCAGACCATCTGGCCCACCGGGACATACGAGAAGGAACGGAATTTGAATCCCGGTAGCAACTTCTTCTCGTTCGATCCTTACTGGGCCAGCACTCTCTTTATCACGCCCCAGTGGGAAGTATCGCTGCGCCTGCATTATCTGTGGAATGCTGAGAATGACGATACGGACATCCAGCCGGGCCAAGCCGTTCACGCCAATTTCGCCACTTCTTACGAACTGATCGCCAAGAAGCTGCGGCTCGGAGTCAACGGCTACTTTTTCAATCAGATAACGGATACGAAGCAGAACGATCTGGAGTTCCCCGATGACGAGCAGGTCTTTGCGATCGGACCCGGCGTCCTGTGGAGCTTCTCTCAGAACTCGCACCTGTTCCTGAACGCCTACTTTGAGACTGGGGCCAGAGATCGCCCCGAGGGCGAGAAGTTCATTCTTCGCTTCGTGCACCACTTCTAATCGCTCAGGATCATGATCCGGGGGCGTGAGACGTTTCTCCGCAGGGAGGAGTAGTCTCGCGCCCCTGTTTGTCTACCTGCGCGACGCGCCATTCCCGGGTGGGCGGCAAGCGAGGCCGGGCCGGGCCGTTCAGGGCATGACGGCCCGGCCATAGAAGCGGATATCATCGAGGAGGCCGGACCAGAAGCTCCCAGGCTCAAGGTCCTTGCCTGCGGCGAAATGGAAATCGGCGCTGGAGGACCTCAGGGTGTTGAGCTTGCGGTTGTCGGCGGCGACTTCCTTGCCGTCCGTATAGAGGTGGCGACCGGTGCTGTCCCAGACCAGCCGCAGGTTGTGCCAGGCGCCATCCGTGACAACGGCATTGGAGGTGAGCGGCTGTGTGATACGGCCCCCGTCCGTCAGGCGGGTCATCACGGCACCGGTCAAGACATCCGTGCCGAGCCAGACTTCCCCCGTGCCGGCCTTGTTGGACTGCGACAAGATCGTCTGGCCGGGCCGGCCGCCCTTGACCCATACAAACACCGTAAACGCCCCGCCGCCCGGATTCAGGATATTGCCGGTGCTGACGTAATCGTCCGCGCCGTCCAGTTCCATCGCACCGCCAATCCTGCCGTCGGCAGACCGCCACAGCGGCGCGCCGTGCACGACACCATTGAGCCGGCCGAGACTGTCATGAGCGACCTCGCCTTCGGCCTCATCGAACCCCCAGTGTGCGACCAGACCCGGGTACGCCATCCAGAACTGAGCCAGACCGGCAAGGTCCAGCCAGTCGATCACGCCGTCGCCATTGGGCGCCGGGCCGACGTCGAATGACAGGTCGTTCTGTCGCCACAGCAAGGCCATGTGCGCGAAATCCGCGAAGTTCAGGACCCCATCGTGATTGACATCGGGCAGGAACCGCGCGCCGAGCAGGAACGGAGCGATGGTCTGGACCATCAGGCCGGCCCCTTCGGCGTTCGGATGAATCCCATCGGGGAACAGGGTGCCGTGGTCCAGCAAAGCCGTGTAGAGGTCGATCACCGGCACGTTCTTCTCGCGTGAGATCTGATCGATCAGCGGCAGGATCTCATCACGAATGACCTCGGGCCGGATGCTGAAGTTCACGTAGAAGGCGGGGACCGGCTTGCAGATCCAAACCTGGGGCCTGCTGGGCAGGGAGCGAAAGACCTCGATCATGCTCTCATAGTCCGAGATGAAGTCCCCTTTGTACTGCCAGTTCTGCGGCTTGGAATCGTTTGTCCCCAGCTTGATGATCACGATGTCCGGATGACACGCCTGGGCGCTGCCGAACGCGTTTTGACGCACATAGGGCAAATCGCCCTTGCTCAGGAGCGTGGCCCCGCTGACGCCGAAGTTCTGGACCTCCCACGAGGGATCGTACTGCCGCAGAATCCGCTGCAACTGCGCGGGATAGCTGTCGTTCGCCCGGTCGGCGATGCCCGAGCCATAGGTAATGCTGTCCCCCACGCAGGCGACAAGTCGCGCTTGCGCCGTCGCTGCCAACCCCCAAACGACCAACGCCACAACGAACGATACCGTAGTTCTCATATTTCCACCCCTCTCAATAACTGGAGTTCTGCAAAACGGCGATTAGGCCTGTTCAACGGTCAACTCGGGAGGTCCGGTCTGACACCGAGACCGGCGAAACAGCGACAATGGGAGCGGGCAGGCCTGGCTCCTCCTGAGGTCGCTGCGCCGCGGCTTCCATTCTTTGCCGCTCCTCCTTCGGCCGGGTCTTCCACCGGCGGTGCACCCACCAGTACTGGGTCGGGTCCTGCCGCACGAAGTCCTCGATCGCCTTCGTGTACGCGGCACTCACCCACGTGAGCGGGTCCTCCTGGTCGGCCCATTCGCTCGGGAAAATGATCCGGCTCAAAACGTACTCAAAAAAGAACTCGTTGCCGACGCGCCGGGCACAGCCAACCACAATGGGCAGATTGTACGTGATGGCCAGCAGGCCGATGCTCTTGTAGGTGCTGGCCTTTCGCCCGAAGAAATCCACGAAGACGCCCTTGCGGCCGGCGTCCTGGTCGGCGATGAAACCCAGCGTGCTGCCCTGCTCGATGATCTGAGGCATCATCTGGGCGGCCCCCTTCTTGTCGATGAGTTTCAGCCCATGCCGCTGCCGCACACCATACAGGAAGCGGTTCAGGTACTTGTTGTCCAGCGGGCGGGCGACGCTGTAGACATCGAAGCCAAAAAGGCCCGCCATGTACCCGATGATCTCGAAATTACCGTAGTGGGCCGTCACCAGGATCAGGCCCTTGCCCTCCTTCATCATCCACTTCGGGTACTCAGCCTTTGTGAATCGCGTGCACTGTCGCCAGTTGTGCTTTTGGACAAGCCGAGGCATGACCAGCACGTCGATGGTCAGCATGACAAGCTGCTGAAAGCTCCGCCGCCCAGTCTGCTCGATCCACTCCTCAGATTTCTCGGGGAAGCTGGCCCGCAGGTTGTCCAGGGCACGCTGCTGGCCTCGCTGGTAGTACTTCCACAGAAGATCGCCCAGGAAGCAGGCAAACCGCAGGCTGGTCCGGACATCAACGAGGCAGAGAAAGATCATCAAGACGCGAACCGCCACATACAGCAGCCAGTCGCGAAGGGGATGTGGTTTTTTTTTCTTCTTCTTCTTAGGTTCCTGCGGATTGGTCATCATCTATGATTGTAGGCACTCGCACGCCCGGTGTCAAGCCTCGCCGGGACGATACGTGGGCGATCTGAGGGGTTTCCATGCCAGCCCGGAGATTCCGCCGGGTTGGGCAGTTTGCCATTGAAAATCGAAGAATAATCACGATAATTGCGTCCACGAACTGAGTTTGGAAATCGAAATGGTGGCTGGTTGGCCCGTACCATCCGAGTTGGAAAGGACGCAATCGTGCGAGCACTGCCTCGGGTTCCCCCCCGCATGGGATCGCGTTGGGGGGCCCTGCAAATGTCATGGGTTCTCTGGGCCGCCTGCTCGTTGATCGCACCGACGGGATGCTCGAGGTTCTCAGCCCGCCCCCAGACCCCGGCAACGATAGGAACGGGAGCCGCAACCGCGGGCGTGGTGATGGAGTCGGCCCGGCGGATTCCGGTCCTGCACGAGGTTGACGTCCTGGTGGTGGGCGGCTCCTCGGGGGCCGTGACGGCGGCGGTTGCCGCGGCCCGGGATGGCGCGACGGTGTTCTTGGCCGCCCCCCGGCCCTACCTCGGTGACGACATCTGCGGGACCTATCGCCTCTGGTTGGAGCCGGGCGAGGAGCCGATGTCGCCGCTGACCAGGCTCATGTTTGCCGAGCCGGGCACGGCCCTGCCGTTCCACGACACGATCCCGTTTTCATACCAGGTGGACATCGAATCCGCGGCGCCCCATAAGGATTCCCCGCGCCCTTCCCTTCTCAGCGATGGCAAATGGCAAAGTGCTGCGTCGCAGAGCGTCCAATACAATGGCGATGTCAGCCTCGTCGCCGACCTGGGCAGCGTGCAGCTCGTCTACAAGATTTGTCTGCTGGTCTATCAGCGAACCAACGATTTCGAGGTCGCCAACGTTGTGCTCTGCGTGAGTGAGGACGGGCAACAGTGGCGGCAGGTGGCAACGATCGAGAACAAGCGGCTCGCGGAGGGCTCTTTTGAAGAAACGGCCATCCCGGTGTCCGCCAGCGTCCGGCAGAAGGCCCGCTACGTGAGGCTGACCGTGAGGAAAACACCTGGGGCCAAGCGCGTGCTCTTGGGCGAGATCGTCATTGAGAAAAGGCCCGAGCACGCGGCCACAAGACCAACGTACCACGTGCCGCCCACTCCCATGCAGGTCAAGCGGACCCTCGACGATGCGCTATTCAACGCGGGCGTCCCGTTCTTGTACGGCTGCTATCCCACCGAGCTTCTGCGCGATGGCACAGGCCGGCCCGCCGGCATCGTCCTCGCCGACCGCTCGGGCCGACAGGCCGTCAAGGCCAAGGTGACTATCGACGCCACGCCGAGGGCGGTCGTGGCCCGGATGGCCGGAGCGGCGTTCGAGCCCTATCCTCAGGGCGTGCAGACGTTCAAGAGGATCGTCGTCGGTGGACGGCCCCGCGATGCCGAGAACATGAAGGCCAGGCAATTGCCCGCGCCCGTGTACGGAGACAACGGGCGAATCTACCAGGCGATTGAGTATACCATCGAGATTCCGATGGAGGACGGCTCGTTCGCATCGTTCGCCAAGGCAGAGCAGATTGCCCGCGACGAGACGTGGGATCTGGAGCAGGTGGACGCCTCGGAAACGCTGTTTGAGGTCCCGCCGGATTGCATGAGGGGCCAGGCCCAGCAGTGCTGCACGTGGCCCGGCACGACGACGGTCGATCTTGGCGTCTTCCGGCCCGCCCGCGTACCGCGTGTCTATGTGCTCGGCGGCTGTGCCGATCTGTCACGCCGGGCGGCCCAGCAGTTGCTGCGGCCGCTGGAGCTGATGGACGTCGGCGCCAGAATCGGTGCGGCGGCGGCAGCGGAAGCCAAGCGAATCGCCCCGCCTGGGACCATCGGACTGCCCGCACAGGCGGGTAAGTCCGTCGCGGCGGGCGATGTCCGCGAGGACCAGGCATGGATGCGCATCGGGCCGCAGACAACGTACATCAAGGCCGGCGTGCAGGCCCTGCCCGTGCTCGGTGACTATGACGTTGTGGTCGTCGGTGGCGGCACCGGCGGCGCGCCGGCCGGCATCGCCGCAGCCCGACAAGGGGCCAGGACGCTCGTCGTCGAGTATCTCCACGGCCTGGGCGGCATCGGCACGATGGGCCTGATCGGAAAGTATTACTACGGCAATCGTGCGGGCTTCACGAAAGAACTGGATCAGGGCTTGGCCGAGATGGCCGGCCCCAATGAAGGCAAAAGCGGGCAGGGCCAAGCTTGGAACAGCCAGGTCAAAATCGAATGGTACCGGCGGGAGCTGCGCAAAGCCGGGGCGGACCTTTGGTATGGCACGCTCGGCTGCGGCGCCTTCGTTGAGGGCCGCCGCGTCAAAGGCGTCGTCGTCGCGACGCCGCAAGGCCGAGGCGTCGTCCTGGCCAAAGCGGTTGTGGATGCGACCGGCAACGCAACGATCGCCGCCGCCGCGGGCGCCCCGTGCGTCTATGTGACAGGCGAGCACATCGCGGTGCAGGGGACGGGTCTGCCTCCCTGGAACCTCGGGGCGCGGTACACCAATACGGACTGGACCTTCATCGACGACCTCGACGTGGTCGATTCCTCGTACGCGTTCTTCGCGGCCCGCAAGAAATTCGACAAAGCCTACGACCTGGGCCAGCTCGTGGACTGCCGCGAGCGCCGGCAGATCGTCGGGGACTTTTGCCTCTCACCCATGGATGCGTACCTGGGCCGCACGTTCCCCGACGCGGTCGTGCGCGCCAGCAGCAACTTCGACTCGCACGGCTTCACGATTCATCCGATGTTCATGCTCCGGCCCCCGGACCGTAGGACCGTGCCCTGCGACGTCCCCTATCGTTGCCTGCTGCCCAAGGGAATCGAGGGCGTCCTCGTCACGGGCCTGGCCGTCAGCGCCCACCGGGATGTGATGCCCGTGATCCGCATGCAGGCGGACATCCAGAACCAGGGCTACGCCGCCGGCGTGGCCGCCGCGACGGCCGCCCGCTCCGGCAAGACCCTGCGAGCGATCGACCTCCGCGAGCTGCAAAAGCACCTCGTGGACAAAGGCAACCTGCCGGCGGAAGTGCTCACCGAGACGGATTCCTTCCCGCTGCCGAAGGAAAGAGTCGAGCAGGCCGTCAAAACCGTCGCCAACGACTTCAACGGAATTGAGGTCGTTTTCACCCAGCCCGAACAAGCTTTGCCGCTGCTTCGCGCCGCCTACGCGTCGGCCGATTCGGACCAAGTCAAGCTCACCTACGCTCACATCCTTGGCATCATGCAAGACCCTGCCGGCGTTGGCACACTGGTGGAAGCCGTCAAGGCGAGCCAATGGGACAAGGGCTGGAAGTACACCGGCATGGGCCAGTACGGACCGAGCATAAGCGTTCTGGACAGCCTGATCATCGCCTTGGGCCGGACCCGGCGGAGCGAGGCCCTGGAGCCGATCCTGGCCAAGGTCCGGCAACTGGGTCCGGACGACGCCCTGTCGCACCACCGAGCCGTGGCGATGGCCTTGGAAACGCTCGCCAGCCCGTCGGCCGCCAGCGCTCTGGCGGAACTGCTGCAAAAGCCCGGCATGACCGGGCACGCCTACCCGGACCTGAACGCGGCCACAAAGAGCATCCCGGCCAACCCCGAAGACACCTCGACGCGGGAGTGCTCCCTGCGGGAGCTGATGCTCGCCCGCGCCCTGTATCGGTGCGGAGACTACGAGGGACTCGGCGAAAAAATCTTGCGACAGTACGCCCAGGACCTTCGCGGCCACTACGCCCGGCACGCCCTGGCCATTCTAAAGGAGAAACAGAGTCGCAAGTAGTGCGCAGGGAGAAGTCTGGAATGTTGGAATAATGGAATGTTGCGGAGAGTGACAGCCGTTTACCCATGATTCCAGTATTCCACTATTCCAATGTTCCGATCCTATTTTAAGGAGAATTCGTATGGCAGGAGAATATCGTTTTTCGTTTGGGCCGTGGAACGTTCATGAGGGCGCTGATCCGTTCGGGCCGACGGTCCGGCGCAGCATCACCTTCGCCCGCAAGCTCAAGCTGTACAAGAAGCTCGGCTTCGACGGCGTGCAGTTTCACGATGACGACGCCGTGCCGGACATGAACGGCCTGAGCCCCAAGGATATCACCAAGAAGGCCAAGGAAGTCCGCCAGATGCTCGTCGATGAAGATCTGACGGCCGAGTTTGTCGCGCCGAGGCTGTGGGAGGATGAGCGGACGATCGATGGAGCCTATACCTCGAACGACAAGAAGGCCCGCGAGTACGCGAAAGATCGCAGCCGTCGCGCGATCGACATCGCCGTGGCCCTGGAGACCAAGCTGATCGTTTTGTGGCTCGCCCGCGAAGGTACGTACATCCGCGAGGCCAAGGACAGCAAGGTCGCCGTGGACCGGCTGGTCGCCGCGATCGACGACATGCTGGACTACAACCCGGATATCAAAATCGCCATCGAACCCAAGCCGAACGAGCCGATGGACCAGGCGTATATCCCCACGACGGGTCACGCCCTGGCCTTGGCCTCTCTGACCCACAACCCCAAGCGGGTCGGCGTCAACATCGAGACGGCCCATACGATTCTGGCCGGGCTGGACCCGTCGGATGAGATGGGCTTCGCCCTCGCCTGCGACAAGCTCTATACCGTCCACCTGAACGACCAGAACGGCCTGAAGTTCGACGAGGACAAGAGCTTTGGCTCGGTCGATCTGCGGCGGGCCTTCAACCAGGTCCGCATCCTCGACAAGTACAACTACGGCAAAAAGGGCGAATTCGTCGGCCTCGACGTCAAGGCCATGCGGACGCAGAAGCAGGACGCGGCCACCAAGCACCTGAGCAACAGCCGGACCATCTTCCTGCGACTCGTGGAGTTGGCCCGCAGCCTCGATGAGCGCAAAGTCAACGAGCTGATCGCCGCGCGTGACTATGAGGAGCTTGATCTGCTCATCGTCAATCATCTGATGGGCAAGTAACAGGCTATGTCTCTGGGCAGGTTTGTTCTGTCATCCTGAGTCGAAGACGAAGGATCCGGCCACCGAAAGAGAGGTTTCTCCCCTTCGCAGCCCAGATCCTTCACTCCGCTTCGCTCCGTTCAGGATGACATGGATGCAAGGCGGCCCCTTTGTATATAGGGGGCAGGAAAGGATTGCTGGCAAGCATGTTGGGAAGTGATAAGACGGTTTTAAGCATCGGGGCGCATCCGGATGACGCCGAGTTCATGTGCACCGGCACGCTCGCCTTGCTCCGCCGGCGCGGCTGGCAGGTGCACATCGCCACGGTGGCGCCCGGCGATTGCGGGACCGTGCAGTATAGCCGAGAGGAGATCAGCCGGATTCGCAAGGGCGAGGCCGCCAAGTCCGCCGCCATGCTCGATGGCAAGTACCACTGCCTCGAATCCGGCGACATCTTCATCCTGTACGACCGGCCTACGCTGCTCAAGGCCATCGAAGTCGTGCGGAAGGTCCGGCCGCGAATCGTCTTTACGACGAGTCCCTCGGACTATATGGTCGATCACGAAATGGCCAGCAAGTTGGCCCAGACGGCGTGCTTCTGCTGCGGCGTCGTCAACGTCGAGACGCCGGGCGTCGAGCCATTCGAGCCGATCCCGCACCTGTACTACATGGACGCCGTCGAGGGCAAGGACAAGCTCGGGACCAAGATCGAGCCGGGCATGATCGTCGATATCAGCAGCGTGATGGACACCAAAGAGAAAATGCTCGCCTGCCACGAAAGCCAGCGGGATTGGCTGCTCAAGCATCATGGGATGGATGAGTACACCAACATGATGAAGGCCTTCGCGGCCAAACGCGGCGGGCAGATCGGCCGGCCCTTCGGTGAAGGGTTCCGCCAGCATCTCGGGCACGCCTATCCGCAGGACAATATCCTCCGGAAGGAACTCGGCGACCTGGTTTATATGGTTGGGCAGTAGGAGTTCAAGGTCTGTGTGTCACAACGATGGCGTGTCTGTCATCCTGAGCGAAGCGAAGGATCCGGCCCTCGAACGAGAGGTCTCTCAAGTTCGCCGGCCAGATGCTTCACTTCGTTCCGTTCCGCATAACAAGGCCGTAACTTGACCGGACTTGAGGTGAAGCACATGGCGAGAAAGACGAGTATCCTGGCGCCCCAGTGGTGGGACTATACGACGCTGGACGACGAAGTCCTCAACGATGCGGCGAGGCTGACCGTGGAGGATATGGCGGCCCTGAGCCGGGACGGGTTTCGCGTCGTCTTCTACGACACATTGGAGGACTTCTACCTGGCGGAGGCCCTGGAGTACATCACCGCTTGGAAGCAGGCGACCTTAGCCAATCCCGCCGGCATCTGCGGTCCCATCGGCCCGACGGAGCAACTGCCGCTGGTCGCCCGGCTCGTCAACGAGCTGGAACTGGACCTCGCCCATGCCCACTTTTGGGGCATGGACGAATGGTACCTGCAGGGTCGCGAGGTCCCGCAGACCCACCCGCTCTCGTTTGCGAGAGCCGACCGCCAGTTGTGCTTCGACCGAATCCGGCCCAGCTTGAAAATGCCCGAGAGCAATCTCCATTTCCCCAAGGCCGACACCTCGGCGTACATCAAGAGCTGGGACGGCGTCCGTTGCGTGGTCATGCAGGGCGGGCAGGGCGACATCAAGCACTGGGCCTTCAACGACCCGGTTCGGCGGGAAGGCAAGTACCAGGACCATCCGCCAACGCCCCAGGAGTATCGCAAGCTCACGACGCGGGTGGTGGACCTGCACCCAGTGACGGTGATGCAGAACGCCCGAACCAGCGGCGGCGGCGTGGTGACGAGCGTGCCCACCCAGGCGATCTCCGTCGGCCCGGCCGAGACCTGGAAGGCCGAGAAGGTCTCCATTTGGCAGGCGGGCACGCACGACAACCCCTTCGGCATGCGGCTGACAGCCCTGATGGTCGGCAAGAGAATCCCGGATAGTGCGGTCCCGATGTCACTGCTCGCGGACCACCCCAACGTCCAGTTCAACTTCTACCGCCCGGCGGTCGGCACTTGTGAAGCCGAAATGCATTAGAAATCATGGAATACTGGAATATTGGAATGATGGAATATTGGGGAGCGTGCGGGTCGTCTACCCATCATTCCACTATTCCAGGGAGGCATAACAATGTCTGTCGATGTCCTGGTCTTGAATACGGCGGTAGTGGATTTGCGGCGGCCTGACTTCGAGTTTACCGACAAGCTCGTCGGCACAGGCGGCTTGGCCAAGTGCCGATTCGAGGACATGCCCAAGTTCTCGCAAGAACAGATCCGACAGTGGATCGAGGGGGGCTTCGCCACGGCGGGCGGCCCCGGCAACATGGCCCCGCTGATCGCCCGGACCGGCCTGAAGGTCGCCGTCGGCGTCAACCTCGGCCAAGGCGGCTACGATGGCCTGGACGCTCAGGGCCGGTACTTCCACGACATGATGACCGCCAACGGCATCGACATGTCGGCGACCCACATCCATCCGACCGTGTGCACGGGAACGACCTTCATCCACAACCGTCCCGGCTCCGACCGCGGCGGCATCGCCTACTTCCCCAACGCCAACCACGATTTCGACTTTGCGGTCTTCCGCAAAGCCGTCGAACGGCTGGCCCCCCGGATTGTCTACTACATGTATTCGGGCCTCTCGGATCGCGGCGACGCCCACGGCGGTCAGGACCTGGCCGATTTCATTCAATGGTGCCAAGGCCAGGGGGTCGTGACCATCGCCGACAGCCACACCCTGACGGGCAACCCGCACAAGCTGATCGCCGAGGGAAAACCGGTCAAGGAATATCGGCTCCTGGAGCCGCTGCTGCCCGAGCTGGATCTGTTTTTCACCTCGTCGGATGAGGCCAAGCTCATCGAGAACACGCTCGGCCGACGGCCCGCGCGGGCCGATCTCAACGAACGGGCGTACAACACTCTTTTCCTCGAATTCCTTACGAAGCGGTACTGGCAGGATGACGGGCGAACCAAGCTGTTCGGCGTGACGGTCAGCGACGGCGCCTACATCAAATACATCGGGCCGGAGGGCCAGACGGGCGGGCCGACGAAGGTGACTTCCCGGTTTATGGCCGGCGAGGTCGTCGACCTCGTCGGGGCCGGCGATTCCTTCCGGGCGGGCCAGATCACGTACATCGCCAGCAACTCGGAGAGCTTTCGCAAACGGGCGATCGACTTCGAGCGAGCCGCCCCGGCAGGCAACCTCTTCGCCTCCCTGTACATCAACGCCCCGCTC
>JAPLMX010000108.1 GCA_026386805.1 Phycisphaerae bacterium | reverse complement strand
AACCTCGGGGAGGTGGGGCAAGCGGTGGAGGATGGCATGGAGCGTGTGCAACAGAACGGACAACTCCTGTTCGGGTTCTTGGAGCACCCCGGTCTTTTTTTTGAGTGACTTGTCACTGTATTATGCGAAATTCAGTAATACATACGCGATTGCCGTTAGGGTTCTGTTAGCGTTCTGTTACATTGTGATTAGCGACGTGGGGAAATCTCCGCCGTTAGAACCTGACCACGACATCGGCCTGCAATCTGTGGTAGTCGGCATTGTTGTTGCGCCCCACGTACTGGTTGAGATAGTACGTCAGACCGGGCACCACATTCTTGCTGAGCACGTAGTTGAAGCCGAACCGGTGGCCCCGGCCGCCGGTGCCGCCGCCGGCGAAGTCGGAATCGTTGAACTGCCCGACCACGGCATCGGCCTGGACGTCGCGGTAATCGTAGTCGAACTGCCATGAGCCGGGGTCCTTGGCCTTGTTGATCGTGCCGCCGACCAGCCAGCCGGTGTCTGCGTTCTCGCTGACGGCCGCGGTGTTCACGACGTAGTCGCCGAAGATCGCCACCGGCATCTTGCCGATCTGCGTGCCCACCTCCCCGAACAGCTCGACGAGGTCATAATCGCTCGTGTAGAGGCCCCCGGTATTGGAGTTGCCGAAGAAGGCGCTCGTGGGCGATTCCCATTGCAGGGATAGGGCCTGCTGGCCCACTGCAAGATATCCGGGATGGCTGCCTCTTTCTTCTTGCCTTCTTCCTTGGGCTCTTCCTTCTTTTCCTGTTGGGCCGCCACTTGCTCAACTCTCTGATCGAGCTTCCGCTCTTTGAGCTTCTGCCGGGCCTCCAACTGGTTGATCTTGTCCTCCAGGTTCGCCTGCCGCTGCCGCTGGGCCTGCAGTTCGGCCTTGAGCTGGTTCACGTCCTGGTTTGTAGTGACGCCGTGAGGCGTTTCTTCAGATGCCCTTACGGGCACACTACAAGCCAGCATCGCTGCGATGCACAGAACCGGCAAACCGTGACTCCGTCCTTGCCGTTGCACTTCCTTCATGATAGCGCCTCCAAAAGACTCTTGACGGGCCACCGATCCTGAGCCTTTCTCAGGGAGCGGCCGTCCCATGCGCAGCAGAGTACCAAGCCTCTGTTAGGCCAGGATCAGGATTGCGTTAGAAGTGCGTTAAACCGGCAGATGGATGGTACAGGCGTTCTCGTGTCGAAGGCGTCCCGCCTTCGAGTCGCGGGCGGGACGCCCGCGACTCGGGGTTAACCCGGCAGGTGGAGGGTGAAGGTGCTGCCCTTGCCCGGGGTGCTTTCGACGGTGACGCGGCCGCCGTGGGTCTGGGCGATGTGCTTGACGATAGCCAGGCCCAGCCCGGTGCCGCCGAGCTTGCGGCTTCGGCTCTTATCGACCACGTAGAACCGCTCAAAGATTCGCGGCAGGTGTTCCGGCGAGATTCCGCAGCCCTCGTCGATCACGGCAATCGCCACTTGCGTGTCGTCCTGGCGCACTTGGACGCGGATGCGGCTGCCTTCGGGGCTGTACTTGACAGCGTTGTCGATGAGGTTGATGACCGCCTGCTCCAGCAGAGGGGGATTGATTCGCACCTCCACGTCGTCGGCACAGGCAAGGTCGATTGTCATGCGTTTCTCATCTGCCCTGACGCCGGATAGATCGATCGCCTCCTCCAGCACCGGCTTGATGGGACAGACAGCGAAGTTCAGGGCCCGCTGCTCCCCGGCCTCCTCCAGACGCGACAGCGTCAGCAGATCGTCGATGATGCCGTTGAGCCGAAGGGCGTGCCGGGCGATGATGCCCAGATATCGCTCAATCTGGGCCGGGTCCTGGACGCTGCCGTCCGCGAGCGCCTCGACGAAGCCCTGGATCGAGGTCACCGGGGTCTTGAGCTCGTGGGACACGTTGGCTACGAAGTCCCGCCGAACCGCTTCCAGGCGGCGAATTCGAGTCATGTCGTTCAGGACGATGACCGCGCCGCTGCGCCGGCCGCGGGCGTCCGTCAGGCAGGCCCCGTGCAGGCTGAAAGACTGACCTCCGCTGATCGGCAGAGAGATATCCGTCTCGTCCGGCTGGATGCCGGCAAGCGTCTGGCGAACGAATTCCTGGAGGTCCACGTTGCGAACGATCTCTTCCACCTGGCGGGCCTGCGCCTGGGCGGGATCGATCCCGAGGAGCCCGGCGGCGGCCGGGTTCATGCTGACGATCCGGCCCTTGGTGTCCACGGCGAAGACGCCCTCGACCATGCTGGACAGGACCGCGTCCAGCTCATTTCGCTGCTCCGTGATCGTCGTGATCCTCTCGCCAAGCTGCGCCGCCATCTTGTTGAGCGAGCCGGCCAGGGCGGCCAATTCTGCCGAATCGGGCGTCGGCACGCGAAGGTCCAGCTCGCCGGCGGCGAATCGTTCGGCGACCTGCTTGATGGCGACAATGGGTTGGCTGATCCGGCGGGAGATCACCAGGCTCAGCGCGGCGGCGCCGGCGGCAATGACCAGACTCGCCCACAGCATGTTGACGTAGATGCCGTGCAGCGCGTGGTCGATCTCTGTCAGGGGAGCCGCCGCCCGAACGACTGCAATCGGGGCGCTCGACTCGACGGAACCTGGCGGCACTTGCTCCCCGGCACGCCGCGGCGCTGCGGGGAGGGCTATTGCTACGTACATCATCCGTTTGCCAAGGGTCGGGCTGAATCGCATTGAGGAGCCGCTGCCGATCTGCAGTGCTTCCTGGATCTCCGGCCGGTCGAAGTGACTGTCCATTTTGGCGGGGTCTTCGTCGGAATCGCCCACGACTTTGCCGGAAGGAGTGATGATGGTGAGCCTCGTGTGACCGGTGCTGACGCGGCCGAGCTGTTTGCACAAGCGGTCCAAATCGGAGAACGGATCGCGGAGCCGCTCGCCGGTCTTTCCCGGGTCCTGTGTTTTCAGGGCCATGCGGATCTCGTCTGCGGCAAAGCCGGCCAGCCGATCAAGCTCGCTGCGGACTTGATCGTGGTAGACTTGACGGAAACAATACGAGCAGTACGCCGTCACGGCGATCATGCCCGCCAGGGTGACGACCAGACAGCCTGGATAAATCTGCCAGATTAGTTTCTTCTGACCCATCATCAGTCTTTGAAACGGTACCCGACCCCGCGGACGGTTTCGATGTATCTGCCGCAGGGCCCCAGCTTCTTTCGCAGCGCGACGATCTGGACGTCGATGGCCCGATCCGTCACGGGGTAGTCGTCCCCGTGTACGGAATCCACGATCTGGTAGCGGCTCAGAACGAAGCCCGGACGCCGGGCCAGGGTGCGCAGGATGTTGAACTCGGTGCGCGTGAGGTCCACGCGCTTGTCCTTGGCCCAGACTTCGTGGCGGCTGGGATCGATCGTCAGGTCGTGGACCTTGATCGTGCCTTGCTCGTCCGCCGGCTGCGCGGCCTTCCGGAGAAGCCGCCGGACGCGGGCCACGAGAACCTTGCCGCTGAAGGGCTTGGCCACGTAGTCGTCGGCGCCGACTTCCAGCCCGGTCACAACGTCGGTCTCCTCGCCCTTGGCCGTGAGAATCACGATGGGGACCTGCGCGGTCTTCGGATCGGCCTTGAGTCGCCGGCAGACCTCCAGGCCGTCGATGCCGGGCAGCATCAAATCCAGGACAACGAGATCCGGGCCTTTCGCTCGCGACAGGCTCAGGGCCTGCTCGCCGCTCTCGCAGTCGAGGACTTCATAACCCTCCCGCGTGAGGTTCAATCGCACCAACTCGCGGATATCCGCCTCGTCATCGACAACCAGTACCTTCATCTTGGCCATCCCTCCAATATACGGGCCATACGCACGGGATGGCAATTCCGTTCTTGGAGAATCGTCAACGGTCCACGACCAGCGTGCCACCAAAGGCGTGAACCAGCCGCTCGCGAAACAGGGGCACCCAAAGGACCACCAGCAGGAACCAGAAGAGGACGAAGTATGGACCCATGATTGCTCCCGCCAACGCCACGATGCTGCGGAATGCCACCCAAGTGCTCAGCATCGGGGAACAATGAATGAGAATCTGTCCGACGGCCGGGAAGGCGTTGGCGGAACCGTGCGGATCGGTATTCGTGGCGTCACGTTTCCCGTCAGCACGGGCTCGTTCTCGAAAGGAGCCAGGGCGTTGCGGAGGTTGCAGTCGAAGTCGATTCTCAGTTCCGGCCCTCTTGCCGAGTGCAGCACGACCGTTCGTGTTGCCGGCACCTCCGCCTGTGCCGGCCAAGCCGCCCCGGCGCAACTCTCGGGATCGAGGTCCTCACCATAGAATCAGGGTTCTGAAGATGTTGGAATAGTCGTCGGTCCACAAGCCGACGCGGGCATCGAGGTCCGGGGGCCGCCAACGGTCATCTGCTCCGAGGAGTCCGAAATCATTACGATTCCGGGCCACGGCTACCCAGGTAGCCGCCGAGGCGCCTGCGTCCGACTCTTCCGTGGTCGGGTCGTACTCCTGGATCAGGGCCGCGGCGCCGGCATCGGCCGCGAGATTGGCCACGACCGACTCCAGCCGGACGAACCGGTTGGAAATATGGAACAGCACGATCCCGCCGGGGGCCAATTTGTGCAGATAAATGGCCAATGCCTCCCGCGTCAGCAGGTGGACCGGGATGGCGTCGGAGCTGAAGGCATCGAGCACCAGCAGATCGAACGTGCCATCCGGCGTCCGGCCCAGACTCTGGCGGCCGTCGCCAATGACCACTTGCACGTCCCGGCCGCAGAGCTCGAGATAGCGGAACAGCTTCGGATCGCGGGCGATGCGCTCCATCGTCGGATCGATCTCAAAGAAGGTCATAGTCTCGTTCGGCTCGTGGTAGCAGCTTGTTGTCCCGGTGCCGAGGCCCATGACACCGACGTGCTGGAGCTTCCGCACGGTCCGCATGGCTTCGAAGACCTGGCCCAGAGGCCCCTGGCGGTTGTAGTAGGTCCGAGGCGTGCGAACGTTGTTCGGGTCCATGTCCTGATCGCCGTGGAGGGTGGTCCCGTGGTAGAGGTTGTGTCTCTGTCCGGACGAATCGGCCGTGACGGTGTAGACGCCGAAGAAGCTCCGCACGCGGAGAAGCTGGTTGTCCATCTCGTTAAGATAGACGGCGTTGAAGACCAGTACGCCGAATGCCAGCGTGAAGCGAAGCGGCCGCCTGCGGAAGGCGTAGAGGACTAGGCCGACGACCAGCCACAGGAGGATCGGACCGGTTTCGACCGAGCCGAGTTCAAGGCCACCGATCTTGATCGGGCCGAGCCGGCCGAAATCCCACTGGCTTCGATACTGTTGGCCAAGGTAATACAGTCCCGCAAATGCCGCGGGCAGGACGATATCGAACCCGTACCGGAGCCATCCTTGCAGGGGACGCGTCCCCGCTCGCCTGAAGACGTCGTGCGGGGACACACGACCCACGGAGGGCAGCAGCAGGCAGCCGAAGACCAGGACCAGCGGATACTCGAAGACCCAATTGAACAGCACCGGTGCGACCAGCACGCAGAAGACCCCGCCGAGCAGTCCACCCACGGACATCCAGAGATAGAATTCCGTCAGGTGCTCCACGGCAGGCCTACGCCGGACCAACTCGCCGTGACAAACCATAGCGGCCATGAACAAAGTGGCCAGATGAAGGGGCAGAGCGAAGCACAGCGGCTCGCGCTGCGTGAAGTGCAGGGCGGCCACGGCGTAAACCCAGGGCTGGAGCATCAGCATCCATTTATGCTTCAGGAGGGGCCGGCGGGCAAAGACCAGGATGAAGCTCAGCGAGTACAGAAACAAGGGAGCGATCCACAGGAAGGGGGCCGCGGCCACGTCCGTGCTGATGTGCATCGTCACCGCCAGCAGCAGGGCGGACGGGACGAACGCCAGGGCGACCCACCGAGCCCGCGTGGCCCAGGTCACGCGGCCGGACAGGCCCGGAAGCGTCGCCGCGTCGGCGCTGGCCGCGATCTCGGCAAGCTCTCCCGAGGCCCGTCTTTGCCGCGCCGTCCACAGGCTCAGCGAATACAGGGCGATCAGGACCACCAGCAGGGTGTAGCCGACCGTCCAGAGCTGGCCTTGCAGCGTCAGCCCAAACGTCGGCTCGATGACCACCGGGTAGGCCAGCAGGGCGGCGATACCCCCGACGTTGCTGGACACATAGAGAAAGTACGGGTCCGACGCGTGCGGATGGTCGCTACGAGCGAACCAGCTTTGCAGCAGGGGGGCCGTGGCGGAGATGGCGAAAAACGGCACGCCGATGGATACGGCCAGCAGGGCGATCAGCCAGGGCACCGGGTGGGCGCTGGCGGTCGGGGTCCACGCCAGTCCGACGTGAACGGGCAGAAACAGAAGGCCGGCCAGCAGCACGCCGACATGTACGAGGGCCTGTTTTCTCAGCCCTTTCAGCCGCGACAACAGATGGGCATACAAGTAGCCGGCCAGCAGCACCGCCTGGAAGAACATGACCGCCGTATTCCAGACGGCCGGGGTCCCGCCCAGCAAGGGCAGGACCATCTTTGTGAACATCGGCTCCATGGCAAAGAGGATCGCGGCGCTGAGGAACAGGGCCGCCGAGCACAACGGCAGCAGCAGGGACACGGGGCGACTTGCCGGAGCCGCGCCATCAGGGGTAGACAAATCCATAGTGATGTACTTCGACCGATCGTTGTATTCCTACGGTTGCGAACGCAACGCGGTACTTTATGCCTACGCCGAAGTCACGTCAAGCACAAAGGCACGAGGCGGCAAGGTCAGTAAAGCAGCTCGAGAATACTATCCCTGAGCACTTCGTCCTGCTGCTGGAGGTCTCGGATGTAGCGGATGACGTCCCGGCGGCTGATGATTCCGAGGAGCTTGCCCTTGTCGAGAATCGGGACCCGGCGGAAGTTGTTCGTGCTGAGGCACTCGGCAATATCACTGAGGCTGTCCTCGGGGTGGAAGCAGACAACATGGCGGGTCATGAACTGGCCAACGGTGCCGACCGCATGGTCCATGCCGGCGTCCTCCAGGCGGTTGCACAGCAGCACCAGGATGTCCTTTTCCGTGACGATCCCCACCAGAGTGCCCTCGTCATCGACAACCGGCAGGCCCGTAATGTTGTTGAGGGCCATCAATCGCATGGCCTCGTAAATGTCCTCATCCTTGCCGATCGTAATGATGCTCGTATTCATAAGCTGCTTTGCGGTAATCATTTACGTTGCTCCAGGTCTTGAGAGAAGCTAACTGCCGGGTTCGAACGGCAACTCCTTATTGTCGGCAATTGCCGGGATTCGCATGAGCAGTTTGCCCCGTCCGTCCTCCTGGCCTCGTCAGGACCGTCGGAAGGTGAAGATTCCGGCAGAATGTGCTTGCATTTCGGCGCTGGACGAAGATAGAATATATAAGTTGCAGTAGCGGTCCTGTTCTGACTTGGGACGGGATTATCGGTCGCAGCGGCTCAGAGGACAAAGTAGGAGGTAGTAGCATGGCGTCGAAACGGCACGGTTTCACACTCATCGAACTGCTGGTCGTCATTTCCATCATCGCGATTCTCATGGCGATCATGATGCCGGCGCTGCAACGGGTCAAAAGCCAGGCGCAGGAGATGGGCTGCCGGGCGAACCTGCGGCAGTATGGACTCGCCCAGACGATGTACCTGGACGAGAACGACGACCGGTATCCTTCCGCGTGGAACTCGCTGGTTTCCACCGAGGCCCCCGTCGCCGGCTATCAACGTTACTGCCGGTGGCACGATCCAAGATATCCCGCCGACGGTCCCTTCTGGATGTACTTGAAAGAGGAGAAGGCCCATTTGTGCCCGACGTTCAACGTCTTGGCCAAAACGATGGGAGAGTCACACCCCAGCCACGTCGCCACGAATCCGGTCGTTCCGTATTACAGCTACAGCATGAACGCTTTCCTGGGCTCCAGGTCGGGCACCTCGCCGGGCGGGGTCATCAAGCGTTCGGAGATTACACGGCGCACGTGCGAGGTCTTCTTCTTCGGCGAAGAGAACATGTGGGCGAGAACCGGCAATGTCAACGTGCTCAATGACAATGCCCTGTGCCCCGACGGACGTGACTGGTTCGGCACGTTCCACGGCGCCAAGCGAAATGACTGGAACGCCGGCACGGTCAACCTCGTGTTCGTGGACGCCCACGTTGAGTCGACCAAATCCGCGTTGCTGGAATCGCCGGAGCAGCCGCAGGGCGACAAGTCCAACGCGGAGTACGGCCGATTCGAGAGGTTCGGCTGGCCCTTCAACAAGGCGCCCTGATGCGAGGGTAGGAGGCTTTTGTTCTCCGTAGTGGCCACGCGTGGGCGACGCCAGGAGACGCCTATCGTGGGGTTGGCCTGCTGCTGAGATTCAGGGCTGATTGATGATGATGTTGAGGGCACAATCTTAGGATTGTGCCCATTTTTTTGTGGCGGAACATCCCTTGGTGCCGGCGCATCTGTATCTCGATCGACAGATGCGGAATGTGCATTTCCATACCGCTCGCCAGGATGGCGGAAGCGGCAGGCCCGCAGGAACGGGCTTTTAGTGCGTACGCACGAGTGGTGGCCCTGAAGGACTCCCGCGTGGGAGAAGGAGATGACGGTATGAGGCCGAGCAAACATGCCTTCACATTGATCGAACTGTTGGTGGTCATTTCTATCATCGCGATTCTCATGGCGATCATGATGCCGGCGCTGCAACGGGTCAAAAGCCAGGCACAGGAGATGAAGTGCCGGGCGAATCTGCGGCAATATGGCGTCGTGCAGGCGATGTACTTGGATGATTGGGACGGGCGCTATCCCTCCGCGTGGCGCTCGCTCGTCCTGAACGAATACCCCGTCGCGGGGTACCAGCGCTACTGCCGCTGGCATGATCCCCGATACCCGGCGGACGGTCCGCTGTGGGCCTATATGCCAGAATCGAAGGTCAACTTGTGCCCGACGTTCGCAGTTCTGGCCAAGACCATGGGGGAAGCCCACCCCAACCACGTTGCCACGAACCCGGTTGTCCCATACTACAGCTACAGCATGAACGCCTATCTTGGTGCCAAGCAGGGCGACTCCTCCGGTTACTGTGCGGTGGACACGACCGGCCGGGGCGGCGTTTACAAGCAGAGCGAGATCACGCGGAGCAAAGCCCAGGTGTTCTTCTTCGCCGAGGAGAACATGTGGTCGCGACCCGGCAACACGAACGTGCTCAACGACAACGCCCTGTGCGGCGACGGGCGCGACTGGTTCGGCACGTTCCACGGGGCCAAGAAGGGCGACTGGAACGGGGGCACGATCAATGCCGTGTTTGTAGACGCGCACGTCGAGTGGGTCAAGTCCGGCCTGCAGGAATCGCCGGATCAGCCGCAGGGGGACAGGACCACCGCCGACTATGGCAAATACGAGAAATTCGCCTGGCCCTACGCGACCCCACCGAGGTAGCCCAATTGTGCGGCAAGATGCCTGACCAGCCCCGTCGTGCGGATCTTGTCAGTCTTGCCAAGCTCTTCGCCAACTCGGTCCCACGAGGTCTGCGTCGCTACCGAGGTGGGAAAAACACGCACGGTGCGCCCCGGATTCCTTGTGCTGTGAGCCGATTGACCGAACTCCTGACGGGCGTCACAGTATCAGTAGGAATCGTTGGGCAGTAGTGCTGGGATCCTATGGCAGAGAAGACAAGAACCGGGAATCGAGCCATTCTCTTTACCGTATCCATGGCTTTGTTGGTGTTCGCCGTGGGGTGGGTAGACTATCTGACGGGAGAGGAACTGTCGGTTTCCATCCTTTACCTCGTTCCGATTTGCCTGTGCACGTGGTGGGTGGGCCGGAGATACGGCCTCGTGATTGCCTCGGCCAGTGCGATGGTCTGGCTGGCGGCCGACTCGGCGTCGGGCCAACGGTGGGGACACCCTCTCGTCCCCTATTGGAATGCCGCCGTGTTGCTCGGTTCCTTCTGGGTTGTGGTCTATTTGCTATCGGCATTGAAGGCGTCGCAAGAAGGCCTGGAGGGCGAGGTCGAGCGCCGCACCTCGGCCCTGCGCCGGGAAATCGGCGAGCGCAGTCGAGCGGAACAGCGGCTGACGCAGGCCAACGACGAGTTGTTGCAGAGCCGGCAGATGCTGGTTGATGCCTTGGCCGATCTCAAGGCCACACAGTGGCAGCTTATCGAGGCGACCAAGCTGGAATCAATCGGCCGGCTGGCCGCCGGGGTGGCACACGAGGTCAAAAACCCACTCATGACACTGACGATGGTGGCCGACTACCTCGCCCAGGTGGTCCCTGCCGATGAGCCGGACGGGGCGACGATGCTTCAGGACATGCGCGACGCCATCCAACGCGCCAACCGGGTGATCAGCGAGCTGCTGGAGTTCTCCCGGCCGGGCGAGCTGACGCTGAAACCGGAGGACTTCCACGGCCTCGTCGATCGAACCTTGTCCCTGGTGAAATTGGAGGTGGCGCGTCATCACATCGAGATCGTTCGACGGTTCGAGGCGGCGTCGTCGGTCGTGTCGATGGACAAAAACAAGATCGAGCAGGTGCTCGTAAATGTCTTCATGAACGCCATCCAGACCATGCCGCAGGGCGGGACACTCACCGTCCGGACGTACACGGCTCCCGGAGGTCCGGGCGGCGCTCCTACGCTCACGGCGGAAATCGACGACACCGGGCCGGGCATCCCTGACGCATATCTGACCAAGGTGTTCGACCCGTTCTTCACGACAAAGCCTGTCGGCCAAGGCACCGGTCTGGGCCTGTGCGTGGCCCGGCAAATCATCCAACTGCACGGCGGCACGATCGCTCTGGGCAACCGCCCGGAGGGCGGCGCGCGCGTCACCATCGTGCTCAACTCTCAACCAAGGAACTGACTATGGCAAAGAAACGTATTTTCGTCATCGATGACGAGCCCGGCATCACGCGGACCGTGAAAGTGAACCTCGAACGCACCGGTGCCTATACGGTGGGCACGGAGAACCACCCGCTTCATGCCCTGGCGGCGGCACGCGAGTTTCAACCAGACCTGATTCTCCTGGACGTGATGATGCCGGAGATCGATGGCGCCGAATTGGCAGGAGAGATCCAGTCCGACCTGGCCTTGCAGGACGTGCCCATCGTGTTCCTGACGGCCATCGTCAGCACGAAGGAGACGGGCGGAAAACCTCTGGAGAGCGGCGGGCGAACCTTCGTCGCCAAGCCGGTGAACCTGGATTCGCTCATCAAGTGCATCGAAGAAAACATCATCAAGGTGTAACAGGGCTGACGCGGCGCCTCGACTGTCCGCGCGCGGCCGTATTCAGGAGGGATTTGACATGACGAGGAAAGTGGTTGTGCTGATGAGTTTGGTCGCGGTGGCACTCCTGGGTCTTGCTCTTGCCTCGGCGGGCGGCGGCTCCGTTTCGCAGGGAGGCGGGCCTCTGCCGGCGGATGCGCTGCAGGTCAACTACGCATCCGGCCAAGGGTACGCGAATCTGCCGGCCTGCCGGCCCGGGGAGATCATTGTCCAGTTCGACCCCAATGTGCTTCCCACCGAACGGTCTCGTATCGTGCAGGAGCATGCCTGCTGGATTGCCCGTACGTCGGACCTCGGGGACTTCCATCTGGTTCGCATTCCCGTCTTGACGACCCCGGAGGACATGGTCCAGCTGTTTGGGCAGCACGAGCATATTCGATATGCGGAACTGAACTGCTGCATGCAGGCCACGTTCCTCCCCGATGACAAACTGTATTCCTATCAGTGGAATCTCGACAATACCGTCACCGGCGGCCTGCGAATGGACGAGGCCTGGAATGTTGAACAGGGCGATCCGAACGTGATCGTGGCCGTCGTAGACACTGGCGTTGCCTTTGAGAACTACGGAACGTACCGGCAGGCCCCGGATTTGGCCCAGACCCGGTTCGTGCCGGGCTATGACTTCGTCCACGACAACAACCATCCGGATGACGACAACGGGCATGGAACTCACGTCACCGGCACCATCGCCCAGAGCACCAATAACCTCATTGGCGTGGCCGGCGTCGCGTTCCGCTGCTCCATTATGCCGGTCAAGGTCATGGACAACCAAGGCGTCGGCAGCGCGTTTACGGTCTCCCAGGGCATCCTGTTTGCGGTCAACCATGGCGCCCGCGTGATCAATCTGAGCTTCGGCAGCACCCAGCCCTCGACGACTCTGCAAAACGCCGTGCAGACAGCCTACCAGCGGGGCGTTACCGTAGTCGCGGCGGCCGGCAACGAGTACACCAAGAGCAATCAGCCTTCCTACCCGGCAGCCTACACGGACTACTGTGTTGCCGTAGGGGCCGTCCGGTACGATCTGACACGGGCTCCCTATGCGAGCACGGGCTCCTATCTCTCCGTCGTCGCGCCGGGCGGCGATCTCACCGTGGACCAGAATGGTGACGGCTATCCTGACGGGATTCTTCAGGAGACGTTTCGGTCGGACCCAACGCAGTTTGCGTATTGGTTCCTTCAGGGTACCTCCATGGCTGCGCCGCATGTCAGCGGACTGGCGGCCCTGCTGGCGTCGCACGGCGTGACGAGTCCCGCCCAAATCAGGGACGCAATGGAACAAACGGCACGGGACCTCGGTCCGTCCGGCTGGGACCCGGAGTACGGATGGGGCCTGATTGACGCTCATGCTGCCCTAACCTATCGTGCGCCGGCGGCGCGGTAGGCCGATAATACGCGAGCTGGAACACGAGGACGGCAATCGCAGTGTACCCACCCGAGGGTCCGTGCCGTTTTTGCTTGAGTCGATGCCGCGCGACCGGGTATAATAGACACCGGGTGTGTGACGTGCGGATCAAGGAAGGTGAATAAGATCCCGTCTCGATTTGTTTTTCCGGCTGAATGCAGATCATAGCGGTGGCAAATCAAAAGGGCGGTTGTGGCAAGACGACAACCGCGATCAACCTGGCGGCAGCCCTTGCCCAGCTTGGGCATAGGGTCCTGCTCGTCGATTTCGACCCCCAGGGGCATGCCACGCTCGGCTTGGGCTATGACCCCAACAGCTTCGAGAAGACCGCCTATCACGCGATCGTGGAGGGCTATCTCCCGGTCGCGGCCATCGCCGTCAGGACCCGCGTCCCTCGGCTTCATCTGCTGCCCAGCAATATCCTCCTGGCCGGGGCGGAGTTCTCGTTGCGCGGCGTGCGGGGCAAAGAGCTGATTCTCAGCGAGCAACTGCGAAGCGTCTCCCGCAAGTACGATCTGTGCGTCATCGACTGTTCTCCCTCGCTGGGCATCCTCATGCTCAACGCTCTGGTCGCCGGCACGGAGGTCATTATTCCCGTCCAGGCCCACTTCTACGCTCTCGACGGCCTCAAACGCCTGCTTGACACGATCCGGGTGATCCGGGCCCGCTTCTATCCCTGCTCTGTGAGGCCGCTCGGCTTGCTCCTGACCTTCATGGAAGACCGAACCACCTTGAGCAAGCGAATCGAGGAAGGCATGCGCAAGCTCTTCGGACCCCTCGTCTTCACGACGGTGATCCATAAGACGGTGACCCTGGCCGAGGCGCCCAGCAAAGGTCAGAGCATTCTGACGTACTCCCCCGGCAGCAAGGGTGCCAAGGAATATGTGGCCCTTGCCCAGGAAACCCTCGTGCGTCTCCCGGCCGCCCAGGCGATTGACGCCAAGGACCAGAGACTCGCCCTCCAGTGACATCGCCCCGATTGACGTCGGCATCAGTGTATTGCGGACTGCCGGGGCTCAGGCGTCGCCGTTGAGGATTTGCTCGACCTTTCGGGCTAGGCCGGCGTAGCCTCCTTCTGGTCGCCTTTCGGGCCGCCGTTGTGAATCCTGGCCATGTCCAAAAGGGTCTTGCCCTTGCCATGGTGGCTCAGGGAGGCCCGCACGACCTGCCGGGCTTTTTGCGGGTCTTGGGCCTCCCGGTAGTCCCAGTACACGCCCATGATCCTCGTGCCGTCGGCCCAGTAGGGGCGATGAATCTGGTACATCCCGGCGGCTCTGCCGCTGTCGCCCACCCTTTCCGGATTGTCGCGGCTCTCGACCTTGGCGATGGCGTCGAGGAGCAGATCCATCTGCTCCTCCTCACCCGCCTGTGCGGCCGGAGTCGCTGCCCAAAGGGCCGGACTCACAACCACTACCGCTAAAACGGACACCCATCGCATTGCCGCCGCCCCCGAATCCGTGGGACATTCGCGTGACGTTGCACACTCCATCGTCAACGCCAGCCCTACACGGGCCGCCTGTGACTGACACGCAGGTCACGTGAGCTGGTGCGAGAAATCCGCGGGAAACGGCAAATGTATCCTAAAGAGCCGGGCGGCACCGTCAACACGAGTCTGACGGTGCCTGCCCGGAGTATTCGATCCGGCCGGCCATCGCGCCGCGGGGCGGTTGTCGCGAGCCTGCCGGCTAATTGTCGAGGGTCTTGATCCGGATGTTGCGAAACTCGAGGTGGTCGCCGTGGCCGAGGAAGCCGATGTGGCCCTTGTCCCGCTTGAGACCCGGATGGTCCCGGTGGTCCATCGTCTGGGGCGTGCTGGCCTTGTCGAGGTCGGCATCGACGATGGTCTTGCCGTTGACCTTGACGGTGACCTGGCGGCCTTGGGCCGTGACCTCTTCATAGTTCCACTCGCCCACCGGCTTCAAGCAGTCGCGCTTCGCCGGGACGACACCGTAGATGGAGCCGTGAAATTGATAGGGCTGGAGCCCCGCGTACTTCGGGTGCGAGTCCTCCAGAATCTGGATCTCCATACCCACATAGGCGGCGTCGCCGCTGAGCGGGGCTCGGATTCCCAGGCCGTTGTTGGCGCCCGGCGTGAGCTTGAACTCGAATCGCACGGTGAAGTCGCCGTACTCGTCCGCCGTGTAGACGTTGCCGCCACTGTCGCCGCCTTTCGTCGGGTCGCAGATCATCTTGCCGTCCTTGGCGTAGTAGCCGGTCGTGTTGCCCGTCCAGCCGGCCATGTCCCGGCCGTTGAACAGCGGCACGAAGCCCTCCAGCCTCTCCTCGGCAGGTAGAATCTCCCGGAGGTAGATGTTGCGGAAATAGAGGAAGTTGCCGTGGTTCTGCAGTTCGATCTGGCCCGTGGGGTAGATCGGTTTCTTTCGATCCCAGTAGTTCTCCATGACGACGTTGTCCACGACCAACTCGCCGTTGAGATAGACCGTCACCTTGTCGCCGACCATGATGATACGGAAGCTGTTCCACTCGCCGACGGGCTTATCCGCCATCTTCGACGGCTTGCTCGGGTTCTTTTGGTTGTTGTAGAGGCCGCCGGAGCCGACCTGTGCGCCGACCAGGCGATTGGCCGTATCCCAGATCTGGACCTGGGGCGAGCCGCGCAGGTAGATGCCGCTGTCGCCGCCTTTCTCGATCTTCCAGTCCACGAGCATCTCGAAATCGCCGTAGTCCTTGGCCGTGCAGAGGCTGCGGCCCTTGCCGTCGAAGACCAGAATGCCATCCACGGCCTTCCAGTGCGCCCGCATGTCCTGATTGGCGTCCTTCTGGAGCTTCTTCGCCTCATCCGGGGCCAGGGCCGCCCGCTTGTCCGGATTATCGTAGGGATCTTTCAAGAGTCCCTTCCAGCCGGCCAAGTCCTTGCCGTTGAACAGGGCGGCAAACCCTTCCGGCGGCTGGTTCAAAGACTGCTGGCCGGCTAGACTCGCGGCCGCCAAAAGCAGCGAAGCCGCAACTGTGACCAGACACACGCCGGGGTGGAACGTCTCTCTTCTCATCGTGATACCTTCCTTTCGGATGCCTCAGAGGTTGATACAAGCCTGCTCTTACTGGCGCAGGCGTCGGACGGCCCAGAGTCTACGCTGGTGCACGCGCCCCGTCAAGGTTTCACCCCTGCGATCTGAGGCAGGCTAGGCAATTCTTGCTGTCATTTGTCGAGCGGCTTGACCCTGATGTTGCGCAGTTCGAGGTAGTCGCCGTGGCCGCAGAAGCTGAGGCACCCCTTGTCCCGCTGGAGCCCGGGGTGCTCACGGCCATCGGGTGTCTTGGGTGTGCTCGCCTTCTCGATATCGGCGTCCACAATGGTCGTGCCGTTCAGTTTCACCGTGATCTGCTTGCCTTTGGCAATGATCTCCTCGTAGTTCCATTCGCCGACCGGCTTGAGGTAACCCGTCTTGGCAGGGACCACGCCATAGATCGACCCGTGACGCTGGTAGTCGTGCAGCCAGCCCCGGTACCGCGGCGATTGGTCATCGAGAATCTGAATCTCCATCCCCTGGTACGAGGCCTGTCCTCCCTGGGGCACGCGAATCCCCACGCCGTTGTTCGCGCCCGGCGTCAGGCGAAACTCGAAACGGAAGATGAAGTCGCCGTACTCCCTCTCTGTGCACAGATTGCCCAGATTACCACCGCTTTGCGACGGATCGACAATGAGGAGCCCATCCCGGACGAGATAGCCCTCGGTGCCGGTCCAGCCTGCCAGGTCCTTACCGTTAAAGAGTGGCACGAAGCCCTGTTTCCGCTCCTCCTCGGCCAGTCCGATCGTCCCTTTCTCCCGTGGGATCTCGCGAAGGTAGATGTTCCGGAAGTAGAGGAAGTTGCCATGATTCTGCAATTCGATCTGGCCGGTAGGGTAGATGGGCTTGTTACGGTCCCAGTAGTTCTCCATGATGACGTTGTCGGTCACCAGTTCATCATTGAGAAGAACGGTGACCCGCGTGCCGATCATAGTGATTCGGAAGGTGTTCCACTTGCCCACCGGCTTGTCCGCGACCTTCAAAGGCTTGCTTGCATTCTTCTGGTTGTTATACAGGCCGCCAGAGCCGACCTGGGCGCCGGAATTGGCGGTATCCCAGATCTGGACCTGGGGCGAACCGCGCAGGTAAATGCCGCTGTCGCCGCTTTTCTCGATCTTCCAGTCCACCAGCATCTCGAAATCGCCGTAGTCCTTAGCGGTGCACAGGCTGCGACCCTTGCCGTCGAAGACCAAAATGCCATCCGCGACCTTCCAGTGCGCCCGCATGTCCTCATTGGCTTCCTGCTGGAGCCTTTTCGCTTCATCCAGGGTCAGGGCCGCCCGCTTGTCCGGATTGTCATAGGGATCCTTCAAGAGTCCCTTCCAGCCGGTCAGGTCCTTGCCGTTGAACAGGGCCACGAACCCCGCCGGCGGCTGGTCGGGGGTTCCCAACGCGGTATTTTGCGTTGGGGGTCCCTTCAAAGGCTGCTGCGCCGCCTGAGCCGTCGCCGCCAGAAGCGACAGAGCCGTGATGACCGTCAGACCTGCACCAGGGTGGAACGTCTCTTTCCTCATCGTGACACCTTCCTTTTCGATGCCTGAGATGTCTGTGGATGCCCATTCATACCTGCATAGAGATCGAATAGCGGCGAGTCTATGCTCGCATCCCCATCCCGTCAAGCTCTCGCCCCCGATCCGGGCTGGGGGCGGCAAATTGGCTTTGTTTTTCAGGGCCGAAAAGCCACCCACACTTCTCATAACCATCGTCCTCAAAAGCACTTGTCGTTCGTCCCGGCTCGTGGCAATTGGCTTTGTTTCGCACGGCTCGATGCTTGGCTCCTCCCACTTGACACTTGAAGCTTCAAACTTGAAACCTTTCCCAAATTGCGTTTCCGTTAACCACCGGCTCTGCCGGTGAGCATTCACAAGGCTCTGCCGTTTCGTGCGTGTTTTTGGGTAGGTAGTTCCCCTTGAGGAAGGCCCCGCCGGGCCCAGGAGAACTACCATGAAAGAACGGC
>JAPLMX010000155.1 GCA_026386805.1 Phycisphaerae bacterium | reverse complement strand
AACCTCGGGGAGGTGGGGCAAGCGGTGGAGGATGGCATGGAGCGTGTGCAACAGAACGGACAACTCCTGTTCGGGTTCTTGGAGCACACCGGTCTTTTTTTTGAGTGACTTGTCACTGTATTATGCGAAATTCAGTAAATGGTCAATTATGCTCCCTTGGATGGAGTGACCAAACGGACGCGTTGCGACGGCAATCACCGAAGAGAGCAACAAAAGGATGAACCAATCCTCCCAGCGGCGTTTCACCAACGAACGTGTTTCCTTATCCGCCTGGTTCAGTGTGGGACGGCGTGCGCAGGTTTCATAGCGAATCGGGGGTCTCCAACACATCCGGCGCATCTCCTCTCACCTATTGCGAATTCCTGAACTTCCGCGGACACTATACTTATTTCTCCTGTCGATTTGGCTTCCGGCCTCCGAAATATGGGTGACCCTTTATCTTCGATGCTTGCCTCGACTGTGTCCAGGACCAAGCGTATCTCGCCAGAACAGCGGTTGGCGGCCTCCAAAGCGCGTCATGTCCCGCTGACACCAGGGATATTATCGCCCCGGTTTCCACGGCATACAAGCGAAAAAGGGTCCGCAGATTGCGCCGATTTCACAGATTCAGAAAGAATCCACGCACGGTTTCGACCCAAACGGGGGAGAAAGCATGTCTACGCGAACGCAAGTCTGGCACACGCAGGTTCCTTTGCGTCTTTGGGGGTGAAAGAACTGGATTCCTGCCTCCGCAGGAATGACAAGTTCGTGTCCGTGTCTATCTGTGGCGTCGATCTATGCAGTAGGGCAAGCATGTCTACGCGAGCGTAGACATGGCACCCGGCCCATACGGTGCAGCAAGCATGGCACCCAAGCTCGGCTCTCGCGGACGGGGGGCTGCCATGCCAATGGCACGGGAGAAGATTGCCGCGCTTTGCTCGCAATGACATGAGCGGAAAACCTCAGACTTCGGCCCGTCGAGAGCCTCCGGGTCGAGCGACGAGCTCAGTCGAGCCGGGGTTTGGGGACGGCGAGGTTGTGAAAAAAAATGATTCAGTCACCGAAAAACCTCGTTTTCGGCACTGCCAGAGGGGGTTTTTGCCCTATCTGGACATTCTTTCACAGCCTCGGCGGTCCCAGGTGGGACCCGTGCCGGCCAGACGGTGTCGCTCCCTTTGCGGCTCTGGGTGAGAGAACCGATGTCGCCTCGTGTGCGTAGTAGCAGGCACGGTGAAGGTGTTGACATTACCCTGTGTCCGGATCGAGTCTGGTGCGGGCAGGGTCCTGGTGGAGGCAGATCGCCTTTGCTGGACGCTACACAAGTCCTCTCGTTCGTACCTACGGCGATCGCTGTGATTCGCCTGGTTGTAGTTTTGAGAAGAAAGGAAGGGAATCGTATGAGAAACATGGTATTAGCGTGCGTGGTCGTGGCCGCCGGTCTGTTGGTGCTGACCGGCTGCTCGACCACTCCGCAGACGACGGAGAAACAAGCCCAATTGACCAGCAACAGCGGGACCGCGATTCAACTGGCCAAGAAGGCGGACCCCGGGCTGCAGAAGTTCTTCGACACGGCGGCCGGGTACGCGATCTTCCCGTCCGTCGGCAAGGGCGCCATCGGCGTGGGCGGGGCCTACGGCCATGGCGAGCTGTATGAGGGCGGAAAACTGGTCGGCTACTGCACCCTGACGCAGGCCAGCATTGGCCTGGCCCTGGGGGGGCAGAAGTATACCGAGCTGATCTTCTTTGAGACCAAGGCCGCCGTGGACCGCTTCAAGTCCGGCAACTTCGCCTTTGCCGCACAGGCTTCGGCCGTAGCACTCAAGTCGGGCGTGTCGGCCAATGCCAAGTATGCCGATGGCGTCGCCGTCTTTACGATGGGAGAAGCAGGCCTGATGTACGAGGCCTCCGTCGGAGGACAGAAGTTCAGTTTCGAGCCGGCTTCATCGCAATAGCAGGAGTCTCGAAGGCACGGGCCACAGGCAATAACTCGGGGCCTGCATCGGACCGGTGCAGGCCCCGATGGCTATCGGGCCGGCTCACGATCTCGGGAGTCCTTCAGAAGATAGCCTGCCAGAGGACACTGGTTGATTCCTTTGAGGCCCTCGACGACGCACTGGGCGTTGAACTTGGCCCCGGCCGCCACGGTGTGCGTATGATCCTTCGGGCCGAAGCACGTGGCTGAGACGTGCTCTTCGCCCAGCTTGTCGTAGTGGTCCGCGATGATCGCATTGAGATCGAGGAAGAACGCCCCCGAAGCCTGGGCCACCTCGCCCGCCCACTTGCCGTAATCGTTCGAGGCCCGCACGACCTTGCCGTCCCGCCAGTTGTCTCTGGGAATAGGGGAGCAGACAATGGCGGTCGCGCCCTTGGCCTTGGCCTCGCCGACGAGCTTGCGGATGTACCACCCATAGCTGTGCACGATTTCGTGCTTACCGGTGAGGAGGTTGTCGATTTCCTGGGTCTCGTCGCCCACGCCCTTGATTGTGCCGCGCGCCCGTTGCGTGTCGTTGATCGGGCTGCCGTCGTTATGGCCGAACTGCATCATCACAAAGTCGCCCGGCTTGAGGTCGGCCCCGACCTTCTCCCAGAATCCCTGCGTCTGAAACGTCCGGCTGCTGGTCCCTCCCCAAGCCCGATTCAGGACGTTGATCCGGCCCCGGTCGAAGAACCCGCCAATCGGCGCCCCCCAGCCCCACTGGCCATTTTCGCCGTTGCCCTTGGAGCCTGTCCGAACCGTCGAATTCCCAATCAGAAACAACGTCGGCAGCTTGGGATTGACCAGCGGCTGTAGCTCCGGCGTCCACGTCCGGGTCATCTCCGTTTCGCCAGACGATTTATCGCTCTGACCTTCAGCTTGGCCAAGGACCAAGACGCCGGCCAGAAGGATCTGACACATCAGAATTCGCATACAAAACTCCCACATTGCTCTGAGAAAGATCGGTAGAAGCGTGGGCCAATCCTACATAGGCTGCCCCGAGTCCGCAATCCGCGTTTCCGCGAATGCGGGCCGATCTGGTGAATTGCCGAGGGACGCCTCGGGCGGTAGAATGTCCCGTGATAATTGAGCCTGACGTGCTCAAAGCACATTAGGCTGGACTACGGGTGCCAGCCTCAAGGCTGAAGACCTTGGGGATGGCAAGCGTGAATATGGAGCATACGACATGAGATACACGCGACTTCATGCGATGGGACTTGTATGCCTTTTCTCCGCAGGTCTTCTCGTCGCTGTCGAGGCACGCCAGGAGGGGGGCAACGACGGCAATAAGGCCGATGCGACCATCCGCCGGCTGATCGCCGACGTCAATTCCGTGCGCATGTCGAAGCACCTGTTCTATCTCGCGAAGGACCCCTTACCCTATCGCAAGCTGAACCTCACCCTGCCCGGCCACGCGAAGAACACGCTCTACGAGACCGACGACTACCTTGCCAGCAAGCTCCAAGCGTGTGGGTACACGATCGAGCGGGAGGGCGTCCAGGTGCAGGCCTTCCGTCGCGACACGACGAAGCCCAAGAACGCCCAATACTCCCCGCCCAAGCCCGAAGACCCCTGGTACACGGCGTACAACCTCTACGCCGAGAAGAAAGGCCGCTCGCATCCGGAAAAGATCATCCTCGTGTGCGCCCACAAGGATTCGCAAAGCTGGATCGATTCCCCGGGGGCCAACGACAACGCGATCGGCACCGTCGGCGTCCTGGAGATGGCGTGCGTCCTCGCCAAGTACACCCCGGAGTGCACGATCCGCTTCCTCTGGTGCAACGAGGAACACACGCCCTGGACCAGCAAGACCGCCGCCCAGAAGGCCAAGGCCCGTGGCGATAACCTCGTGGCGATCTTCAACACGGACGGCATCGGCGTCAAGCCGGCCGATCAAACGGCCGCAGGAAGGAAGACCAACGTGACCGCCTACACCAAGCCGGAGGGCAAGAAGCTCGCCGAGCTGATGAGCGAGGTGAATGCCCGCTATGCCATCGGTCTGGAGCAGCGGATCGTGGAAAGGTCAAGACCGGGTGACGACGACGGCTCCTTCGTCCAGGCCGGCTACCCGGCCGCGATCATCAACATCGGCTCCTGGCCCTACGGTGATCCCGAGTACCACGCCGAGGGAGACATCCCGGAGCGCTGCGACCTCAAAAACGCCGCCATGACTGTCCAGGCAACACTGGCCGCCGTGGTAACACTCGACCAAGGCCTTTGAGAATCCCAGATGAGACTCATCACTCAATTCCTCGCGACTTGCACAGGCGTCGTTCTGACCTGTAGCTCCGCACTTGCTGCGCCGGTCCCCCCATCGGACCAGCCCGTGCATTCTTCGACGGCGTCCCAGCACCTCGTATTCGCCCACTACATGGTCTGCTACGCTACCTACGGCGAGACCCTGGAGGGCTATCAACGTGAAATCCGTGAGGCGCAGGCCGCAGGCATCGACGGTTTCGCGTTGAACGTCGGTGCCTGGAGCCGGGAGCCCCATTACCCGCGCCGCGTGCGGCTGATCTACCGGGCGGCCCGAGAGCTCGGCACCGGCTTCAAGCTGTTCTTCTCGGTGGATATGTCGAATGTCACGGACATTCTCGACAGGGTGAGGACCTACGCCCGCCATCCGAACCAGTTTGTCTCCCGCGACCGCATCGTCGTCTCGACCTTCAGCCAGGAACGTCTGGCCTGGAAGGAGAAGGTCTTAGCGCCGCTCAAGCAGGAAGGCATCGACGTGTTCTTCGTGCCCTATTTCTATCCCCGGCCTCAAGCGACGGAGCTGCCCGACTACCCGACGGTCGCCAAGCTCCTCCAGTATCACGCCGGCACGGTGGACGGCCTGTTCTACTTCGGGGCGGCCGGCACGTCCCGGCAACTGGCCGAAGCCAACGGCGCCTACGCCAAGGCACTGCGCGAAGCCGGCACGCTCTTCATGGCGAGCTATACTCCGACCTACTGGGGCCTTGCCCAACCGCCGGGCCGCCGATACTTCGAGACCGACGGCGGCGAGGGCACGGCACATCAATGGCAGGCGATTATCGCCGGCGGAAAGGAGCAGACATGAGACGCAAGTCGATCCAGGAACAGGACTTCGATTTCACCGAACAGTCAACGCTCAAGGTGGTCACCGAGTAGCGCCAGAAATACCAAGCCCTCTCCGAGGTGCTGGACGGGAATCCCGATCTCGTGGCGCGGGCCCATCGGGACTGGGCCCGGCTGCTCTCGAGTTCGCCGGAAGGACGGGCGGGCTACCCCTCGGAACAACTGCTGCGGGCCTTGCTGGTGATGTTCCTCGAGGGCGACAGCTATCGCGATGTGGTGATCCGGATCGACACCAGCGAGTTTCTGCGGCACTTTGTCCGTCTCGGATTCAAAGCGACCATGGATTTTACGTTTCTCAACAGGGCCTTCGGGGTGCTGTCAGCCGAGACCCTGGTGGCGCTGAATCAGGGGGTGGCCCTCTAGGCCCTAGCCCAGGGCAAGATCCGCGGGGAGAAACAGCGGCTGGATACCACGGTCTAGGAGACGAACATTCATTACCCCACGGACTCCTCGTTGCTGTGGGACAGCTTCCGCACGCTGTCGCGGCAACTGCGCCAGATGCAAAAGGAATTCCCCCCGTTGGACCTGGATCACCGCTTTCACGACCAGAAGGTCAAGAAGCTCGCTACCTTCGTCGCGCGCAACGCTTCCAGCAAACGCAAGGCGACCTTACGGCAGGTCAAGCGGCATTACCGTCTGCTGATTGCGCGGGTACGCTGGATTCATGGGATCGGGCAGACGGTAGGGGCCCGGGTTCAGGCGAGCGGGGAGGCGGCGGCGGAACTGGCTCATTATCTGCCGCTGGTCGATCGGATTGTCACGCAGGCGGATCAGCGGGTGCTTCAAGGACTCCGTGTGCCAGCCGATCAGAAGCTCTATAGTCTGTTTGAAGAACATACGGAACTGATCCTTCGGGGCAAGGCGCGGAAGCCCATTGAGTTTGGCCATAAGGTGATGCTGGGTCAGACGGCCGAGAAGTTCATCCATCATTACCAGGTATTACCCCAGCGTCGCGAGGATCCGGAGCTGTTGGAACCGGCCCTGGAGGCGCATCAGGAACTGTTCGGCCACTCCCCAGACGTTCTCGCGGCGGACAAGGGGTTCTACCAGAACATGGGGCAGATCGATTCGCTGCAGGCCAAGATCCCGACGGTCTCGATTCCCAAGAAGGGTCGTCGCAATGCGCCAGAGAACGAGCGGGAAACCTGCGACGCCTTTGTCAGCGGCCAGCGGTTCCGGGCCGGTGTGGAGGGCAGTATCTCGGTGCTAAAACGGGCCTTTAAGCTCGGATGCTGTCTTTTCAAGGGATTTAGGCATTATGCGGCCAGCGTGGGTCTGGCGGTGCTTTGCCACAACTTGGTCTTATTGACGCGTTTATTATGAGGTAAAGTGGATACCAATATGACAGTCATAGCAGGGGTCACGCGGGCGGTGCGTCTGCAAAAGCCGAAAAAGCATGTGCACCGGGCTGGTTTCATCGAAACATCGCACAACGCTGTGGGCCCCACAACATGAGTGACATCGTGTCTTCAAAAAAACGACCTTCCACAACAGGAACTAGCTAC
>JAPLMX010000207.1 GCA_026386805.1 Phycisphaerae bacterium | reverse complement strand
ACAAGGAATTGTTGAGGGTGGAACCGATCTTTCGAACGATCCAATCCCTCCTGAAGAACCGGCCCCTCTATCACAAGGTCGATGCCACGATGCGGGGTCATGTGTTCTGCAGTTTTCTGGCGTTGGTCCTTCTCAAGGAGTGGCAGGCTCGTAGGGAGCAGCGGGGCTGGACCTGTGAGTGGGAGCGTCTCAAGGCGGACCTGGATACCCTGCAAGAGGTCACGATCCAGGCGACCGGGCAGCCCTTGGTGATCCGCACCCAAACGCGGGACGCTGCCGGCCAGGCGCTTCAGGCCGCCGGCGTAGCCCTCGGTCCCGTGGTCCGACCCATTCCAGAGGAGGCCCCGTGAACACCAAAGACCCACGGCTCCATAGGATCCGATGTAGTGCCAAGAGCCCCCGCCAAACGCGCAAGTCTATCTCCCGAACGTGATGGAGGAGCGGTGCGAGAACAAGGTATCCCAAGGTCGCCAGAACGGTCAGGACCACGAGGATACTAACAGTATCAGCCCGCGTGAGACCGTCAGATTCTATTCGCGCGTGCATCGCTGAGCCCTTCTGAACGAGGTGTTGTTCTCTATATGCCAAACCATCCGCATGGGCTAAAGCCCATCCTACACGGCTACGCTTGACGCCACCGTTCGACGAAACGAGCCGCGCAACCGCCGGACGATGGCCGCTCTACTTCGTGAACGGGCCAGGGATGCTGATGAGGTCGGTTCGGGTCCAGCCGTTCTCGGTGATTCTCGACAGGGTGTACACGGAGCCGTCCTTACCGACGGCGAGTGAATTCACGTAATAGGGTCGCTGGCCGTCTTCGAAGAAGATCGGGCCGTGGTCGGTGTATTTGCCGGCGGGGATGTTGTACGTCACCAGGTGCAAGTTCTCCATCCCCTTGGATTCGCCCATCGCCGTCTTGGATTTGCCGGCGACCCGTTTGCCGTCCACATAGACCGGGCCGCCTGTCAGGTAATGAATCGTCCGGCCGTCGGGACCGAGGACGAAGCCGAGATAACCGTAGCTGAACTGGTCGAACATGCCGCTGCGCTGGGACAGCGACGAGGTTATGCGGGCGACAATCTCCACCTGCACCTTATGCGGGTCGAAACGGAAGAGGTAGCCGGAGTTGCCATGCACGCCGTAGACGGCCTTTTCCGGCTCGTACCAGAAGGTCTGCCGCCAGTTATAGGCCATGTGGCCGGCCGAAGTCGGGTCGTAGAGCCCGAAGTAGTCCTTTCTCATGTCGTCGCCGCTGACGGCTTCGATGGCGTCGCGGTCGCAGCGATAGCGGTAGATGTCGCCGTCGCCAACGGTGTAGTAAAGGGAGCCATCCGCCGGATCGACGACGAACGAGCGGCACAGCGTGCGGTAGTTCTCGCCTTTGCCGTTCTCACCTTCTCTCGAAATAGGCCCCAGGTCCTTCAAGTCCTTCTTGGCCAGGTCGTACCGGAGAAAATGGCCGGCGGGCCAGGTCAGGCCGTAGAGTCGGCCGCGATTGGTGTCCATCGTCATGGTGAGGATTCCCTCGCCGCGCGGGGCTTTGGCCAGGTCCTCGAACTTCTTCGTCTTCATGTCAAAGGCGAGGAAGTGCCCGCCGGGATAGGGCTTCCAGCCTTCCGGCGGGATGCCGATCTTCTCCATCCCGTCGATAATGCTGTAATAGCCAACATGGGTCGCGAAGTAGAGCTTGCCGCCCTGCTCCACGAAGGTGACGTGCGATTTGCCCTGCACGATCGTCTTCGCATCCTTCTCGCCGCACGCTTCGGTAATGTCCCCCAGAGGCTCAATCTTGCCGGCGACGGGATCGTAGCAGAACATCTTGGCGCCGACGTCGAACAACTGAGACGAGAGGACATAGTAGATCTTGCCGTCGCTGCCGGTGCCCATGCCGTTGTAGGTATCGTGCGCCTGGGCGAAGCCGGAGTTGTGCGGGCGGGCGATGAGTCTGTCCTGGGCCGAAGCGGCGTTCACGACCGCCAGTGTGATGAACAATGCGACCAGTCTCGACATGTTAGAACCCTTTCCTCAAGCGTCCGCCCTCAAATCCGAAATTCGAATATCGAATTCAGGCGACCCATTCCACATGGCCTACTTGTCACTTCTTACCTGCTGGACCAACTCGTGCACCTTGCTGACAATCAACGTTTCCACCGACGGCGCAAACGGCGTCACGGTGATGTCGTAATACAGGATCGAATCCTTCGCCTCGTACCCGCCCTCCTGCAAGACCCGCTGCGAAGGCACGTAGCCGAAGACCTCGTTGCAATAGCCGGCCACCCACACCGCCGGGCTTTGTGGCGAGGGCGTCCTTGTGTCGCGGGCATCCTGCCCGCGGTCCGAAGGCGGGACGCCTTCGACACGGGGTCCACTCAGCTCTCTCTTCAAACGCAAGGAATAGTCCACGACCACTTCGCCGGCCAGGCCCACCATCGTCAGATCGTCCCCAAACTGGGCGACCTGCACGAGATAGGGATACGTGGAGCGAGTCCGGCCCGCCTCCACATCCTTGAGCAGCTCTTGAGCGTGCCGGCTTTCGTACTTGTTGGTGGAGCTCGCCTGCTTCTTGAGTTCCTCCACGCTCGGCGGTGCAGACAGTTCCAAGGTCGCCTCGCCCAAGGCGAGCTTCAGCGGTCCCCGCACCGGGCGGGGCTTCGACGCCAGGGCCTGTTCGACGCCGTTGGCCACGGCCCGCCCATGCTGCTTCGCCCATTCGAGCGTCCGACGGGGCGTCGGGTTCTGGTCACCCCCACAGCCCTGGATGAACAGGGCGACCGTTCCCGGATGCGTCTCTTCAATGTCGAGCTGGGCAAAGCCGGCGTAATCGCCGCAGAATTGATAGAAGTCCAGCGTCGTGTTGTGGCAGGCATAGCCGAAAAGGATCGCCCGCATCTTCCCATCCGGGCCGGCCACGACCAGAACCGGGACATCGTGATCCACCGGGCCATCGGCATTGGGCGAAATGACGTATCCCCGTTCGGTCGCCAGACGCCGGTTCATGGCCACGCCGGAGCGGCCGTGCGTGTAGGACAACTGCCCCGGCGCCAGGTCCTTCAAAGCCCGGCCCACGAGATCGACGACCTTCGCCTGCAAGGTCTCGGCGTACTTCTTGCCCAGCTCGATCTGCTCGGCGGGCAAGTCCCACGCCTGCGTGGCCCGCCACGCCCGGATCTCCGGCCCACAGTGCGTATGAGAGGCGCTCAGCAGCAGGGCCTCCGGGCGAAGCCCGTGGCGTGCCATGACTTCCTTCTCCACGGCATCCCGGAACTCGCGGGGGAAGCCGATCACGTCTATGGTCACAATCACAAAGCGCGTGCCCCGAGCGTCTTCCAACGCGAGCGCCTTGGCGTTGAGGTCGTGGACCTTACCCTCAGAAGGTTTGGTACGGGCCGCATAGCCGGCCATCCACATCGGTTGTTCCGGCGTAGTGACCACGGTGGCAACGCCCGCCTTCCATGTCCCCTGGGATTCATTTGCAGCCACAGCGACAGGTCCTACCGTCGCGAGGCACACCAGGACAGTAGCAGCGACACCCATAAACACTCCCCTATCATCGAAACCGAGGTCCGTTCGCAATGTGCGGATTGTAACCGTGCCGGTCCCGCGAGTCCACGGGATTTGTGTGCTTGCCCAAGACAGCAAGCGGTTGTACGATTGGCTTGCCCGTTTGTAGTGTGCCCGTAAGGGCATCCAAAGAAACACCTTACGGCGTCACTACGACCAGCACGCACGTTTTCGAGAGGTCAGAAATGGCAAAGACGATGGTAGTTACGGCAATCGTGGGTCTCATTGCCTGCGGATTGGCTTCGGGCGCTTCCTCCAATCCGCAATCCGCAATCCGCAATCCGCAATCGGCGGAGATGATGGCCCAGTACCTTCAGCACGAGGCCCAGCAGCGGTTCGAATCGTGGCGACAGCGGTACGAGCAACTCAAGACGCCGGAGCAGATCGCCGCCTATCAGAAGAACTTGCGGGAGCAGTTCCTCAAAGCCCTCGGTGGCCTGCCCGAGAGAACTCCGCTCAACCCGAGAGTGACCGGTGTGATCCAGCGTGACGGCTACAAGGTCGAGAAAGTCATTTTCGAGAGCCAGCCGAAGCATTACGTCACCGCCCTGCTGTTCTTGCCGGACGCCAAAAGACTCACACCGCCTTTTCCGGGCGTGATCGTGCCGTGCGGCCATGCCTCGGAGGCCAAAGCCTATGAGTCGTACCAGACGATGGGTGCCTCCTTGGCCCTCAACGGCATGGCGGCTCTGGTCTTCGATCCCATCGACCAGGGCGAGCGCTGCCAACTGCCCTCCGCCCTGCCGAAACTTCAGGGCACGACCGCACACACCACGCTTGGGGTCGGCAGCATCCTGCTGGGCCGCAGCACTGCTCGCTTCGAGATCTGGGACGGGATGCGGGCCATCGACTACCTGCAATCCCGCCCGGAAATCGACCCAGGTCGGATCGGCTGCACGGGCAATAGCGGCGGTGGCACGCAAACTTCTTACCTGATGGCCCTCGACGTCCGCATCAAGGCGGCGGCCCCAAGCTGCTATATCACCGGTTTCGAGGCACTTTTGTCGACCATCGGGCCGCAGGACGCCGAGCAGAATATCTTCGGCCAGATCGCGTTCGGCATGGACCACGCCGACTACCTGATGATGCGGGCGCCGACAGCGATTCTTATGTGTGTTGCCACGAAGGATTTCTTCGATATTCAGGGGGCGTGGACTTCCTTCCGCTACGCCAAGCGTCTCTACACACGACTGGGCGTCCCGGAGCGGATCAGCCTTTTGGAAAACGACGCCGAGCACAACTACAACGCGGTACAGCGCCAAGGTATTGTGCGCTGGATGGCCCGCTGGCTGCTGGGTAACGACAAGCCGATCACCGAGCCAACGATTGAGCTGCTCAAAGGCGACGAGTTCCGCTGCACACCCGACGGCCAGGTGATGCACCTGGAAGGCGCCCGCTCCACCTACGACCTGAACCGCGACTACGAAAAGGAACTGACCGCACAACGAAAGAACCTTTGGGACACCACGCCCCGAGCCGACGTGCTCAATCGGGTCCGCCAGATCGCAGGCATCCGGACTCTCGCCCAGTTGCCCGAGCCCAAGGTCCTGGACCGAGGGACTGTCGAGCAGGACGGCCTGACCATGCAGAAGATCATTCTCACGCCGGAGGACGGGGTATTCCTGCCCGTATTGCTATTGTCTGCGAAGCAGAATCCTTCGGCGGGCACCGTGCTGTACCTCCACGAAGATGACAAGAACGCCGATGCCGCGCCGGGCGGGGTCTTTGAACGACTCGTCAAGACCGGCCGGGTCGTTCTGGCCGTGGATGTGCGCGGCACGGGCGAGACGCAATCGAAACGCGGCGGGGGCGAGCTCTTCGGCCCCGATACGAAAGACGTCCTGACGGCCTACCTCCTCGGTCGCTCCTATGCCGGCATGAGAGCAGAGGATGTCCTGAGTTGTGCGCGATTCGCCCAGGACAAATACAAGGGGCCGGTCGATGTGATCGCTGTCGGCCACGTGTGCGTGCCCGCCCTGCATGCGGCGGCGCTGGAGCCGCAGCTTTTCGGCTCCGTCAAGCTGGTACGGGGATTAGTCTCGTGGTCGAACGTGATCGAATTGGGCCAGTCCCGCAATCAATTGGTCAACGCGGTCCACGGAGCCCTGACCACCTATGACCTGCCCGATCTCGTGCGAACGCTCGGGGATCGCGTCACCATCGAGCAGCCCCTCAACGCCCTCGGTGAGCCGGCCACAACTCAGAGAACTATTGACGGAGTGATCCTCAAAGACGTGCTGGATTCTCATGATGCCGGAGAGAACCTGCTGAGCGACAGTGCGTGGCGGCCCTTTGGCCGAGGCTTCAGCGAGGAGGATGGCGTCTTCACGTGCGACAACGTCGGCGACGCCAAGGTCCAGCGGGGTATGTCCCAAACGGTTACCCTCAACCAGACCCGGCCCGAGCCCCTCGTGGCCACGGCCTGGAGCCAGGCCCAGAACGTGGGCGGCAGCCGGGACAGCGACTATTCCCTGTACCTCGACTTGGTCTACCAGGATGGCTCGTCCCTCTGGGGCCAGGTGGACACCTTCAACGCCGGCTCGCATGATTGGGAGAAGGCCCAGGTGACGGTCTTCCCGGAAAAGCCCGTCAAAAGCGTAACGGTCAACCTGCTGCTGCGCAACCACGCGGGCATGGCCCAGTTCCACGCCGCCGAGCTGCGGCCGATCCGACCGCCTATGGGCGCCTGCCTGTTCGACGGGATTGCCGTCTCGCAACAGGCCCCACCGAGAGAGGGATTCCAGGTCCGGGACGTGGCCGCCGGCTCGGGGTTCGTCGGGATCGAGCACGCCGCGTTGGATCTGAAGCTTGAGTGCAAGACTACGAAGGCCGGCGACGCCACGTTCTTCGACGTCACCGTCTCCAATACGAGCGGCAAGGACCGTGCCGTGACTCTCATCTACGCGGTGCCGATGTCGGCCCAGCAGTGCCGCTGGTTCCATGACCCCCGCGAAACGCGAGAGGTGGAGCAGGGCCGCGAGTACCTCAACGCCGGCCGTTTCGCCGCCGGCGCCAACGGACGGCTGTCCCGTTACCCGTTCGCCGCCGTCGCCAACGCAAGCCAAGCGGTCGCCCTCGGCCTCGACATGGCGCAGCCGGCCTTCTTCCGGGTCGGCTACAACGCCGGGACGCAGGAACTGTTCCTGGCGTATGACCTCGGCCTGGCGCCCGAAAAGCCCATGGCCCACGTGCGTTTCTGCAAGTTCTCGTGGCGCGGGCGTCCCGCCCTTGGTGTCGAGGGCGTCCCGCCCTCGAATTGCGGGCAGGATGCCCGCGACACAGGGGACGGCCTCGCCCCCAATGAGTTCCGCGCTGCTCTGGCGCGGTACTACGACCTCTTCCCGGATAGTTTTCAGCGCCGGGTGGCCGAGCAGGGACTCTGGATGCCCTTCGCCAAGATCAGCGCCGTCAAGGGTTGGGAGGACTTCGGTTTCCGATTCAAGGAGGGCGACAACGAAACCGCCTGGGACGATGCCCACGGGATCGTCACGTTCCGGTACACGGAGCCGATGACCTGGTGGATGAGTATGCCCAAAGACATGCCTCGCACCATCGAGGCAGCCCTGGCCGAAGCGAAGCGCCTTGCGACAGAGAAGAAGGACTCGCAGGCGATGGCCTTGCTCACGAGCGGTTACCACGATGAGCAGGGACGATATGCCGCCCGGCTGCTGGACACGCCCTGGTGCAACGGGGCCGTGTGGAGCATCAACTCCATGCCGCAGGTCGCCGGTGACGTGACGGACTTCAAGAACAAGTGGGGCCCGAGCGTCCGCGAGAAGCTGTACGGGGCCAAGAGCCCCCGTGTCGCGGGCGTCCCGCCCGCGATTCGAGGGCGGGACGCCCGCGACACAAAGGCCAGCGGTTTGGACGGTGAGTATATCGATTCGAGTGAAGGCTATGTCACCGACGAACTCGACTTCCGGCGGGACCACTTCGCCATCGCTCAAACCCCGCTGACCTTCTCCCTCAAGGACCACAAGCCAGCCATCTTCCGAGGACTGATCGTGTTTGAGTACATCCGCGCGATGGCCCAGGACGTACATGGGATGAACAAGCTGATGATGGCCAACTCGACGCCGATCAACCTCTGCTGGCTGGCCCCGCTGCTGGACGTCATGGGCACGGAGACGGACTGGAACCCAGGCGGCACGTGGCAGCCGATGTCCGACAGCGAGCTTCTCTACCGCCGGGCCTTGTGCAAGGGCAAGCCCTACTGCTTCCTGATGAATAGCCAGTTCGAGCGATTCTCTCATGAAGCAGTCGAGAGGTACATGAAACGGTCCCTCGCCTACGGCATGTTCCCCGGCTTTTTCAGCCACAACGCTTCGCAGGGTCACTACTTCACCCGCCCGGAGCTGTACGAACGCGACCGCGACCTCTTCAAGAAGTATGTCCCCCTGTGCAAACAAGTGGCCGAGGCGAACTGGGAGCCGATCACGCGTGCCCGTTCAAGCAACAAGGCCATCCGCATCGAGCGTTTCGGCGATCAGTACCTCACGATCTTCAATGACAGCGACCAGTCGCAGGAAGCCACGATCACGGCCGAGATGGACATCAGCGGGCCTACGCCGGAGCTTGTGAGCGGACGAAATCTTGACTGGCGAGAGAAAAAAGCGATGATAACACTCGCCGCTGAGGACGTGGCGGTTCTCGGACTTCGCTGAGCTAGAAAGGCAATCGAACCATGGGAGAATCCAGGCGTTTTTTGTTCCGCATCCTTGCAACGCTGGCGATTCTCCTGTGCAGCCGGTCCTTGCCGGCCCAAGAGTCGCGAAACGCAGGCACGGCGTTTCCGCAGTTCAAAGCCCATCTGGTCGGCCGGCTACCGGGCGGGTACAAGGTCGCTACGGTCGATATCGACCGGGACGGCAGACCAGACATTGTCGGCCTGGCAACGACTCCCTCCTGGCTCGTCTGGTACAAGAATCCGACTTGGGAGAAGCGCATCCTGACCTCCGGGGCCAAGGAGTTCATCGACCTTGCCCCGCAGGATATCGATGGAGACGGGCGGACCGACTTGGCGATTGCCGATGACTTTGGCATGAGTCGCACCAGCTCCGGCGGACTTGTCCACTGGCTCCGGTGCCCGCAGGACCCGACCCAGCCGTGGCCAATCCATGCCATCGGCGCCGAACCGACCTCCCACCGGCTGCGGTGGGCCGATCTCGATGGCGATGGACACAAGGAGCTGGTCGTTGCACCGATCATGGGCCGCGACGCCAAGGCCCCGCTCTGGGACGTGGGCGTGAGACTGGCTTTCTACCGGATACCCGAGCCGCCGACGACGGAGCCGTGGAAACCCGTCGTCATCGACGACCAGTTGACCGTGCTTCACGGCCTGTGCATCGTGGACTGGGACCGGGATGGCCGGGACGATATCCTGACGGCCAGCTTCGAGGGCGTGCATCTTTACCAGTCGCAAGGACAAGGGGACGGGATCTCTTGGAAGAAGACGCGACTGGGCAGCAGCGAGCAGACGGACCCGGCGAAGCGAGGCTCCAGCGAGATCGCTCTCGGCACACTCGGAGGCGACGATCGCCGCTTTCTGGCTGCCATCGAACCCTGGCATGGCGACAAGGTGGTCGTCTACACGCCGGGATCGACGCCCGATGCGCTCTGGCAACGCGATGTGATTGATACGACCTTCAACGAGGGACACGCCCTGATCTGTGCGGACCTCGATGAGGACCACGATAACGAGATCATCGCCGGCTATCGCGGCAAGGGGTCCAGCCTGTACATCTATGACTGCCGGGACTCGGTCGGGAAACAATGGCAACGGATCGCCATCGACGAAGGAGACCTGGCGGCCTCGGGCCTCGACGTGGCGGATGTCAATGGCGACGGCCGGCTCGATATCATAGCGGTGGGCACGGCCACGTCGAATATCAAGTGGTATGAGAATCTGGGATCGGGCCCGACGAAGTAACCCGTTGTAGTACTGCGGCCACCCTAATGTGGTGGGTGAAGGTGTTTGGAGTTCCGCCTTCAGGCGGCCCAGGACCGCGTAAACGCGGAACTCCGAACGGATACCGCCTGTACGATTATAGGAGAGTGGAAAATGGCTGAAGAAACGATGATTGGCGTCGTGGCGGACTTCTTTGCCCGGCCGGTGGTGGCCGCCATCGAGTTGACGGCCCCGCTCAAGGTGGGGGACAAGATCCACATCAAGGGCCACACGACCGACCTGGAGCACACGGTGGACTCCATGCAGGTCCACAATGCGGCGGTTACGGAGGCCAAGGCCGGCGATCCCGTGGGCATCAAGCTCACCGCCCGCGTACGCAAGGGCGACTCAGTCTACAAGGTCGTCGGCTGATCCGGATCAGTCGCTGATGTTCTGGCCGATCTGGACCTTGCCTTGGGACTGATTGTCGATCCGCTCAGGACCTGCGAAGACATTCTCCGAGATGATGGCCCGGGCGACGTTTTTGCCAAGCTCGATCTGAGGCCGGTCCTTCTGGCGAAACTCGCAGCCTCGAATGAGAATCGTGCCGGCCTGGGCCTGGATCGCCGCACGGGTCCCTTCTTTGCCGCCCCACTGGACGAACGTGCAATCGGAGAACCCGACCGTGCCGGTGCCGGCGATGCGAGCGATTTGGTTGCACGGCCCCCAATAAGCACAATTGACGAACCGGACGCTGCCCTTGTTGGTCTCTTTGACCTCGACCATCGTCGGGTCCGGGCCGTGGAACGACACGAACTCGCCGTTGGTAATCAGCAGTCCGAACGGGGCACTGTCATCGACCACGACGGCCGTATAGCAGTCATCGGCCCCGATGCCGAGGAAGTTGCCGTTGCACACGCCGGACCGGGTCTTCATGAACCGGTAGCCCACCTTGTAGCCGAAGCAGAAGGTGTTGTAGACGTACTGCCAATCCGACCGGGCGAAGATGAAGGCCTCGCCGTTTTCCATCTGCCATTGCTGAAGCTTGGGCTTGCGGCTCCACCACGGGTTGAAATGGACGTTCTCGATCCGGCCGATGTCGTAAATCGAATCCACAAAGATGCCCCGCCGCAGCGGCTGGCCCTGCACGTCGCGGATCAGGTGCCGCTCGTTGCGCGAGGCATCGATGCCGTTGTACGGATTGAGCATCTCGACAGCCAGGACGGCCGGGTTCTTGCCCCGCATGGCAATCGCGTAGGGATACGCCTTGGGCGCATCATCCGTAATCTGCTGCGGATAGTATAGGACGACTCCCTTGAGGGTGCAGTTGGTGTTCAGGGTAATAAACGCCGGCCCGTCCTCCGAGCCCGCGCCTTCGGTCACCAGAAACGTCGTGCCGTCGTCGGTCGGCTTGGGCATACCGCGATCGCGTATGCCGTTGTGGGCCGGCACGGACTCCCAGACGCCGGCCAGCGTGACCGCATTCGGGACGTTCAAATGGCCCGCGAAGAAGTAGTTGCCTCGCGCGGCATGAACGACACCGCCCCCGGCCTTCGCGGCGGCGTCCAAGGCTCGCTGGAAGGCCGCCGTGTCATCGGTCTGCCCGTCGCCAACCGCCCCGAATTGCCGCACGTCGAACTGGTCGGAGACCGCCGCCGGGGTCTTCTCCTGCTCCTGGGCGAGCGCCCCGACGATACCGACGAATGACAAAACAACCGCGGCCAAGCCGCACCGCACGGTGGTAATACGCAACGGCATGTGTGTCCTCCTAATCTGCCTGGTCATTTGACAAGGAAATACCTGGTGGGCGATTCTAACCAGCGAGGACCGTGCTTTCAAACCCAATTCGGGAGACATCTCGGCCCGCCAGTTGTAGTAGGATGGGCTTTAGCCCATGCGGACGATTGGGACACCGCCAGACAGGAGCAGCATGGGCTAAAGCCCATCCTACAGACTACCTACAGAGTATCCCTGCCCGCTGGCATTGTGCAAGCCGTTTTCTGGGACTTCAAGTAGCCCCGCCAATTGGTCGATAAGGGAATTGGCGCTGAAGCAACACGGACATGGCGCGAGGAGGTGTCGATGAATACGAGCTCGATCAAACGGAAGCTGCCCACGTGCAGACGCTGTCAGTATCTCTGCGCGGACTGTCCCCACGCGGTGCTTTGCAGCCGGCAAGGCCAGCGGGTTCGGCCCACCGAGTGCTACGTCTGCTGGCACAACGAAGGCACGATCCTGCCGAAAGACTGCCGGCTCCGGCACGCACCTGCACGCGGGACGGTGCTCGCCCAGCAACGCTGAACGTGCGGGACGTGTGGAGCGTGCGTCGGCCCTTGTGGCACGAGGTTTCGATGCGGACTTTGGCCGTGCCGCCCTGCACCTCCAGGATTCGGACGACCAGCTTGGCGTTCGGCAAGCCAAAAGCAGTCGTGTCCAGCTCGGTAGGCTCCGTGCTCTGCACATCGGCGTTGCTCAACACCCTCTCTCGCGCCCAAGCCAGACCGCTGGCGATCAGATTCCGCTCCACTGCCCGCAGATAACCGGTGTCCGCCTGGAAGAGCATCGTGTTGGATCCCTCGGTCAGGACGAACATGACGACGCCCACCAGCATCAGGGCCACGATGACGAGCGTCAGAACGGCGCCTTCATTCCTTCTCATCGGATTTCACCTTCTTTCACCAGCCCATGAAGAAAGAAGACTTGTGTATCGGCCAGCTTCTCTCTCAGGAACCCGTCCACCCGTTGTTTCACGTGCGAATGGATCTCGACCGCGTAAGCTCTGCCCTCGTGCCCGGCTCCCAGTCGCGGTGCGGCGCGATTGGGGTCCCCCTCCCAGAGACGCCACGTGATGACGGCGTCCCGTATCCGCCAGACGCGCTCCTGGTCGGATGGCGGCCTTGTTTGTAGTGTGCCCGCCAGGGCATCCGAAGAAACGCCTGACGGCGTCGCTACGAACAACGTTCGCACGATCCGTCCGTCCTCGAGTTGGTAACAGATGACATGGCCGGGCTGCTCGATCAGCAAAGTGCGCTCGCTCGCGTGTTGCCCCTCGAACCGCTCCGGCAGCCCGACGGCCCCATCCACGTCCCGGCGCATCTGCTCGAGCAGGTCGAGCACCGTCGTATTCTCCTGGAGGACGCGCGTGATTCGCGGGACGTCGCGGATGAACGTCGCATACACGCCACTGATGGCCACCATGACGATCGGCAGAACGGTGACGACCACCAGCAACTCGATGAGTGTGAAGGCTTTTCGCATCAGGATCGCCCTCCTTCCACCGCGGCCGACGGTAGGTCGTGCGTCCCCGCACGACCCTGTGTGGCGAGCGCGGACGCTCGCTCCACGTAGCGAGCCAGGTGAGCCGTGATCCTTCGCGGGCCGGCCTGGGCAGAGGCTGTGACCTGGACCAGCTCCAACCCCTCCCAAGGCGCGGCTCCCGGCGACCTGTTCACGGAGACATCCACCCCGGGCCACAGGCGTTTGATCTCCGGTGGCTCGATCAGCCGCCCCGTGGCGGTGATACTGTCAAGCTGGGCCTCGGCCGCGGCGGCACAGCGCTGGCGGGCCCACTGGCAGTCATTGACCAGCGAGAACCCGTTCATCGAAACCGCCAGGCACGTGATGATCAGGCCGAGCAAAGCCGTGGCCACCATCAGTTCCGCCAGGAGAAAACCACGGCATCGAATCCTATTTGGGCTCATGGATGCGCCACTTTTCTTTTCCATGCGTATGCCTCACTGTAGCACGGGCATCTTGCCCGTGATCCTGAATTCATGGGCGGGACGCCCATGCTACTAAGGGTATATGGTGCTTGCAAGACTTCTGAGAATCGCCACGGCGGGCGAGAAGATCGCGTAGACGATGAATCCGACCGTTGCCCCCAGCGCGATGATCCCCAGCGGCCACAGGATGAAGCGCGTCAGGTTGACGCGGTAGCTGTAGTTGGATCGGTAGTGGGCTTCGAGCATTTCGAGGACCGCCGGCGTATTGCCTGTCTGGGCTCCCCCTTCAAACGCCCAGGCCAAGGCGGCGCCCAGCCCGCAGCGCCGCGCCGATTCGGCGATGTTCTCGCCCCGCTCGACGCGCCGCAGCCAACAGACCAGCCGCGTTCGGAAGAACACGTTGACATCCAGTTGCAGCGTGCCCCGGATGGCTTCGTTGACCGGGCCGCCGGCGTTCAGCGACATCCGCAGCAGCTCCACCACCTGCACCGTGGACCGGTTCCTCTCAAACCAGTGTACGACCGGCAAGAACCATTTCAGGGAATCAGTGACCCAGGTGTGGAGGTATGGCTTCTCCGGGCGTCGCCTGCGCGACAGCCGGTACAGCCCCACCCCCACGACGATCAAAGCGAGGAGGCCCAGGCACGTCATCCAATCGGCGTCATGGACGATCAGGTTCATGATTTCGACCAGTATGCGAGTGGCCGCCGGCAGCCTGCCGCCCGCCATCTCCGCCAAGACCATCTTGAATTGCGGCATTACGAAGGTCACGATCGCCAGGACGATCACAAAGGCAAACGTCAGAACGACCACGGGATAGAACGGATGGACCGGCTGCAGCCGGTTCTGCTCCGTCGCGCTGGTCTTCAGATCCGTCTCAATGGCCCTCAGTGCCATCGGAAGCTGGTCGATCCGCTCGCCGGCCGAAAGCATCGCCAAGGCCCGGGAGGGACATTGGGGGTAGCCGCGCCGAATCGCCTCCGTCAGCGAGTAGCCCTTGACCAGCCACATCTTGATCCCTCTGAGAATGAAGGCGGTGCCGCCCTCGTGACCGCTGGCGGCACAGTCCAAGGCCATCGGCAAGGGCAGATTCTGCCTCATGCTCGCGCCGATGGTCGTGAAGACGCTCATGACCGTCACCCGCCGGGAGACCACGCCATAGTGGACGAGCGATGCGACGAACGCCACGATCCCCAGAATAAAAAGCAGGGGCAGAACGTAGCCGGCGGCGAGAATGTCGAAGCCCGCGAAGACCGCCCCAGCCAGAAGCATCACGACAATCGCGAGCAGGAGCCGCCAGGCCCACCAGTGAAACCACTGCCGGGATTCGGGATTGAGGCCCGAGGCCGCAACGGCGATCAGCGTGGCGACGAAGAGCGTCGGGGCCAGAACCAGGATCTCCGGGGCCTCGGTCACGATGGCGACATACAGGAGAATGAAGGCGGCGACGGGCGCCGTGGTGAATGCAATCCCCGGCCTCTTGTACCCGAGGATGACATAGCCGGCCAGAACGAGAATCCCTATGACTGCCAACTCAGACATGTTGCCTCCTGTTAGCCTGCGGCACTGAGACTTGTGACCACCTGGATGATCGGCAGAAACACCGCGAGAATCGCCAGGGCCAGCACCCCGCCGATCGCCACCAGCAACAGCGGCAGCAGGATAATCTGCAGATGGGACTGTCCCACGCGGGCCTGATCGGCGTGCATCTCGCCCAGGCTGTAGAGATTGTCCTGCAGCTCGTTCCTCTGCGCCCCCAATTGGATGGAGTACAGAAACAGTCGCGGCAGCAGGCGCGCGCCCCGGCCGGCTTCGAGGATGTTCGCCCCCCGCTCGACCTGTCCGGCCACGATCTCACTATCCAGCAGAAGCTTCTCGCTGCCGGAGCTGACGGCCCCCAGCCGCAGCGCCTCCGGGATGTCGCAGCCCGCGCCGATCAGCACCGCCATCGCCTCCGCCATCCGGCTCAGGATGCTGTTGTAGTAGAGCCTGCCGATCACCGGCACTCCCAGAAGAAAGGTCTCCCGAAACCGCCGGCCGGCCGGGGTAGTGGAGAGCATCATCAGGGCGACGACCACGACCCCGATCAGAATGCTGGCGCTGGCCCAAAATGGGACGAGATGGTCGGCCAGGGCCAGCACGGCGGTCGTGAGCGGATTGAGTTTGCCGCCGATCATGTCTTGCAGGACGGGTCTGAACTGGGGAATCACGAACCGAAAGACGCCCGTGATGATGATCGCACCCAAGGTGAGGATCACGACGGGATAGCTGATGGCCTCGAAGATGATGCGCCGGGTGTGTCCGGCCAGCTCCAGGTGGCGGTTGAGGCTCGTGAGCATCTCGCTGAGCCGGCCCGTCTCGACTCCCGCCTTCAAGATCCGGCCGTAGAGCGGCGGGAACTGCTTCTCCCGTTTCCCGAACGCGTCCTCGATGGGCACGCCCGCCTCCAGGTCGGCCGCGACACTATCGATGAGCCGACGCATCGATTGGGAGGCGACGTCGCGTGAGAGCTCGCGAAGCCCCCTCTCCAGCGGGACGCCCGCCTTCGTGATCGAGGCCAACTGCTGGTTGAACAGCAGAAACTCGTTGCGGCCCACCGGCGTCCGTGGCTGCTCGGACTTGGCCTTCTCCAGCACACTAACGTTGAGCTCCATCTGCTTGAGGGTTTCGGCCGCCTCAGCGGGCGAGCCCGCCTCGATCGTCCCCTTCATCAGCCTTCCGGCCCCGGTCAACGCGTTGTATTGAAAAGTCGCCATGGCAAAAGCCCCGTCAAAATGATCTCACGAATCCCTCACGATGCTCAGCTCGTACTGGATGCCATCCTTGGCTTTGCCTCCCTCCGGCACGGGTCCCTCAAGAACCGCCTGAGTCTCCGCTGGTCGTCTGTACGTGAACGGCTTACCCGTCACCGGGTCCGCCGGCAGACCGGCCTTGAGATCATCGAGGGTCTCGGGCCACCGGCCGGTCTTCGTCGTATACGACCGCAGGGTCTCAATATATTGTAGGGCGATGATATGACGGTTGGCCCGGCGCAGCAGAAGCCGAATCTCGTCCTGGCTCTTCGGGTCCTGTCCGTAGATCTCCGAGTGCTTCTCATCGAACAGCGGCCTGGGGATCGTCCGAAGCGCCGCCTCCAGACTTGGCACGCCGGGCTGCTGGACATACAACTCGACCTGCCCGCAGACGAGCGTGCTGACGGCCGCACCGATGAGCAGGTGCAGCACGTTCGGACCCGCACTCAGATGCCGGGCCAAGGCAAAGCCCGTTCCCAGAGTCCGCACGCACGACTCATAGTCGCCGCGGCCGAGATGATATCGAGCCTTCAGCGACAGCAGCAGCACCATGTTGCGGCACGCCCGGAGATTCGCGGGAACCTCGTCCTCGACAATCAGCGGCCACTCGCATCGGCGGCACTTGCCGGCCTGCTCCAACAGCGCCAGGCTCGCCTCGAACGGCCGCAGTGACGCCGCGACCTCCTCCAGCGGCAGGTCTTTTACCACCGTCTGCCTCCAGCCCGTGATCGGCCCCCAGTCGAGGTCCTTTGGCAACGATCTGATGGCCTTCTCATACAGCACAAAGGCGTCGCCGTCTGTCGCCTCCTGCGCCCCGGGCAAAAACCGCCGCTCAGCGGGCGATTTGCTCTCCGCCGCCACGTGGACGGCCAGTTTCTTCACCGGCACCGCCACTTGCGGCTGCGCCGCCGCGCAAATCGCAGGGACAACCACAGAATACGCCACGATTCGTTCCATGATCGTTCTCCAACGCATAGCCCCAGACGTAGGATGGGCTTTAGCCCATGCTGCCCTTGTGCATGTGCGGAGACCATCCGCTACGTGATTCGATCTGCTCCACATACCTTCTCCAACTCGTCCTGCGTCGTGACGCCTGCCTCGACTAAGCGTTTGCCGTCGGTGAGCATCGTGGCGTGGCCCTTGTCCCGGAGCAGGACCTCCAGGGTATCGAGGTCCGCCTTGGCTAAGAGCGACTTACGCAGGTCGCTGTCGAGCTGGACCATCTCGGTGATCAGCGTCCGGCCGCAAAAACCCGTGCCGAGACACGCATCACAGCCGACCGGCTCAAATTCGCCGCCCGGCCCCATCCTCTTGCACCCGTCGCACAGCCGCCGGATCAGTCTTTGGTTCACCACGGCGGATACGCTGGAGGTCACTTGGTACGGCTCGATGCCCATCTCCAGCAATCGCAGCAGCGCCCCGGCGGGCGAGCCACTGTGCATCGTGCTCATCAGCAGATGCCCCGTCAGGCCGGCCTCGATGGCGATCCGGGCGGTCTCGGCATCGCGAATCTCACCGATCATCAGCACCTGCGGGTCCTGCCGCAACAGTGAGCGCAGGGCCGTCGGAAACGTCATCTGCCCGTGCGGCGTGATGGGAACTTGGGTAGCTCCATCGACCCGGATCTCGACCGGGTCTTCCAGGGTCACGATACTCTTGCCCGGGAGGGTCCTGACAATGTAGCGAAGTAGGGCCGCCAAGGTGGTGCTCTTGCCGCTGCCGGCCGGACCGGTCAGGAGCAGGACTCCCTGGTTCTGCGCCGCGATCGTCTTGAGGCGCGATTCGATCTGGGCCGCGAAGCCGAGGTGCTCCAGCGCCATGAGTTCCTCGTTGCAGTAGAACAGCCGGACCACGGCCCGCTGCCCGTAGATCGTCGGAAACACGGCCAAGCGGACGTCCGTAACCTTGCCGGAAGCCTTGCCGTCCAGCTCCAGCCGGCCTTCCTGTGGGATATCATTGCGATAGGTCAGCAGACCGCCGAGCACCTTGAGCCGTGCCACAACATTATCGGCCACGGCGGCCGGCAGGCTCTCGACCGGGCTCAAGACGCCGTCCAGCCGGTACTTGACCTTCAAATCGCTCCCGGTAGGCTCAAAGTGGACATCGCTGGCTCCGCAGGCCACGGCCTTCTGGAGCAGCTCATCCACGACGCCAACCACATCCTGAGCTTCGGGCGAAGATTTGGACCGGTGGTTCTCAGTCATCTGCGCACTCGACTTCCAACTTGAACCTTCCCACTTGACACTTGTTTCACCCTTTCATACCGCCTATAAGACGCCGCAGGGCCCTGTGTGTTAACGTGTGTGTAGGCGCAAATAATCATTCGCCCTTACAGCGTCTACGCCATGTTCGGAGTTCCACCTTCAGGCGGATACGTGTTTAGCCTGAGCACTCGATTGCGCCGGGTGGCACGGCCAAGCCCTGCTTGACCGTGTTCTCCGTCTGCGGGCAACCACGGTCAAAGGCTCCTCAAACGCGATGGGCCGCGTTTGAGGCCCCTTTGGCCGTGCCACCCAAGCAACTGCCCATGAGGCTAAACATGTACGAAGGCGGGACTCCGAACATGGAATCATAGTGGCGTCGTCGGAATTCCCGGCTCTTGCTGGGAACCGTGAACGGCTGAAGGTGTACCCCAGCGGCCCTCGGCTGGGGAACTGCCCCGCGAAGCCTCCTTCAGCGATCCCCTCTCGAAAATGGACCGCGTACCTTTAGTTCCCCCTACAAGGAAGCCCGCAAGGCCGGCCAAACGCGGAAGCTCTCGTTCAAAGAGTCCCGAGAGTTGGAGTCGCTGCCGGCGCGGATCGAGTCGCTGGAAGGCGAACTGGCCGTCCTGCACCACCAACTGGCCGATCCCGCGTTCTATCGCCACCCGGACAACGTCGTACTCGTCACGAAGCGACTGGCCGAGATCGAAGCCCAACACGCCCAAGCCTTCGAGCGCTGGGAGCACCTCGAATCCATCGCCGCGGCGTCCTGAGAACCCCTACGGGCAAAAAGGCAGATGTAGTCCGCTCAGCGCTCACTTCCTATTCATCGTCCGCCATTGGCACTCGGACGAGGTTCACCGTGTGCGCCTTGCCCGTCTTCTCGGAAAGCTCAGAGGCCCGTGCCTCCGCCTCGCCTTTCCCCGGGTAAGGGAAAGATGCTATCTCCTTGGAATTCTCGTCCACGCCTCTCCAAATGAATTTCATACGCTTCTGTTTTGGCGAGGTCTTTCGGGAGCTCGATGCCTTTCGCACACTTGGTTTTGGTTCCTTATCCTCGGTCTTTATCGAAGCCTCCTCGGCCATCCGTTCAATTCGTTGCCTATTAGACAGTCGCTTCGCCATGGGATCATCCGTTTCTCAGAGTCGCCTGATAGAGAATCTTGTGTACCGATACGGCATGCAGGACTTTACCAGATATACCGTGGCCGTGCAAGATCCTGGAGGAAATGCGTGGTGGAGCGTGGGCGGATGGATTACAATTACTATCGGCCCCACGGTAGCTTGGACGATGCGACCTCGGTAGGCTTTGCTGGACTGTGTCAGCAGGCCGGGTATATTGGATGACGGATTCAACAATGACAGAGCGGAATACACCCAGGGAATTTGACGTGTCTTCTGACGCAGCGCGGCCTCGGCTGACCAAGGAGCAGATCAATGCGCATCCGATCAGAAAATATCAAGGACGCATCCATTTGATTCGCCGATCCGAACAAATCGAGCCGGCGGTTCGGCAGTTGGAAAAGGAGAAGGTCCTGGGGTTTGATACGGAAACACGCCCCACGTTTCGCGTGGGGCAGAGCTACCTGCCTGCGGTCCTGCAATTGGTCGGGGAACAAGCGGCCTACATCTTTCAATTGCGCCATTGCCGTTTGTCCCAGGCTTTATGCCGGCTGCTGGCCAATCCCCAGATCATTAAGGCGGGCGTCGCCTGGGATCGCGATGTGCAGGAATTGACCAAGTTGGCCTCGTTCACACCGGCAGGATTTGTGGATGTGGGAGAACTGGCCAAGCGGGCCGGTTGTACGCATCAGGGTCTTCGTGGGCTGGCCACGATGTTGCTGGGATTCCGGGTGTCCAAGCATGCCCAGACTTCCAACTGGGCCCAGGCCACCTTGACTCGGGCGCAGATCGCATATGCGGCCACGGACGCCTGGGTGGGGCGCGAGCTGTATCAGAAGCTGCAACGGCGGTTGCCTGGAGCAACGACCAAGTAGACATCAGCGGATTACCGACGATCGGCGGGCAGAGAGAATTGAAGCAGAATGCTGGGGACATCTCACTTATTGCGGCGCTCAATTGAGTACGATGTCCCCAGATTCCGACAATTTGAGCAGACGCTATATTTCTGGTATCGCGGACTGCACGAAGGATCAACAGTGTCGAAACGGCATTTAAAAAGGCAGAGACAAAGGAATCAGCAGGTTAAGAAACGTCCGCATGGGAAGCAGGATTCAGTGTTAGTGCTGGAGTACTACAGCCGAGCATTTCAGCTATTCCATGAGGAGTTGACGCGGTCGGGGTGTGCTTCTTCAGAGGTTCATCCCATCCGTAGGAGGTTCTGGCAATTCATTCCGCCGGGTGAGTATGATTTGCAGACAGGCCGATCCTATCTCCAGACATATCTTCGAACGCTCGAAGGAGAGATGCAGCAGACAATCTCCAAGTCATCACTCGCTTACTGGTTGCATCTGTACCGGAGGCTCTCACCGGGTCACGTTGGTGAGGACAGTAGACCGGTGACAATAGCGCTTACCAGAGCTATACTTGAAATCGCTATTCAGAAGTACGCACGGTTCGATCTATGTGATCGAGTATGCGGGAGCAAGGACGTCCCTATCGACAAAGTGCTTGGCGGTCTTCTCATGGCTCCGACATTTGAACCTGAGAGAAGACTCCTATCTGAAACAGGAAACCAACTTGTCTTGAGCCAGTTCACCTGTGCCGATCTGGTAGAGTTCTACAGCCTCGAGAAACTCGCCTATGAAACATACCAAGCGGCAGCGACTCTGCGGTCGATTGGAAAAGGGGCTCTATTCGTAGTCAAAGATAACCCTGCAGGTTTCATTACTGAGCGAACAGATGATCTCACAGATATGCTCCAATACTACGACGCAAGACAACAGAACTTTCATGCGTCTGCGACCGGAGTGGTATTTGATTCGCTCTCAGAAGGAATAGCGGCTGGTCATATCCTGTTGCCGATGTACAACGTTGACCATGTCACCTCCGAATCGCTGAAGGATCTCTTTACCAAAGCGTTAGGGATAGAGTTTACGGCGCCGATTGTGCTCAACTTCCTATGGGGGCGCTTCAATCAGAACCACCGGCAGAGCCGGTGGTATGAGGAAGGCCCCTAAAAGGGGCCATCGCGTGACTAATCGAACATTCAACTACCCTGGTCCTCCCGCTTCTCGCGGTCTTTTCCTCTTGGAGGTGCTAACGTGGAGTCT